>NZ_DAOUBL010000152.1:0-39893 GCF_034432615.1 Bellilinea sp. | reverse complement strand
CATGGGAGGAAGGGTATGATGATTTTTGAAATGACCAAAAACGATTTCTTGCTGACCACAGCCGGGGTAGCCCTTGCGTTGGGTGTAATCATGTGGTTAATCGGCGTGATTGTGCTGGTCAGTCGGGTTCTGGGCGGAGAAATCAAGCGAATCGCTGAACAAACTGCCCGACTGGCGCAAAAAGGGATTGCTGAAGAAATTGCTGGACTGGTGGGTAACGCTTCCAGTCTGGTCGAATCACTCAACCAGCTGGTTCGCACATCTGCAGGCATTGGAGTATTTCTGGTCATTGCCGGTATGTTAATGATTGCGGCAGCCTTTGGGCTTGCCTTCCAAATCCAATAGCCTTTCACCAACCCCCAACTTTTCCGAAATTGATTATAAGGAGCTCCCTATGCCATCAGCAGATCTTCTTGAATTATTGAGAACCTGTTTGCCGCTGGAGGAAGTGCCGGTTGTGTTTTCAGCATTAAAAAGAGACTCTCTGGTTTGGGAAGCCCTTCAGCAACCCTCAACAATAAGTGGGTTAGCCAGCAATCTTCGGTCTGCAGAGTTATGGCAGCCGGCAAACCTTGCTTTGAGAATTTTGAACAGCCGCATGGATCTGGCTGCGCTGCAAGGCGATCATTTTCCTTCTGTGGAGCCCTCCATCCGAAAAAAGGCGTTAGAAACCTTTGAAAATCTATTGCGCAATACCTCAAAACCTCATGATCTGCGAGAAGCGGGTTTGATTGCGCTGGCTTTGCGCGAGCGAAGGCGTAAGACCCAAACATGGGTGGGGTTGATGGATGAAATGAAGTCCTTCAATCTAAAAAGTAAAAATGCTTTGATTGATTTGTGGAAGACACCGCTGTTGTGCCTGTTTGGGATGACGCCGGATCAGGAAGACTTGCTGAAAGCCTTGCTGAGCAAAGAAGATTTTTCCCTTTCCAAAGCATGGATCACTCACATTCTGCTGGGTAATCCTTTGGGGGAAGAAGAAACCAAACGTTTGTTTGCAATGATGATTGCAGAGATACCGCTACCTCTACAGGTTGAATGGCTGGTATTTTTGAAGAGATACGATGAATCTGAACTGGCTGGGTGGTTGGCTAATCAGATTTTGCGGGAGGGTCGTTTGAAAACGGGCAGTTTGTCCGGTTTTGATTTGGATTCACTCCACCAAAAATCGTGGGTCGAGCTGGCTGGAGAGGCTTTGGAGTTGCAATGGACGGCCACCCTGCATCAGATTGCCGGTCATCCCGCTCAATCGGAATTGTTCTTGAGTCGTTCAAAAAATTTGTTGCAGCATTGGTTGGGTGGAACAACTCTCCAATTGATTTCGATTGTAAACCCTGATCCCAAAATAACCGAGATGTTGTGGGATGAAATTGAGCCTTTGCTCAGTTCTCAGCCCCTGCCAGAAACTTTGATGGAGGAAGCCGTGTGGCTCAAACCTCCGCTTTCTCTTTTACGGCGGTTGAGCGATTCTAATTTACCCCTCCTTGTTCAGGTGTTCATGAAGGGAAAAGATGCCTCGCTGGGAGAAAAACAGGGGAAACGAGGAGTGGTCAAAGAGGCGATCCGGGAGTGGTTGAAACAGCAACAAAATGAGGAGATATTACCGGGCGGCCAGTTTGTTTTCGACTACAGTCCCTTCGAATTGCTGGAAATTCTGGAAAACCTGAGTTTGTATCAGGAAGCGCTTGAAGTGGCTCAAATTTATCTTCAACAGCGGGTGAAGGATGTTTCCCTGCTAACATGGACTGCCCAACTTGCTCACCGCTTGGGTCAGGATGACACTGCAATCCAGCTCATTCGGGAAGCCATTTTGTTAGAAGAGATGGACCCGGAACACTATCGGACGTATGCAAAAATTCTTGAGGAGCGCAATGATTGGGAATCAGCCCTGAATATCCGTCGGGAAATCCTCGATCGTTTTGGTGATTCGTCCATTGAAGACCAGTTGAACCTGGTCACCTGTGCCATTGGAGGAAAGAATTTTGAGCTTGCGGTGCAGACCTGCCAGAGAATCATTGAAAAAGATGATGAACAGGGTAGAGCTTACACCTTACTGGGATTGGCTCAATTTGGTCAGGGAAAACTGGAAGAAGCCCATGCCAGCTTGAGTAAAGCCACCTTGCTCACGCCGGAAGATGCCAGACCATGGCTTGAACTTGCTCATTTGTACACCCAAACCGGAGAACCTCAACGGGCATTGGAAACCTTACGGGCAGCTTTATTGAATGTGCCCGACTCCGCGGAATTGCATCTGGCATTGGGCAAGGCCTGTCTGGCGAACGGATTATCTGCTGAGGCGCTGCCCTATTTGAAACAGTCTGCCCGCTTAGCGCCCGAATCTGATGAGGTGGCGTTGGCTTTGATTCAAGCCCTGGTCTCGCTTGGACATGATAAAGAGGCGCTGGAAGTTGCGGAAACTGCTCGTTTGAAATGGCCGGCTCATCCGCAGCTGGCTTATGAACATGCCGGAATATTACTTCGAGACGGAGAAATGGAGGAAGGTCTTTCTGTACTAGAAGTGGCTCTGCAATTTGAAGGCGCAAACCCAGCATGGTTTGTGGAATATGCAAAAGTGCTGTTGAATGGAATTGAGTTAAAACGGCAACTGGCGCATCAAAACTTGCCTGTTGGGTTATTGGTAAAGGCCCAAAAGGCACTGCAGCGCGTCTTGAAAGAAGTCCCCGATCATTTTGAAGCGCTTTTACTGAAGTCCGAAATTCATTTGGTTTTACAGGAGTGGGATCAAGCCTTAGCTGGATTTCAACGGTTGATTGAAAGTGAACAGGCCAATTTACCAGAATGGCATTGGAGAATTCAATCCGGTCTTGGATTAATTGCATTTCATTCTGGTGAGAATGAAATGGCTCTGGCTGCGTTACAAAACGCCAGTCAGGCTCGTCCCGAAAATATGGAGGTCAAGCAGCTGTTGGCAGAAGTGTACTGCCGGCTAAACCTGCTTGAGTCGGCTTATGAAGTCGCACAACAGGTCAGGAAGCTACAACCAAACAATGTGGATTCTTTGATTTGGTTTGCGGACTTAATGGAGCGATTGAACGAAACCGAGCAGAGTATCGAAGCTGCTCAGACCTTGACACAACTCTATCCACAGGAAGTTGGCTATGCTTTGAAACTGGCTAAACTGTGGATGAAAATTGGGAAAGAAGCGGCTGCGGGCGAAGAATTGAAGCGGTTGTTGTGCATTGAAAGTATTATGCCGGATCAATTGGAAACCATTGCTGAGATTGCGCTTAAAATCGGGGATTTGGAACTGACCAGAGAGGCTTTAGAAAAGGCCATCCGTTTGATGGTTGCACCGAATTATTTCCAGCATTTTCATCTGGCTCTGCTGCATTGGCGGGCCGGGGAGGTTGAGGCAGCCAACCAGGCATTACAAACGGCTCTCATGATCAATCCCAACGCCGCCGAGGCTTATATATTGCAAAGTGAAATACAAAAATGGATGCAGCGCCCTCAGGCAGCGATTGCTTCTCTGGAAAAGGCTTTGCGGATTTGTGAAAGCCAGCCAGAGGGGTCACTAACCGATGAAGCATTAGCAGACAGCCAAATCTGGGGGTATGAACAGCCAACCGCATACTCGGTTCATCGCTTTTTTGTTCCGTTATGTGTTGAATCGGGTGAATTAAATCTGGCGCTCTATCATGCCGAGAGTGCCCTGCAACTTTGCCCGACCTCATTGGAAATGGCATTTCAGGTTGCCAGTCTGGCCCACCGGTTGCTTCAACCCGAGCGGTTGGGTCGAATTACAGATGTGGTTGAGCAAAATCACTCTGCAGGGTGCTTCACCAGCTTTACCAGCGAGGAAGAAGCAGAATGGCTGGCAAGTTTACACGCATTTCAGGCGGAAAACTATATTGAAGCTGGCAATTTTGGGGAAGCGGAGAAGACTATCCAGAGGGGATTGGCGCATAAACCACAACATCTTCACTTGAAAGCCGTCCGCAGCCGTTTGAAAGCCAAAATGGGTAAATTTGCGGATGCAATGAGTGAATTCCAACAGGTCTGGAGTGATGTAGAGGCGGAAACCAATCTCCCCGAAAGGAAGGAGTGGTTGGCCGGTGTGCTGCTTACCCTGGCAGAAACTGCTTTTGACTTGTTGGATTGGCAGCGGGGGTTGCAACTAGCCGAAAAATACCTTCAAGAGCATGAAAATGAACCCATTGCTTACCTCAGCTTAGCGCGCGGTTTGATTCGTGGACTGGAATGGCAAAGGCTGTTGCAGGTTTTGGGAGTGGTTAACCATGCTCTCAAGTCAAACAAATTCGCCGCGGTACAGCAACAGGCCAAAGAATTACTCGAAAAGGCCGGCCTGCTGACCCGTGCACGGTCGTTGGATCACTGGATGGCGCGGGCAGAGGCTTTGCTCCACGCTGATCATCAGCACATTCGGGATTTGAGCTCTTTTGCCCTAACAGACGAGGATTTCGCGTGGCTTGTAGAGGCACATTTACGTGGTAATAACCCCACCGGTGCGATGCAAATGGCTGAAATTTGGCGACAACATCCCCTGGTGCAAGTGCTGGCGGCGCTGGTTTGGGAAGAGGAAGACAGCCAGCGAGCCTTAGATTTTGCTCGTAGCGCAGTGGAACAGGCGCCTTTCCATCCCGTCTATCAAGCCGTTTTGGCCAGAATTGCCCAGAAGAACGAGGATTATGCACAGGCATTTGAGGCGATTGAGGTAGCGCTCGGTATTTGGGGCAATGAAATCAATTGGCATATATGGGCTGCCGATCTCGCTGAGCGATGTGGAGAAACAGAAATCTGTGGCCAGCACCTTGAAAAAGCGTTCCAGTTGAATCCGAATGATTATGAATTGCTAATACGCCTTGTGCAGCATGATTTAGAACATGGTTATGCCGATCAGGCGGTTCAGTTGCTGCAGAGTGTAATCGGTTCATATGCGGAACGAAGTGAAGTGTGGCTGCTTTTGGCGATGGGCCTAAAAGGGTGTGGTGATGATAAAGCAGCCTTGAGGGCAGCCGAAAAAGCAACTGAATTGGATGAAACCAATGGTAAAGCGTGGATAACCGCCGGAGAAATCGCTTTACGATTGGGTGATGAAAATAAAGCCTTGTATTTTACGCGGCAGGCTGAAAAAGTCGCTCCATTTGAAGCGGGTACGCGCTTACTGGCGGTGAAAATCCTGATTCGACAGGGTCAACTGCGAGATGCCCTGACGGAACTCAACCGGGCGATTGAAGAGATCCCTTCAGAGTGGGAATTAAAGTTTGAGCGTGCACGCCTGATTGGGGAATTACAGGGAGCATCAGCGGCGCAGGATTTGCTGCAAAAGCTGGTTGTTGAATACCCCCAGAATGAGCAAATTTTGTGGTACTTTGCTCAAACCTGTATGAAAACGGGAAAAATTAAACTGGCGGAACAAAGCGCCTTGCAGGCATTGAAACTCAATCCGCAAAATGTGGAGATTCACCGCCTGCTGGCTGACGTATTCAAGGATCAGGGGCAACTGGATCGAGCAGTCTTTCATCTCAGTGAAGCCGTTCGGCTGCAGCCCAGCCATTTGGAAACCTATCTGAAACTGGCCGAGGTGTACAGTGGCCGACGGGAATTCAGTAAAGCGCTGGAGATCTATCAACAGGCTATTCAGATCAATTCACAAGATTATCGTCCTTATTACTATTCGGCGCTGGTCTTGCGCGATGGGAAAGACTATCCGGGGGCTGAAGTCATGCTCCGAAAAGCAGCCGAACTGGCTCCTGAGGATGTCAACATTCGCCGCCAACTTGGCGCAATCATTGCACTCAATCTGGTTCATCACGGACAGGAGGCAAAATCATGCCTGTAGAGCGAAACGATCTTGGAGATGCAGCACTTATTGCGAAAGGAAGACTTAATCGCGGCACGGCACTTTTGTTAATCGAAAGTGCCTTTGAAAGCGGCGAATTGCGTTTTGCCCGCCAGCTTATCCTTTCCTGGTTAACGGCTTATCCCGGCGACCTGGAGGTCAACATCCTTCTGGGTGAATTGTTTTTTCACGAGAATAAAATTGCTCAAGCCATTACCATACTGGAGAAAATAGCCCGTCTTGATCCGGAGGATTTGCGCGCACAAAAACTGCTTGCTGCCTGGTATGCCCGGATCAATGATGAGCAGGCTAAAACGACCACCATCCGGGTATATATTCTGGGAGAACGACTGGATGTTTCGCAATCCATGCCGGGTTGGGCGATTATTTTACGGAATGCTCACAAGGCGTTGCAGGAAAATGACCTGTCAACGGCCGAGGTAAACATTTATCAGGCCCTTGCATTGAACCAGGATGAGATACTTGCAGCCATTTACCATATAAAATTGCTGCGACTGTTCGGCGATTCTGCGGGTGTGCTGCGGTTTTGCGAATTGTATCATCAGCGCTGGCCGGAGTGTTTGGTCTTTCGGCTGGGGTTAGCAGAAGGGCAATTGATCGCCGGAAGCGAAACTGAGGCTGTGCAATTGCTGCATCAATGTGCAGCAGAAGATTCTACCGGACAGGTGAGTAAACGCTGGTGGGGTGAAAATCATCCCTATTTGCCGTTGTGGCCGGTTCGACATGAAATTTCATTCGGCGTGCCAATTCCGGCAGGAATTGCCGGTAAATTGGGCTGGAATCGCCTGGCCGCTGCGGGCGGTGAACTGCCGGAGGTGGGGCAAAAGCAGCCTGTGGAAGAAGAAAAAGAAACATTTGAATTAGAAGAGGAAAAAGAAACTGCGCATAGCCATAACCCTGAAAATCAATCTGAAAGCAAATCACCAGAACATGGGCAGGAAATTGATTCTCCCCGCTTTGAACGGCTGCAGAAAAAGACACCGGCATGGTTGAAGGAAACCGAACAGGAATTTGAAAAACTTGCCAAAAGTCTCAAGTCTCCGGGGATCGTAAAAGCGGATGGACGCTTCCCAATTTATGTAATTTTTTCTTCCCGCAGCGGTCTGCGTGCAAAATATGGTGAACAGACAGCACAGGTGCTGAATCAGGAGATGAGTCGTTTGGCAGAAGCCATTCGTCAGCGGGCGGGGTGGGGCGCGATTGTCTTTTACCCGGACGATCTTGAGTGTACCGGTAAATTGGGGATGTCCACGATTTCCGGAAATGATCCCTGGAAAATGAAGCTTTCGCTGGCAGATTTGGATCAGGCGTTGGCAAAAAAGGGCGGGCGGATCGGGGCTTTGTTGATTGTCGGCGGCCCGGATGTCGTTCCATTTCACCGTCTGCCAAACCCGACGGACGACTCGGATGAAGAGGTGCTCTCTGATAATCCATACAGCACGCTGGATTCGAATTACTTTATCCCTGAGTGGCCGGTCGGCCGGCTGCCCGGTGAAAAGGGCAGTGATGCGGGTCTGCTTCTTCAGCAATTGCGCAATGCGGTTCAATATCATCTGAAGAACAAAAAAAACAAAAAGACCATCAAACCGGACCGGCTCATTCTGGATTTGTTGCGCTGGATTTTCTTGTTTCGGCGGGGGCAGCCCTCACTGCCAAATAAGGATCGTTTTGGTTACACTGCAGCCGTATGGAAACGTTCTTCGGTAGCCAGTTTTAAACCGGTCAGTTCAGAAACTGCTGTTCTGGTTTCTCCACCGCATGAAACGCGCACCTTTGACGCTGAAAAACTGGTGCGCTCCGATTTGGGCTTCTATAACCTGCACGGTTTATCTGAAACTGCTGAATGGTATGGACAGCGTGATCCGCGTGAAAGTTGGAACGGGTCGGAATATCCCGTTGCCCTGACTCTGGCTGACTTGCCCAAAAATGGTCATTCGCCGCGCATCGTTTTTAGCGAGGCCTGTTACGGCGGATATATTGTGGACAAAGAAGAAAATACCTCGCTTGCTCTTCGATTTCTTTCAATTGGCACGAGGGCAGTGGTTGGCTCGACTGGCATTGCTTATGGTGCAGTTAGCCCTCCGCTGGTCGGTGCAGACCTGCTGGCAAACCTATTCTGGAAAGCAATAGCGGAAGGATATTCTGCCGGTGATGCATTGGTGCAGGCCAAAATTGCTATGGCGCGTGAGATGAATAAAAGGCAGGGCTTTCTGGATGGCGAAGATCAAAAGACCCTGATTTCATTTGTTCTATATGGTGATCCGCTGGCGTATGCCGATTCCCAGCCGGTTGAGGCCAAAAAATTTGTTCGCAGTCGCACCCATTGGGCGGTGAAAACGGTCAGTGACCATGCCAATGGTGATGGTGAAATGAACATCAGCAAGGAAGATCTGGTGCAACAAGCCAAGGCTGCGGTCGAAGCCTATTTGCCGGGTTTGGACCTGGCGGAAGTGCGTTATCGCTTGCAGAAGGTTGCTGCCGACCCGAATGGAACTGGAGAGAAAGGTAAATTGGAGACTGAACGTGGAAATACATTGACCAATCGCCGGGTGGTTATTTTTCAAAAGAAAATTGTCTTTGGCGGACACACCCACGTTCATTATGCACGTGTAACCCTTAACCGAGATGGAAAATTGCTGAAAATGAGTGTTTCCCGCTAATTTTTCCCATTGCTCCTATCTTTGTGGCAGGGGGTGTATCCATTCGGATACATCCCTTTGCTTTTGGCTAGCGGGTGAATTGTTGATTCCTTGTCGGTGTTCCTGTATAATCAAAGCCATTCCTCATTTCAAATTATTTCATTGGGTTGGAGCCAAAACTATGAAAAAATACTGGAGCGGCGCGGAAATTCGACAAATGTTTATTGACTTTTTTGTTGAACGAGGTCACACCTTTGTCCCTTCCTCATCGCTGGTTCCCGGCGGTGACCAGACTCTGCTGTTTACCAACGCAGGGATGGTGCAGTTTAAGGATGTTTTCCTTGGGACGGATCAAAGGCCTTACAGCCGCGCTGTTAATTCTCAAAAGTGTATGCGTGTAGCCGGAAAGCATAATGACCTTGATGATGTTGGGCGGGATGATACGCATCACACCTTTTTTGAGATGCTGGGGAACTGGTCGTTTGGAGATTACTACAAAAAAGAAGCTATATCATGGGCGTGGGAGTTGCTGACGGAAGTTTGGGGTCTTGAAAAAGAGCGTCTGTGGGCGACCTGTTTCAAAGATGAAAAAGGTGAAATCCCAACCGATGATGAAGCAGCACAATTCTGGGCGCAGCAACCCGGCATAGACCCATCTCATATCCTTTATTTTGGGCGTAAAGATAACTTTTGGGAAATGGCAGAAACCGGTCCCTGCGGCCCCTGCAGCGAGATCCATTACGATCGCGGCATGGAATATTGCGACCGCCAGCACGAAGAGGGTCATGTCTGCCGGGTGAACGGCAACTGCAAACGGTTTCTTGAGTTGTGGAATCTGGTGTTTATTCAATACAACCGGCTAAGCCCCACCCGTCTGGAGCCGTTGCCCGCCCGCCATGTGGATACAGGAATGGGCCTGGAGCGAATCGTTTCAATTTTGCAAGATAAGCCCTCAAATTACCGCACAGATTTGCTTCTCCCGCTCATGGAAAAGGTGCGGGAGTTGACCGGTCACAGTGAGGCTGAACGGGATGCCAATATTACCCCTTACCGCGTGATTGCCGATCATGCACGCGCGGCGGCTTTTCTGATTGCAGACGGAGTTGTGCCGGGCAATACCGGAAGAAATTACGTATGTCGCATGATCATCCGGCGGGCTTCGCGCTTTGGAAGCAAAATCGGGTTGGACGAACCCTTCCTTGCTCAGGTTGCGGATGTGGTTATCGAAAATTACGGTAAAGCATACCCCGAACTGGTGCGTAACCGAGAGGCGATTCTGGATGCGCTGACCCGTGAGGAAAAACGCTTTAAACGAACCGTAGAGCAGGGACTGGCGCATTTGGAAGAATTGCTTCAGGCGGTCAGGAATAGCGGCGGCAAAGTTTTAGATGGTGAAAAGGCGTTTGAATTGTATGCCACGCACGGTTTACCGCTGGAACTGGTGCGTGATATTGCATTAGAAGAAGGGTTGGAGGTGGATCAGGCTGGCTTTGCGCGCGCAATGGAAGAACACCGCCTGGCTTCGGGCGCGGGTAAATCGTTTGGTCCTTTGGGGGGTGAAAATGTGGATGTTTACCGTGGAATTCTTGAAGCCTTGCAATCCAGCGGAGAACTGGGAACAGAAGGTGTGCATTATGACCCGTATTCCTCGCTGGAAGTGGAAGGTAAGGTGCTGGCGCTGGTACGCGATGGGCAGCCCGTGCAGGAAGTGATGACCGGTGATGTTGTAGAAGTGATTCTACCTGCAACGTGTTTTTATGTGGAAGCCGGCGGGCAGGTATCGGACACCGGAACGATTGTTTCTGTGGCTGAACCCCGTTGGGAAATCCGCGTTGAGGACACCCGTAAACCGGCCGCCGGAGTGATCACCCATGTGGGGGAGGTTGTTCGCGGCAAGCCGGCAGTGGGTGATCTGGCAATTGCTGCAGTAGATGCACAGCGGCGGCGTGACATCATGCGCAATCACACCGCAACCCATTTGTTGCATGCGGAATTACAGGCAGTACTGGGAAAACATGCCCGTCAGGCCGGTTCTCTGGTTGCGCCGGATCGCCTCCGGTTTGATTTTACACATCCAGAGGCGTTAACCCCTGAACAGATCGAACAAATTGAGGCTGGTGTCAATCGTGCCATTTTTGAGGACATGCGTCTTAACATCCGATTTAAATCACTCAATGAGGCAATCTCTGAAGGCGCTATGGCCTTATTTGGGGAAAAATATGCCGAAACGGTGCGTACCATAACGATTGGAGATGAGGAAGAGATTCTGTCTTACGAATTGTGCGGCGGTACGCACGTGGAAAACACCGGTGATATTGGAATTTTCCTTATCACCAGTGAAGGCAGTGCGGCGGCAGGTGTGCGCCGCATTGAAGCGGTTACCGGCCGGGAAGCCTACGCACTGGTTCAGCGGCGGATGCGGACTCTGAAACAAACAGCGCAAATTTTATCTGCATCCGCGGAAGATGTTCCTAACAAAGCAGAATCTTTGCTGAAGGAGCTTGATGAAGCCCGTGATCAACTTTCACAATTGCGCCGGCAACTGGTTTCTGCTGAATTTGAGCAGTCTCTGAATTCCATAAAGGATATTCAGGGGATCAAGGTGCTGGCAGCGCAATTATCCCATGCGGATGCGGAAATCTTAAGGCAGATGTGCGACCGCTTTCGTCAAAAATACACCAGCGGGGTGATTGTTTTGGCGAGTGTGGAAAATGATAAACCCCTGATCATTGGCGCTATCAGTGATGACCTTGTCAAGAAAGGCTGGCATGCTGGTGATTTAATCAAAACTGTCGCTTCGGTAGTCGGTGGAGGTGGAGGCGGGCGGCCTAACCTAGCCCAGGCGGGCGGCAAAGACGCCGCTTTGCTGCCTCAGGCTTTGCAAAAGGTTTTCAGTTGGGTTGAATCTAAACTGGGGGCGTAGATCAGCCCTCGCCGCTGCCTTGAATTTCCCACAGGGTAATTTCAGGAGGGCAAAGGAAGCGCACACGCGGCGCTCCTGCGCCCTCCATACCAATACCTCGAGTAATATAGAGAGTCAGGCCGTTCAATTGGTAGCGCCCGGATGAAAAGGCGCGGCCGTATAACGAGGCGGTGAACAGCGCACCAATCAACGGCAGCCTGACCTGACCGCCATGGGTGTGACCTGAAAGCTGTAGATCCACCGCTGTTTTGGCAGCATTGGGAGCCAGATCCGGTGTGTGATAAAGCAGAATGGTGAAATTCTGGTTGTTTTTAGGGAGTAACTTCTCCAGGCGAGGGGCGTCAATAAACGGACGGTGTGTGCAAGAAAGTCCGATCAGGTGAATTTTTTGTTGGTCAACATTGAGTTCAATCTGCTCTTCCGCGAGGTATTGAACGGGCAATTGATTATAAAACCCCGGTAAAATCTCGGCTAAATCCACTGCCGGACTGCCGGCGACGGCATAAACCCCAAGCGGCGCCTGCCATTCCGCCATGAGCTGGCGCGCATGTTCCAGCGCAATAGGGTCGCGATTGTAGGATAAATTGAGAATGTCGCCGCTGAATAAAATGAGATCGGGACGTAGCTGCTTGATCCATTCTTGCATTTTTTTCTCGCGGCGGGTAATGCGTTCAACATGCAGGTCTCCCAAATGGAGAACACGAAGTCGGCTGCCGCTCTTCAATTTGGGTGTTTGCAAAATCTGGTGGGCAAGGGTAAGGCGATGGGGTTCAATCCAAAAGCCATAAAATACCAGCAGGCTGCCAATAGTCTGCAGGAGAAAATTTACCGGATAAGGCAAAAGCGCAAACGGCAATCGCATCAAAGCCAGTAAAAATGCGGGGGGCTGAGGCGGGCCGAATGACCGGTGAAAGACCGGTAGGAGCGCCAGCATCAACCAGTCCAGCATGAAAAAGCCCCATAAGGCAAGCGTGAATTCCCACTCCATTCGGGTTGGAAGCCAGGCCAACCCGAATAGAATTAACCCAAAGAAAAGAGGATGAATTTTTTGGATAGCATCATAACGGCGCAGGACGACATCAAAATCGTTTCCCACTTCGCCGGGAAAATTGCGCCTAGCAGAAAAATCCCGCGCTTCGATCATCCCTTTTTGTTGACCTTCTGGCTATATTCCTCAAGTGCATTGACCAATTCGCGGCAGAAATCCGGAATATCGGCAACCACCCGGCCCCAAACGATATTGCCGCTGCGAAAGGCTGCTTCGTCCCGCCAGGTTGCTCCGGCGTTCAATAAATCATCTTTAATGCCTTCGCTGCCGGTTGCTTCGTGCCCACGCACAATACCCGCACTGATTCCAACCAGGCCGGCGTGGCAAATCATTGCCACGATTTTGTTATTCTCATAGAACCAGCGGGTCATCTTTTTAACCGCATCATAGCGGCGCAGTTTATCCGGTGCCCAGCCACCGGGAATCACAATCGCATCATAGTTCGCCGGGTCAAGATCCTCAAAACTCACTTCGGATTTACCTTGTAAACCGTTCTTCCCAATATAAGTTTGATTTGCTTTGGCACCTGCAACAACAACTTCGGCACCTTCTTCGCGCAGTCGCATGAGAGGAACATAAAATTCGAGATCCTCAAACCCTTCGCCAATCAGGTAGATAATTTTCAATCCTTTGAGTTTCATGGTGTGCCTCCTGATTCTCTGGATGGAATGATTATAACAAACCCCCGCTCGTTGTGGGAGCGGGGGTAGAGTTGTACAAACGGCGTTGCTTAGTTTTTTACCTGCTCGGGAAACCAGCAACACAGCACCAGTTCTTTGGCAGCTTTAACCTCATCCAGCCTGCCAACCGGTGTGGAGTGTGGTGCTTCATGCAAGAGTTCGGGTTGTTGATGCGCTTCCTCAGCGATTTTGAGCATGACATCTGCAAAGCGATCGAGTGTTTGTTTGGTCTCGGTTTCGGTCGGTTCAATCATTAAGGCTTCCCGAACAATGAGGGGGAAATAGTTGGTTGGGGGATGGAAGTTGTAATCCATCAGCCGCTTGGCAATATCCAAAGCATGAACCCCCGGGGCATCATCCCACACACCCTCAACCACGAACTCGTGCTTGCAGATGCGATCATAAGGGATTTTATATGTGCCGCGCAAGCGTGCCTGCAAGTAGTTGGCGTTCAAAACAGCGTATTCTGAGACTTTTCGCAGCCCTTCCGCTCCGTGCATGGAAATGTAGGTATATGCCCGTACCATCATGCCAAAGTGACCGTGGAAGGCTTTGACCCTGCCGATGCTTTGGGTGGGTTGATAGAAACCGAACATGGGCGGCATTTCTTCATCTCCCTCTTCAAGCACCTCAACAATTGGGCCGGGTAAAAATTCCTTGAAAGCTGCCTTGACCGCAACCGGGCCAGAACCGGGGCCGCCGCCGCCGTGCGGGGTTGAAAATGTTTTGTGCAGGTTGATGTGCATGATGTCAAACCCCAAATCCGCCGGGCGGGCGATCCCCAAAAGGGCATTCAAATTTGCGCCATCGCCATAGACCAGTCCTCCGGCTTGATGAACGATGCGATTGACCTCGACCACCTGTTCCTCGAACAATCCAAGTGTATTGGGATTGGTCAACATGAGGCCGGCAACGGTTTCATCACAGGCTGCTCGCAGTGCTTCGATATCTACGTTTCCACGGGAATCGGAAGGGATGTGGACAACTTCATATCCGCTCATGGCGGAGGTAGCCGGGTTGGTGCCGTGGGCTGAATCGGGCACCAAAATTTTGGTGCGTTTTGAATCTCCCCGCGATTTATGATAAGCGCGAATGATCATCACGCCAGTGAATTCTCCCTGCGCTCCGGCGGCCGGTTGAAGAGTTACCGCATCAAACCCGGTAATTTCCTTCAAGTATTCCTGCAGTTCGTACATCAACGCCAGATTTCCCTGCACGGTTTCAATAGGTTGGAGGGGGTGGGTGAAAGCAAAGCCCGGCAACCGTGCCATTTCCTCATTGATTTTGGGGTTGTACTTCATCGTGCAGGAACCCAAGGGGTAGAAACCGCTGTCAATACTGTAGTTGAGGTGGGAAAGGTGCATGAAGTGACGGATGACATTCAATTCTGAAAGTTCTGGCAGGGGTAAATCCTCTCGCACCAGTTCTTGCGGCAGTTCCGACAGGGGTACATCGGGCTGCGGGTAACGGACACCCACCCGACCAGGGGATGAAAGTTCGTAAATTGTGGGCTCAGTCATGGGAATACTCCTTCAAAGCCTCACACAGGATTTCGATTTCTTCTCGGGTGTTCATCTCGGTGACTGCCAGCAGCATATGATTTTTCAAAGCCGGGTAGTCTTTACTGAGGTCGTATCCGCCGAGGATACCATCATCCAGCAAATATTCGTTAATCGCTTCCACGGAATCGGGGCATTTCACGACAAATTCGTGGAAGAAGGGCGCTTTGAGGTCCACTTCAAAACCGGGAATCTGGTTGATCTGCTGGGCTGTGTAATGGGCTTTGTGATAACACAGTTCAGCCACCTGACGTAATCCGGTTTTTCCCAGCAGGCTCATGAAGAGGGTGGCTGCCAGCGCCATCAACCCCTGGTTGGTGCAGATGTTAGAAGTGGCCTTTTCCCGGCGGATATGCTGTTCACGGGCAGTAAGGGTCAGCACATAACCGCGGCGGCCTTCTTTGTCGGTAGTTTCACCGATCAGTCTGCCGGCCATCTTGCGGACGTAGTCTTTTCTGGTTGCAAAAATTCCCAGATAGGGTCCGCCATAGGAAAGGGGTATACCCAATGGTTGACCTTCACCGCAAGCAATGTCTGCTCCCATTTCGCCGGGGCTTTTGAATAACGCCAGGGCTAATGGATTGACAACCACAGCCAGCAGGGCGCCGGCTTCGTGTACCTTTTGGGCAAAACCGGTCAGGTCCTGCACTCGACCAAAGAAATCGGGGTACTGAACCACAACCAGGGCGGTGTTGGTATCAATCAGCGGTAGTAATTCTTGGGGTGAAACAAACGGATTGCCTGCCTCATCCCCGATGACTTCAATGTTTTCATAACCGTTCATGTAGGTGCGTACAACCGCACGGTATTGTGGGTTGACCGATGGGGAGACAACAAATCGGGTGCGTTTTCCGCGGAAGTGATGAAATGCCAGTACAGCGGCCTCTGCCGTGGCGGTTGCGCCGTCATAATGTGAAGCGTTGGAAGCATCCATGCCGGTTAAGTTGGCGATCAGACTTTGGTATTCAAAGATTGCCTGCAGAGTGCCCTGAGAAACTTCGGGTTGATAAGGCGTGTACGCAGTGTAGAATTCACCTCGGCGGAGGATCGAATCCACCGCTGCAGGAACATAATGGTTATATGCGCCGGCACCGAGAAAGCAAATCAAATCACGGGTTGTTTCATTGATACTGGCAAGTTCCTGCAATTGGGCAGAAACTTCCATTTCTGACAATGGTTCAGGGAGGTTTAGCCTGGGAAAACGGTACTCGGCAGGGACATCTTCAAAGAGCGATTCGATGGAAGGTACGCCGATGGCTTTGAGCATCTCCTCCCGCTCGGAATCGGTATGTGGGGTATACATTAGTGACCTCGTTCCTGACAGTAGGCTTCGTAAGCGGCCGCATCCATCAAGGTATCCAGTTCGGCGGGGTTGGACATTTCAATTTTCAACATCCATGCAGCGCCATAGGGGTCGTTGTTAATGACTTCAAACTGGTCGGTGAGGGATTGGTTCAATTCCAGCACTTTCCCTGAAACGGGAGCGTTGACATCCGCGGCTGCCTTGACCGATTCAAGTGTGGCAACCGATTGGTCTTTGCTGACCATATCACCGGGATCCACTTTGAATTCAAAATAAACGATATCGGAAAGTTGAGATTGGGCGTAATCTGAAACACCAATGATGGCAATGTTGCCCTCTACTTTCACCCATTCATCGGTTTTGGCATACTTTAAATTGGTTGGAACATTCATAGGAGACCTCCTGTTGGATGATGATTTGATAAAACACAGAGGACATACCAGACAAAGGTATGTCCTCTGTTATAAACCTGTGAGATTCATCCCGAATTTCGAGATTTGCTCCATGGGTGCACGTTGTGCTTTTCAGAGGAGAATTCACTCGGGGTCCTTTTACCTGAGAGATTCGGCAATTTACAATAATGCCTTGCCCCTTCGGTGCCAATTTGGGTTTTGGTCTCTTCCCCGAATGCTGGAAGAAATGAATTCAGATTATCTGATAAAAATTATACCAAAAACAAAGGTGGATAAATATACCCTTTTGAGGACAAATTTCACCAGAAAGAGGGCTGGTTGGTTATTTTTCTTCCATTTAGCAGAATAAAGGGAGAAACCCGCTCAACGGGAATGCCCAATTGTCGCAATTCCACTTCAGATTTTATTTTTGAATTGCGGCGAAATTGGACGATTCGGCGGGCTGTTTTTGGCCCAATACCGGGTATTCGCAACAGGTGGAGGAAATCGGCTTTGTTTAACTCAACAGGCTGGTGAAGAAGATGAGTTTGTGCCCAAATCGTTTTTGGATCCTGTTCAAGTGGTAAATTACCCGATTCGGTATATTGAAAGTCGCTTGTGGAAAAGCCGTAATCCCGAATTAAAAAGGAGGCCTGATAGAGACGAAGCGGACGCAGGGGATTTTCCGGAGGCAGGTTTTCTAAAGGGGTATCCGGAATGGGGGAAAAGCGCGAATAATAGATGCGGCTTAGCTTTAAGCGCGTGTATAAGTAAAAAGAGGTTTGCAGGATTTCTGTATCTGTTTCCGCTGTTGCACCGACGACCAGTTGAGTGACAATGGAAGGAAAACGGTCATTTGTGGTTGAATGCTGCACGCTTTGGCGAAGTTCCTGCGCCCATTGCAGGAGTTGCATCAACTCTTCCTGGAATTTTTTTCGTGGGGCAAGATCCTTCAACCGTTCTGGATTTGGGGCTTCCAGATTGACCGACACCCGTGTGGCTAATTGTAATGCGCGCAATACCTGATCTTTTTCGGCGCCGGGCATTAATTTCAGATGTAAATATCCTTGATGTTGATATTTTGTTCTTAGAATTTCTGCAGTATCTAAAATCTTATCCTGGGTTCGAATTCCACCCCCCACCATTCCGGAACTGAGAAACAATCCCTGTACCAGACCGGCTGCAGACATTTGAGAAAAAATTTTTGCCATTTCGATGGGTTGTAAGGTAGCCCGGCGCAGATCGCGGCCAGCACGAAATGGGCAATACAGGCAATTTTTCTCGCAGGCCGAAGTCAAAAGGGTTTTGAGGATTGGTGTGCGACTACCCCCAGATTTTTTTGCCCAAAAAATCTCTGGAATCTCTCTCGGGCGGGTTTTGGGGGAATAGCAGGCAGGTGGAGCGCCGGGAGGTTCATCCAGTTCAAACTCGGTCTGTTCTGTCAAAAGGTGGAGGTTGGTGATGGTTGTGTCCATAACCTTATTATAGAACATAATTTCATAATAATCAATAAAACCTGTGTCGAATTTTGTAGGAACAGTATAATTTTGGAAAATCAAATTGAAATGAACCGAAAGAAAATCAGGAAATAAGGAAAAAAATGAGCCTGGTTGGATTGGCGTATAAAATCTGGAACCGCCTTTTGGTATGGTTTTTCCATTTGCTCTATCATCAATTTGCTTTTGCCTATGATTGGGTAGCAGTTTTGGTTTCCGGTGGAAAGTGGAAGGATTATGTTTTGAATAGCGCTCATTTTATTTCTAGAGATCCGATCCTGGAATTGGGATTTGGCCCCGGCTACTTACAGGAATTTTTTCTCAGCCAGGAAAAGAAAATATTTGGGGTGGATGAAAGCCGCTTCATGAATCAACGGGCCAGAGAACGTTTGCAAAAAACAGGTTTCACCATTCAACAATTGGGTTTATGCCGGGGAATAGCGCAAAATCTACCCTTTAGAAGTGAATCATTTTCAACGATTGTGGCTACTTTTCCAACCCCCTACGCTTTGGATATCAGCACCATAGAGGAATGCTGGCGTGTGCTTCAGGATGGAGGGAGGGTTGTGATCCTGCTGGGGATGAGGCAAGGCGGCAACTCTTTGTATAGTCGTTTCTTGCGATGGCTTTTTGGCATTACTCGTCAAACGACCGGGGATTCAATCATGCAATCCGTATGGGCCGAACGGTATCTTCAGCAGGGATTTCAGGTTGAGCAGGTGTGGATACCCTGTCAGGGGGATCAATTATGGTTCCTGCTGGCAGAAAAAGGAACAACACCCTTTGCGAACGGTTGAAATACCTGTAAAATCAATGCTATGGAAATACAAATTGCAGTGGCCAAAGCGACCAAATTCGGATCATTAGAAAGTGGTGATTCGGTGGAGATTATCGAGCGCCCCAATGGGGGTTTATCGGTGGTCATGTGCGATGGACAAACTTCAGGCCGGGAAGCGAAGATGATCTCAGGCATGGTTGTCCGCAAAGTAATTGGTCTGATTGCTGATGGCATTCGGGATGGGGCAGCAGCTCGTGCGGCTTCTGACTTGCTTTACACCGAACGCAATGGTCAATACCCGGTATTTTTGAACATTTTGAGCGCCGATTTGCAAAGCGGGACAATAGTCCTCTCACGGAATAATCCGACCCCGATTTTTGTCGCTCAGGATAACCACATTGAATGCCTGGCAGGTGAAACTCAACCGATTGGCACCGCCCGAAATATCCGCCCGTTAATTTCTGAAATTACTTTGACGCCGGGAACGACAGTGGTCATGTACACCGACGGGATTGCCAACGCTGGACTGAAATCTTCCGGGTTGGGGTTGGATATTTGCACTGCACTGGAAGCGGTCATGGATGAAGAAAATCCCAGCGCAGATCGAATTGCCGATTCAATTTTAGGGCAAGCCATCCGTTTGGATTTGGGCGAACCCAATGATGACATGACCATTGCTGTTTTACGCATCCTGCCAGCTGGAAAAGACCAGATCCGCAGGTTGAGCGTTCGCCTGCCGGTGCCCCCGCATCATGAAGAATGAGATTTTAGGGGACGGGTTATCCAAAGGGCAATTAATAGCAGCAGCAAGCCAGCGCCATCAAAAAGAATAAAGCGGGAGGCGGTGGCACGCAGAACAACTTCGTTTGGGGGAAGCGAATTTCGGAGGAGTGTTTCACCAATCAGACCTATTAATTGCATGAGGTTTGCTTCAATGAGTGAAATTCGGTAGCGGAAGGGGTTCCAACAGGCAAAGAAATAAGGAATGTTCCACATCAAGAACAAGATTCCCAACCCTTGAACCATAACCCTGCCGGAATTCCCCTCCAATTGAAAGGATGGAATGTAAGGATAAGGATATATTATGAAAACCAGGGCAGCCTGCAAATTCCACAAAAGGACTAAACCAATGAGGAGTGAGGTAATCCAGTGTTTTGAGTTGCGCATAGGCAGATGTTCGTCCTTGAAATGATGTTGGGGTAAACTTTACAAAAAAGATAAACTTATAAAAATAAAGAAATAATATAGTAAAATGATTCTTGTTGATGATTAAAGCACAAATATTGGATGGGATATGAAGATTAGTGCAGTGATTTCACCTCATGGGTTTGGGCATGCTTCCAGAGCAGTTGCAGTTATCCAATCGCTTCATCGAACGATCCCCAATTGTCAATTTGATGTGATCACCACTGTTCCGGAGTGGTTTTTCAAGGACTCTTTAAAAGTCGAGGAATATCATTACATTGCCTTTGAAACGGATGTAGGCGTGGTACAGCATTCGCCATTTGTTGAAGACCTGCCCGGCACGGTTGATCGCCTGAAAGGGTTTGTACCTTTTGGGAATCAAAAAGTTGAGTATCTGGCAAATTTGATGAAAGAACGAAAAACCGATCTGATTCTTTGTGACATTTCCCCACTCGGAATCACTGCGGCAAAACGGGCAAACATCCCATCAATTCTGGTAGAAAATTTTACATGGGATTGGATCTATGAAGGTTACCTTGATTTAGAACCACGCTTGACGGATTTCATTCCGCCGCTTCGAGAGGCGTTTGAAATGGCGTCCATTCATATCCAGACCGAACCGGTATGTGAATACAAACCTGCCCACCTGGTTACCCAGCCGGTCTCACGTCTGCCGAGAACGCCACGGGATGAAATGCGACAATCCTTAAGTGTGAGTCCGCACCAGCCGCTGGTTCTGATCACAATGGGAGGAATTCCCCATTTGCTTAAACAATTGCAGCCGCTGCACAATTTCACGGAGGTTGTTTTTGTCATCCCCGGCGCAAGTGAGCGATATGAACAATGGGGTAATCTGCTATTATTGCCGCATCATCACCCCTATTATCATCCCGATCTGGTCAATGCCAGTGATGTGGTTGTGGGAAAACTGGGGTACAGCACCATAGCGGAGGCTTATCATAGCGGAGTTCCCTACCTCTATATACCCCGTAATCACTTCCGGGAAACATCGCCTTTGGCGGCGTTTGTGGAACGCGAATTAAATGGATTGAGAGTGGAGGAGCAGGATTTTTACAATGGCAGCTGGCTGGATCGGCTGCCCCCAATCTTATCCCTTGCCAGAATAGAACGGGAGCGACTTAACGGCTCAGCACAAATTGCCGAATGGATTGCAGAAAAATTGGGCCTGGGAATATCTCATCTCCAATAAAATCAACAACTTGCTACTGACCGGCTACCCATTTTTCTAAAAAGGGTTGGAATTTCACCGGATTGAATTCAATAAATGAATAATGAGCCGCATTTTGCTGTTGATAAGGATCTTTCGAGAAGAAATTGCGCAACTCTTCTTCTGATTCAGCGCGGGCAATGACGATTCCACCAACTCGTGGGTTTTTGGGGCCAGAGCAAAGAAGATAGCCTTGCTCATAACCGACCTGCAAGAAAGCCCGGTGGCTGGGCAAAATTTCATCAATTGTTTCAATTGGTGCGGTGTATTGAATATCCACCAAAAAATGTTTCATCTTTTTCCATCCTTCCTAAAAGGGGATATACTTGCGGTGTGAGCAAATCCGATGATAACACGAGCTCCCAAAATCTCAAACCTGTTAATGTCCCTGCCCGGCAATGCAGGGCAGAAATAACGGTTCTTAATTCCCGCTTCATTGCCATTGCTGCGCCTGCCTTTTCGGTAGATGAAGCTCGCCATGTAATCCAGGGAATACGCGCTGAATTTCCGGATGCTTCCCATCATGTGCCGGCATACCTGATTGGTCACGGGACAACCACAATTGAGCATTGCAATGATGATGGTGAACCTGCCGGCACGGCTGGCAAACCAGTCCTGAGCGTGTTAAAAGGGAGTGGGATTGGGAATATCGTTATGGTGGTGGTGCGCTATTTTGGTGGTACAAAACTGGGGACTGCTGGGCTGGTCAAGGCTTATCAGCAGGCAGCCAAAGCGGTTCTGGCTGAACTGCCACTTGCGATTCAGATTAAGGCTTGTGAGTTGGTGTGTGATGTAGGTTATTCGGATTATCAAAAAGTCAGGCGTTTGATCGAAAATTTTTCAGGTGTGGTGTTGGAAGAAATTTTCACCGATCAAGTGGCCTTGCATTTTCAGATTCCAATTACCGAACAAAAAGAAGTCGAGCGAGCCCTGCTAGATTTAACGCATGGTACAGCCAGCATTACTGTGGTCAAACCGCTAGTTTTTGTTCTTCGTCCGGCTTGAAATTGATCGCATGATCATCAGCATCGGCCAGACTCGACTCTTGCATGAAACGGCGGCGATAGTTGATCAAACCAAGCAGCAGAGCGAATTCAAAGATGGCATTGATCGAAGCAGAAAACTGATCCAAATAAAAGACCAACAGGTTGACCACCGTAAGGGAAGTTGTCAACACAAGTATCCCAATGCGAATTGCAGATGCTTCGCGTCTGAGTAAAAGAAGGATGGCGGCAGCAAATGAAAAAATTCCGATGGCTGCCTGACTGGCTGCTTTGACAATCAACCAATCAGGTGGGATATTTCCAGGAAGGGTTTGGATGATTTGAATGAATCTTTCTGGTTGACCGTTGATGGTCTGGATGGATAAAAGGGTTAGGTTAAATAACCCCATAATGGAAATGAAACCGTGCCAGATCATGCCACCAATCAATAACAGGAACATCCGCTGGCGGGTAAAAAAGCCTTCCATTGCAGTTACCAGTTGCTGCCAGAGTTTTTGTAAATTGTTTGGTGGCGTTACCGGGCTGGCGAGAATTTCGCTTTGCATGAAACTCAGCAATGATTGTGCTAATCGCACCAGCTTCGTATCGCTTGACGTGTTGATGATATGATTCAATCGCTGGATCAGAAAGGATTTTTCCTCTTCATCGAGGTCTTCATCTAAAAGCTCCTCCATCATGCTGAAAATATGATACAAATCCTCGCGGGTTGTGGTGGGGCGTGGACGGCGAAATTGCGCATAGATCAACACGGTGAGAAGAAAACAGGCGTAAATCAACGGTGCGGCTGGGGGATAGAAGTAATCATTGGTTTGGGTGATGAACTTCCCAATTTCATCAATGAAAAGGCCGAAGCCAACCCCGCTAAATAAGGCTGACCAGAATAATGCCCACCGGTTGGCGTACATGATTGGCAAAAGGGCGGCAGCAAATAAAAACAAACCACCCCAAATTACGTGGGCGATGTGAAGATTGCCAAACTCCACGCGAGGGTAATTGGTTAATTCAAGAAATAAGCGTACCACCAGTACGCTGGCAGCAAAGCTAATCAGCGAAATCAGCAAATATCGTTCGGCAAGCAGCCGCCTGACCGGACTTTTCTTTCGGATGGGTTGCTTATTCACAGGCAGTGATCCCTTTCAATTGTGCCAAACGTATTATATTCTGATTTGTCTTGTGATATACTCCAATTGAATTCTCCCTAAAATTATCGAATAATTCCAGTTCATAAGGTGAGGTTATGGATACCATCAAAATCAACCATAGCGATGAGCCAATTCGCTTGTTTAAGTCTGACTTTCTGGAATTTTTTACGCATATTTCCCCGGTCGTGGTGGTAATTCTCTGGCTGCCGGTTGCCGGGTTTTTCTTTATCAGAGGTGTATGGATTAAACCTCAACCGCTTTCCGCTTTCTTTTTACCGTTTGGTTTCCTGTTGGGATTGTTTTTTTGGAGCCTTGCCGAATATTTGTTGCATCGTTTTCTGTTCCATTACAAGCCCAAAACTCCTCAGCAAGAAAAGATTTTTTATCTCTTCCATGGGGTTCACCATGAACAACCCCAATGTAAGACCCGTTTGGTCATGCCGCCGGTGGTCAGCATCCCCCTCGCGCTGGTTTTCTATGGTTTATACCATGTTCTGTTTGGGGTTTTGCTTCAGGCACCTTTTATGACGGCAATGGTCTTCTCGGGGTTTATTATTGGCTATTTGATTTACGATATCACCCATTATGCCACGCATCACTGGCCGATGCGCAGCGGGATTCTCAAGGCATTGAAACGTCACCATATGCGCCATCATTACAAGACCCCCAATCAACGTTTTGGAGTATCCTCGCCATTGTGGGATTATATTTTTGGAACGAGAGGCGACTAAACTGCAAAGGAAAACGAAAATGGCTGCCGGTTAGATAGAGGCAGCCATTTTTTATTGTTCTCAGGCACTTATTATTCTTTTTTGGCTAGACCCTGGCGGGCAACCGCTTCAGCAGCGGCTTTGACTGCTTCTTCGTCAGCCAGATAGCGGCGGGAAAGGACGTTCAGTTGATCATCCAGTTGATAGGCGAGCGGAATACCGGTGGGGATGTTCAACTCGGTAATGTCTTCATCGGAAATGTTATCCAGGTATTTGACCAATGCCCGCAGGCTGTTGCCATGCGCAACAATCAGGATTTTTTCACCGGCTTTCAGGCGCGGAACGATCTTTTCGTTCCAAAAGGGCATCACTCTTTCCAAAGTCATTTTCAAAGACTCGGTGGAGGGGAGCAGAGCCGGATCAACCTTGGCGTAGCGAGGGTCAAAACGAGGATGGCGGGGATCGTCGAGGCTAAGGGCCGGCGGCGGAGTGGCGTAACTTCGTCTCCAGATATGCACCTGCTCATTTCCGTATTTTGCGGCGGTTTCTGCTTTGTTCAGGCCTTGTAACGCGCCATAATGTCGTTCGTTGAGTTGCCAGGCTCGTTCCACGGGCAGCCACATCAGGTCCATCTCGTCCAGAATGATCCAAAGGGTGCGGATGGCTCGTTTGAGGACAGAGGTGAACACATAATCAAAAGTGAATTTTTCCGCCAGCATCTGCTGACCTGCAAGGCGGGCTTCCTCTTTGCCAATATCAGTCAGGTCAACATCTGTCCAGCCGGTAAAGCGATTCTCCAAATTCCACAGGCTTTGCCCATGGCGCACAAGGACAAGGTTCTCTTTCATGGCTTACTCCTGATCAATTTCGAATTTGTTTCGGAAACATCAAGAAAGATTATAACCGAGAATTGATCGTTTAGCGCAAATTTTCACGATTAACCCGATTGGAAATCAATTTCAACTGACGGGCGCGCAGCATGGAGTACAACAGGAAGATCAGGATGAGTACCGCAACTGCGCCAGCAATGTTTGCAATCATTTCGGATCCGCCCGCTTTGAAGAGAATTCCTGAAAATGCCCAAACAACGACCAGCGGATAGGTGATTGCATTTCGAAAGTGAATCATGGCAATGGCCAGCAATCCACCAACAATAATTACCAGGGCAGTCCATAGCTCTGCGGATAATCCAAACCCGTCCCAATTCCAAGTGTAGAGCAGGACACTTGCATTGGCTATGGTCGCCACAGAAATCCAGCCCAGATACAGGCTGAGAGGAAAATGAATCAAGGTGCGTTCCACAGGTGGTACCGGTTGAATGCCAATTCCCAAACGGGTGTAAATGACCAGTAGTGAGATTAACAATCCAATCATCAAGAACATGGAAAGGGGGATGATACCGTAATGCCAGGCAAAAATCCAGGCGGCGTTGAACAGGTTGGCGGCAATGAACCCAATGCCGATGCGATTAATGTGAGGATTATTCTGCTGTGAGGGGAGAATCTGATAAATTGCAAACCCAATTAATGAGAGGTAGATCAATCCCCAAATGGCGAATACATAACCTGCCGGGGTAAATAAAACCGGAAATGAGTCAGAAATCTCACCGGTGGTACGGTTGTTGATCGGCAAGGCATTCGCCAGAGAATTGACCGTTACCGTGAATACAAGTGTAATCAAATTGAGCCAGCGGATGATTTTCATGCTTTTGTAACTCCTTTGGTAATTTCAATTTAAGAGTATCATAAAAGATATTCCCATGGGTTGATTTGTTAATGTTTAAGATGAGTTGGGAATGAAATTAAGGGAGTGACGTATCATGTTCGTTTTTCTATCCAAGTTTCTACCCTTGTTGATCTATCCACTTGGTCTGGCCTGCATGCTGCTTTTGGTCAGTCTGATCAACCGAATACCGCAATCCTGGCGAAAGAGATTGGTAATTCTTGCGCTTGTTTTATTATGGTTGGGCGGAAATCGCTGGGTGGCTTTCAGTTTGACCTACTGGCTGGAAAGGCAGATAGTTGCTCCCGATGTATTACCTCAGGCAGACGTTATCGTGGTTCTGGGTGGGGGAACCGAGTCATTCGACTCGCCGCGCAGCGGTGTGGAA
Source organism: Bellilinea sp. (assembly GCF_034432615.1). Taxonomy (GTDB): domain Bacteria; phylum Chloroflexota; class Anaerolineae; order Anaerolineales; family Anaerolineaceae; genus Bellilinea. The sequence continues at coordinate 13,851 of NZ_DAOUBL010000152.1, read as the reverse complement.
GTCAATGGCGCCGGTGACCGGGTAATTCATGCTGTGCGGCTCTATCGTCAGGGAATTGCCCCTTACATTTTATTAAGCGGCGGGAATATTGATTGGCTTTCTGCGCGCACAACCACGCCGGCATTTGAGATGAAGGAATTGATGGTTTTTATGGGCGTGCCAGAGGCGGCACTGATATTGCAGGATCAATCTCAAAATACTTCAGAGGATGTGCAGTTTTCCGCCCGAATTTTGAAAGAAAAGCAGCTTGAGAGGGTTGTCCTGGTTACCTCAGCACAACATATGCCGCGATCGGTTGCCCTCTTCCGGGCAGAAGGAATTGAGGTGATTCCTTCACCAGCAGATTATTCGATAACCGATTTGGAATGGCAAAAGTTGTGGCGAAACAACCCGGCAGCTCAATTAATCAATATTTTACCGAATGCCGGATATCTCTCGATGACCACCAGCAGTCTGAAAGAATACCTTGGAATTGTGGTGTATTCTTTGAGAGATCTTTTGAGCGTTCCTTAGCCGGATTACACCCTGCGAAGAACTTTCAAACGCAGCAACGCTCGAATAAAGGGCAATGGCGGCAGGGATGCCAGAATTTTCAGATCTTCAGGAAAACTCTGGTTTTCATCCAAAAATGCAAATACCCGTTGAATGGGGTTGTTTCGGAACAGTTGGGTAAAAATGTGGTGCATTTCTCCGCCATGACGCTGCATTACCTGAAGCATGATGCTGTCAAAAAGGTGATAGCGCGATGGTGAATCGGGAAGGTCAAAAGGATGACCTTGCTGAAGCAAGGAACGCACGATGGCTTCACTATCTTTCTGAATACGTAAGAAAGCATAACCGCTGGAAGGTTTAACCCGCCCGCCCAATGTGCCGACGGCTAAAATGCGCTCACCCAGTTTGCGGGGTAGAGGTTGATCGGACATGGGAATCACGCCGTTTTCCACGGCTTTGATCCGGAATTCTTTTATCTTCAAAGTGTCTGCTATGTAATTTTGAAGAGCGCTATCATATTCTTCATCGGTCAACAGTTCAGGTGAAAAGAGGGTGTATTCAACCATTGCTTCCCGTTCCGAAAATGGCAGAATGTACATAAAGCGCATTTGCCCGTCCTGGGGGATGCGAAAGTCGAAAAGGGTTGGCATTTGTGGGTCGAAGCAGCGAGTACTGGTTTCTATTTCCCAACCGCGAAAATGTTGCTTCAGATAATGATAGCGACGGGGTTGTTTGGTAATTTTTTTGGGATCATAAAGGCTGCTGAATACCCATTTGCCTTCAAAAGCCATGCCGTTTAGCGAAACCGAGGCATGCTCCTGGTCTTCTTGGATCCGGTCTACTTCTCCATATTCAAATCGAACATTTGGAAAGCTACTCAGCCGGTCATAGGCATGACGGTAAAAATCAATCCCTCGAATCAGGTAGTAACAGTAGGGTGAAAGGACATAAGTCTTTGAAAAATTTAACCCATAAAATGCCAGTCTATCCCAGGTGCGGAATGTTGCCGTTGGATACGGGCTGGGATGAACTGACCAAAAACACCATGTGCGGTCATTGGTGCGTTTTGGCTCACGGTCGAGAATCAAAATTTTACGGTCGGGAAAGGCTTGCGCCAGACGAAGCGCCAGACTCAAGCCGGCTGCACCGCCGCCAGCCAGGATAAAGTCATAAATCCCCATACGAAGGCAACGCGCCTTTCTTTAAAAGAAGTTTGGATTTTTCCTGAGCTGAAAGGAAAGATGCTTGGAGTGCGTTCTTTTGTAATTGACGAATCTGCTCTTTGTTCAGGCCGGCCTGCGGAGCAGCGACATTGTATTCGTATGGCAGCGTGATGGCGCTGATGCCGGGATCATCGGTATTCAGAGTTGTGCAAATTCCCCGATCCAAAAAGAGGCGCACGGGATGCTCTGCGTAATTTTTTACCGTTGAGGTCTGCACATTGCTGGTCAGGTTGACTTCAACCGCAATGCGCTGGTTTGCCATGTAATCCAGCAATCGTTCATCTTTGACTGCCTGAACGGCATGACCAATCCTCTCCGCACCTAGTCGTTGAATGGCCTGCCAGATGCTTTGCGGGCCGTCGGCTTCGCCGGCATGAACTGTAACGTGTAAGCCAGCATCGCGGACAAGGGAAAAATGAGAATCGAACCACTCGGCGGGGAAGTGAGCTTCATCACCGGCCAGGTCCACCGCCACAAATTCCTCACGGCGGGAGAGGATGGCTGCCAGTTCATGATGACAAATGTCTGGACCGTAGGTTCGGCTGAGAATGCCAATCAGGTTGACTGGCGTACCTGTGTCCCGGCTGGCGGCGCGCACGCCGTCCACCACCGCGTCAATAACCGCAACCGGGTTCAGGCGATGGGTTTCTGCCATAAACCAGGGCGAAAAACGGAGTTCGGCATAATCAATGCCTTCTTTTACCAAATCCTCAACGCATTCATAAGCCACTCGGCGGCAGGCATCCTCATTGACAAGGATTTTCGTCATCCATTCAAAGCGGGCAATGAATTCCATCACGCCCGGTTGGGCATCTGTCACCTGCACATAAGGGCGTAAACCTTCAACGTCCTGAGCAGGAAGGGGCAAACCGTGGGTATGGCTTAATTCCAGTATCGTTTCCAGGCGGACACTGCCATCCAGGTGACGATGAAGATCAATCAGCGGATAATGAGGATCAATGAGATTGTTGTTCATCGAGCAGATATTTTTTAAACCATCGAGCAATGTGATTCAAGCGGAGTATACGCCGGTCGGTTCGACCACCGCGCGAGAGGCCATGAAATTCTTCTGGAAAACGCACCATTTCGGTGTCCACACCCAAGCGTTTGAGGGCTACATATACCTGTTCGCCCTGTTCGATTGGGCAGCGTAAGTCCATTTCGTTGTGAATCACCAGCGTGGGGGTTTTGGCATTTCCAATGTGGGCGATTGGTGAACGCTGCCAGTAGTAGTCTAAGGCTTCAAAAGGTGGTTTATCGTTTAGTTCACGCTGGAATACCCAATTGAAGTCACTGGACCCCCACATGGAGATAAAATTGCTGACACAACGTTGAGTGACCGCAGCGCGAAAACGTTGGGTGTGACCGATAATCCAGACAGTCATGTAGCCACCGTAACTGCCGCCGGTTACACCCATGCGGGTTGTATCAATGTACGGTTTTTGGGCGATGAAATCAGCCCACGCCATCAGGTCGGCGTAGTCGCGGTCACCCCAATTGCCGTGAATAGCGGCGGCGTGTTGTTCACCATAACCGCGTCCGCCACGTGGATTGCAAAAATAGACGACGAAGCCCTGAGCTGCCAGATAGTAAAATTCGTGCATGAAAAGTTTTCCGTACTGGGTCAGCGGACCACCGTGAATTTCCATGATCGAGGGGTATTTTTTTTGAGGATCAAACTGGGGTGGCTTGAGGATCCAGCCTTGCAGGTCGTTATGGTCGGGTCCTTTGAACCAGACTTCTTCGATTTCTCCAAGATCAACTTTATCCAGTAAATCCCGGTTAAAGCGGGTCAGGACGCGCTGGCTGCCGCTGGAAAGGTCCAAGAGCATAACCTGAGCGGGATCCTGAAAAGTGCCCCATAAACCGGCGATGCGAGAACCGGCGCGGTCCAGACTATGCGTATGAAATACCCCGCCCTCACCGAGGATGGTTTCCAAACCGCCGCCATCGCGGCCAATTTTCATCAGAATACTCGAACCATGCAGGGTTACGGGAAAGTACAATGTTTGGCTGTCCGGGCTCCACAGGGGCGGGTTGGTTACTGCACCGCCAATGTCATTAATCGTCCAGGCACTGACGTTTAGGTCATAGGATTCGGTCAAGTTTTTAGCGGGATGTGATTCGTCAGTGGGTATTACCCACAAGCCGATGTTCTTGAACCCCTTGCCGATCCCTTCCTGACCGTAGTATGCCAGCCATTTCCCATCCGGTGAAAACCGCAAGGAAAACTTGTTGCCGGGCGGTGTTTGCAGCCGGCGGGCTTCGCCGCCGTTGGCCGGCATCAGAAAAATGTCATCCAGGTCTGGGTTTGAATCCGGATCATCGCTCCGGTTGGAGATAAACGCAATCCATTTTCCGTCTGGAGACCAGTCGGGAAAGTTCTCATCCCAAACCGGGTGATCGGTCAATTGAGTGGCCTTGCCGGTGGCTGCATCCACTACCCATAAATGCCAGCGCTCATGCGGGAGATAACCATAACCGTCCAGCTTGTAGAACAAGCGGTCGTAATGACGGGCAGGGGTGCTGAGATCCTTTAGGGCGGGATCTTTTTGCCGTTGGAGAACTTCTTTGTCAATTTTCCTTACCGTACAAAGGATTTTTTTGCCATTCGGTGACCAGAGGATTTCTCCAATTTCACCTTCCAGTTGGGTGAGCGGACGGGCTTCACCGCCATGAAAAGGAATTAAGTACAGTACAGGGGGTTTGTCCTTGTTCTGGCGGTTGGAGAGAAAGGCAATTTGCGACCCATCCGGCGACCAGACGGGGTGATGATCGCTTTGATCGCCAAAGGTAAATTGGCGCGGTTGACCGCCCTCCACCGGAACCAGCCATAGGTTGGAATATTTCTTTTCACTTTTCTTCTCTACTCGCTGCAGGGAGAGAATGATGTTTTTGCCATCCGGAGAGATGGTTGTGCCGGATGGCACCTGAAATTGATAGAGATCTTCAGCGGTGATGTAACGCTTTGCCATTTGGCTGCTCCTTTACTGGGATTTGGGTTGGTGCGGAAATACGAATTGGTTAGAGCAGGGATAAAATTGCTTCAGCTAAATAAAATGCTCCGCGGTTTTGACTGAATTCTGACCAGATTTTCAAGGAGGAATTGAACTCCCCGGATAGTGACAATGTAATTTTACTCGCTAAATCTTCAGGAAGAAAGTTATTGGGGTCAACAACCTTACCCAGTGAAAACCGCTCAGCGTCGTGGGCGATAGCGAACTGATCACTGGAAAAGGGAAAAATGATCATCGGCTTGGCGTGGTAGAGTGTTTCGGTAAATGTGTTGTTCCCGCCGTGGTGAATGACCAGGTCTATGTAAGGGAGAAGGGCAGTTTGAGGGAGAAATTCGCGCAAAATGACGCGGGGATCGTTGAATTCAGTGTATTCTGAGGAGTGAGATCCAATGGCGGCGATCAATAATGCGTGGGGAAATGCTGCTATCACCGTTTGCAAAACCTTCTTGAGCACATCCATGCGTGCTGACAGAAAGGTGCCAAAGCTGATCAGGATTTTGGGTGAGGCATGGCGGTTATTATGGATGATCTCCCGCCACTCCGGATCGAGGGAGGAATTTGGAGAAAAACAGTGCCCGGCGAACCATTTTTTCGGCTGTATGCGCTGGAGGTGCAGGTGACCGAAATCAGGGTAATTGAACAGAATTGCCTGTGAGGAAGCCAAACCAAAAGCATTCTCAACCTGCGCCTGGTTGGGGGCGTGTTCTTCTAAAAACCGGTTAAAAATGGCCGTAAATTCCTGCTCAGTCTGTTGCGCCAGCAACTTCAACCTGTGGATAGCGCGGCTGCTCGGTTGAATGGCAGATGGGAAAGCATACGGAACGCCAAAAGTCTGGTCTTCGATAGGAATATAGGTGGGATGTCCGGGACAAAAGGTGAGAAAAGGGTATCCCAAAGCGTATAGGGAGAGCGTGACAGCATAGTTTAACTGGTCTACCAGATAGAGCGAAGGCTGCCAGATACGCTGAAGTTGTTGAATCTGGTGATATATCGGCAGAGGATCGGGCAGCATGTCTAAACGGCGGTGTTTTGTCTGAATCAACAGTGTGGGTATTGCCCCGCGCTGGGTTGCTCTGAAAAATTGCTGCAAGCGTTGAGCCTCACGGTGGTTTTGGCGGGTTTGTTCTGCGATGCCGGTATTGGCATTTGGACTGATTTCTAATGGTGTAAAGTTCAACCCGGCGGAAGTCACTTGAGTTTCAAAGGATGGCGCAGTTGCGAATATGACCTGAACGCGGCCGGAGGATTTCAGGGCTTTGGCAATCGTTAGCAGCGGGTTAAAGTGTGAGTAAAACGGCGGGCTGATAATCAGTATGGTTTTCATGGTGCGTTTTGGGAATGGCAAAAGATACCGTTTTGAGATAAAGATCAGCCAGTAACCGTGCAATCGAGCGGATATCATAATTCTGGCGTATGGTTTGCTGTCCTCGTGCAGCAATAGTTTTTAATTTGTGTTCCTCCACAACCAGGATCTCCATCAGTTTTTGTTCAATATTCTCGGATTGGGATGTATCCATCAGAAATCCGTTTTCTCCATCCCTGATGTAACTGGAAAGTCCGCCTGCCTGAGGACCCACCACCAGCCAGCCGGCTGACATGGCTTCCAGTATGGCAATGCCGAACTCCTCTTTGAGACTTGAACAGACATACAGAGGCGGCTGGTTTAAGGGATAATCATCTGCCAGATGTGTTTCCAAAGCCCGGATTTGATGGTTGGGAAGGGCGGGGAGAAGAAAAAAGTTGGAGCGGGCATGGGGATATTTTTCCAATAAGTGGTTAATGGACCGAAGCATTTTTTCTTCTGTGGGGGTTGGATTGACCGGAGACCCGCCGATTAGAATCAGGTCAACGCTTTTCCATAACCCGGAATTCAGCCATGCTTCAACCAGCAAGTCTTGCTGTTTAATCGGACTTAGGCGACCGACATTTAAAATCAGGCGACGGCGACTGTGGGACAAATCCTCTTTTGAACGTCCGATTTTGGTCAATAGGAGTTGAATTTCCTCTTGAGCAACCATGGCAGGGGGGGCAATTTCAATTCCTTCGGGGATGAGAGCAAAAGTTTTTTGGCGAATCAGTTGAGGAAGTTGCGGAAAATAGGGGAGTAAATCGGCGATTCCCATTCGAGATGGCAGAATTACGACCGAAGAAGCCAGGTGAAGAAGTTGATCAGCAATCAGCACACGGGAAAGCGCGGCATTTAAGGATTGATAATCTTCCTGCTGCATGGGGGAATGGATTTCCAAGCGCTTTTCAAGGGCGCGGTGAGGGTCGGCAGTGAGGGTTAATATGGTCTTGATATTCATCTCCAGGGCAATTTCAGCCACAGTGCGGGTTTGAATATCGTTGAAGCGCAAATGAAAGGCATCCGGTAAAAGATGGATTTCCCGTAGAATGAGGCGGAGGAGGGTTTTTATCTGCAAGGGATGGCTCAGGAAATCGTCGCGGGAAATCCACTGGTTATCATGAATCGGGAGATTAACCCGCAGATGGCTTTGATCCCCGCTGACCAATGGTATTCCAGAATCGCAAGAACCCGGCACGGTGACGAAGGTGATGATGCGTTCGATATTCTCATTTTCTGCAAGGGCATTACCGAGTTGACTGAGGAAAGTAGACAAACCGCCGCTATCGCCAACTCCCGGTTGATCAATGGAGCCGTGAAACATGAATTGAGCGATGGTTATGCCCGGGTTATCTTTATATGAGTAAGTCAATTTTTGATTGATAAGGATTAATTCATTCAGAAAGGTTTTGAGACGGCTGACTGAACTCGTCTTTTCTGGTTGAAGTTCATTAAGAACCTGAAAATACAGGTCGAATAGGGAAGGCTGTATTTGGCGCATTGAAAGCCAGACCGCCACATTGAGCGGATAGGGGAATTCGGTCTGCTGGAGAGTTTTTTCTACCCATTGCGCCAGGACATTGGAGTTGTGATGCGAAGCGAGATATTCCAAAAATCCAAATGCAACCGATGGAAAAGCATGATAACGATTCAAAAGAGAACCAACCAGGGAATCGGGCAGTGCCAGTTCGGGGTGGAGGGATGCCAGTGTCAGAAAGGCAGTTGTGCGCTGAGGAGAAGTTTGTGGGTTTTCTAATAAGGAGATCAGGCGATTGGCAAGAGGATGGAGATCAGAAAGCGTATGCAAGTTTTGTTTGAACAGCTGAACAATCAGTGAGTTGTTTAATGAATGATCGCTGATCCAATCCAGCATTTGAACGGTCAAATTGACCGAAGGATTGCGGAGCAAGCCTCGCAGAATGGCGGAACGGTGGAATTCGTTTGAAACAATCGCGAGGGTATGTTCAATTTCGGTTGAAGTGACTTTCTTAACACTCCACAACCTTTCCAGATTCAACCACTCCTGGAGCAGATTTTCACCTGAAACCGGAAGACATAGCCAATGGTTAAGATTTTTTGCCCGTTCAAGGGTGAAAAGTTGATGGCGGTGAAAACGAAATGTGCTATCCGATGTCCCAATCAACGGTGTGGGCAGGGGATTGCTTTGATAACCTCTGGCTGAACGGTTGAGTTCCATAAAAATTCCTCTCACGTCTAAAACGAACGTTTCTATACGTTCATTTTAGCGAGTGAGAGGAGGAAAGTCAGCCTTTTTGGTTGTTTGTATAACCTTTGTACAATATCAGACCGATGCAGTCTTTTCCTTCAGCGCCAGCAAGATTTTTTCCTGATCTATAGGGATATGGTCGAAGCGCACGCCTACGGCATGATAAACCGCATTGGTAATTGCCGGAATGGTCGGGATGAGAACGATTTCCCCGACTCCTTTGGCCCCGAAAGGCCCTTCGGATACCGGGTGTTCTACCACAATCGGGATGATTTCGGGCGTGAGGGTGATTGAAGGCATCCTGTAGCGTGCCAATCGGTCGGTGATTACGCGGCCCTGTTCCACGATGAAGTTTTCGGTCAAGGCATGACCAATGCCCATGATGGCCCCACCCTCAATTTGACCGCGCAAGCCAAGCGGGTTGATCGCAGTTCCAACATCGTTGGCAATGATCAGCCGTAAAACCTTTACTTCGCCTGTGCGCGTGTTGACCTCCACCTCCGCAGCCTGTGCGGCGAAGGAAAAAGCAAAGTGCATATCCCCTCCCTGTCCCAAGGGTCGGGTGGCGGGCGCCCAATAGGTGTAGGAGGCGAGCGGCTGCCGGCCGGATTCGATCATTTGCTCTGCCAGATGGGAAAGACTGACTTGTTTTCCATTCACTTGAGCCAGACCTTCAATGAAGCGGATTTCCTGAGGGGGGACATCGTAGCGCTCAGCCAGCTCACTGGTTAACAACTGGCGCAGTGCGCGGGCGGCGTGGCGAACCGCATTGCCGGTGACAAAAGTCTGGCGCGAGGCGGTGGTCGGCCCGCCATCCGGGGTCAGGTCGGTATCCATGAGCAGTACATCAATCTGACGTGGGTGCTGGTTGAGCTCTTCCGCAGCAATTACCTGCAGGACGGTGGGCAAACCCTGTCCCAATTCAGCGGAAGACGAACGCACTTGAAAAGTACCGTCGCGGCGCAGTTCGACCTCCGCACCAGCCTTGTCGGGAGCGCCGCCGCCCAAACCGGTGTTCTTGTATCCAACCGCAAAACCCCAGGCACGTACCAGATGAGGGGCACCCTCCACCCGCTTTGGTGTAAAGGGATCACCGCCGCTCAAACGGTTCATTTCGGCTTCGACCCTTTCAATGCATTCCATTAAACCAACGCTTTCGCGCAGCACCTGCCCGGTGTTGGTAACACTGCCAACCCTCAAGGCGTTCTTCTTGCGCAATTCTACCGGATGGATGTTGAGGGTTTCAGCAAGAGTATCCATCATCGATTCGATGGCAAAGGCGGATTGCATCACGCCAAAACCACGAAAAGCACCAGCAGGCGGGTTGTTGGTGTACATGGCGTAACAATCGGCTTTGACGTGCGGAACCTCATACGGGCCGGAGGAATGGGTGGTGGCGCGGGTCAGAACTTTTTCACCCAGGGAAGCATAAGCACCCGTATCCCCAAAAAGTTCAGTTTCGACTGCTGTCAGCCTTCCATCTCGCTTTGCGCCAACTTTGACACGGATCTGGGTGGCGTGACGTTTGGGATGGACGATCAGGCTTTCCTGACGATCAAAGAGCAGTTTGACCGGGCGACCGGTGGCTTTTGCCAGAAGGGCAGCATGGATTTGACCGGCAATATCTTCCTTGCCGCCAAAACCGCCCCCAATCAGTTGACCGATAATCCGCACCTGATCTTCGGGCACCCCCAGCGCCCGCGCGACCTGATTGCGGTCCGAATAAGGTATTTGCGAGCCGACATAAATTTCCATGCGTCCTTCCGGCGTCAAGCGGGCAATACTGCACTCGGGTTCCATGAAGGCATGGTCATGCATGGGAGTGTGGTAAGTGTGTTCCAATATAACATCGGCCTGTGCAAAACCTTCTTCAACATCCCCCTTGCGTACTTTGATGTGTTTGAGGAGGTTGCCGTTTTTGTGAATGCGCAGGGCATCTTCCTGAATGGCTTTGACCGGATTATCAATTACCGGCAGGGGTTCAATCTCTGCTTCAATCAGTTCCAGCGCCTGAGTGGCAATTTGACGGGTTTCGGCGGCTACAATTGCCAGCGCATCACCAACGGTGCGGATTTGCTCCCCCACTCCAACCAGGATTGGCCAATCGGGAATGACCAGCCCATGATAATGCTCACCGGGGATGTCCTCGGCGGTGAGGACGGCAGCCACCCCCGGCAATCGGCGGGCTTTTTCAACATCCAGTTTGCGTAAAATTCCGGATGGAATGCCGGCTCGCTTAACGCGGGCGTGAAGCATGTTTTCGAAGATAATGTCATCCGTGTAAACTGCTTTGCCGGTGACTTTGGCGATGGCGTCCGGGCGAGACTGCACCGTTCCCACAAACTGCCCCGCGTGGCTGGAAGGTTCTACCGATGGAGGGGGGATGGGCTGACCGGTTTGTAATGTCTTCGCGGCGGCTTTGATGGCGTTGATGATGGTGGGGTATCCGGCGCAACGACAAAGTGTGTCTTTGAGGGCGTATTTTATTTCCTCTTCGCTGGGCTGCGGGTTGTGCTGCAGTAAAGCATAAGAGGTCATGATCTGACCGGGGATGCAAAAACCGCATTGAACTGCACCATATTCAATAAAGGATTGCTGCAACGGGTGAAGAGGTATCTGCCCACCATCTGGGGCAGGGGTCGAATGAATTTCAGAAAGCCCCTCAATAGTGAGGATGTTTGCTCCGTTGGCTTTGGCGGCCGGAAAAGAACAGGACAATACCGGTTCACCGTTAAGAATTACCGTGCAGGCGCCGCATTCGGCTTCACCACAGGCAACTTTGGTGCCGGTCAGTTTGAGACGATAGCGCAGTAAATCCGACAGCATTTCGCCGGGGATTTCCGGCAAGTGATAAGTTTTTCCGTTGACTGTGACAGTCAGTTGATTTTGGTCGTTCATACCGCCTCCAATTCAAACGCCCGTTGCCAGGCTTTACCAATAACTTCTTCCAGCAGAACTTCACTGAGGTGATGCCGATATGCGGCACTGGCGCGCATTGCGCTGCTGCGGAATTTGATGGACTGGTGAATGGCTTCCTTTGCTTTCTTCAAAGTGTCCAAATCAGGGGTTTTACCGATTAATTCCTGTTCCACCAGAACGGCGCGAAGAGGCACCGGTCCGGAGGGGCCGATCGCAATGTGGATGTCACGGATGACTTGCACGTCTCGTTCCATCCAGACGGCCATGTTCAAAATGGGCAGGGCTACCCCCTGGGGACGCATTACCCGACTGAAGGCAGAAGATTGACCGGACTGGCGCAAGGGCAGGTAAAAACCCACAATAATTTCTGAACTCAGGTCGAGGGTTGACTGCCCGGGACCTGTGAAAAGTGTCTGGATGGACTGAAAGCGGCGGCCGGCCGGACTGGCGATTTCTACCTGTGCATCAAATGCAAACAGCGAAATCATCCCATCCGCTGCCGGCAGAGCATGAGCCACATTGCCGCCAAGGGTGGCCGTATTTCGAACCTGAGGGCCGCCAATTAAACCGCACGCTTCGGCAACGGCGCTAGCATGGTATCGTACAAGCGAAGATTCGGTGATAACTTTGACGGGAACGGCAGCGCCGATGAATAATTGATTCCCAACTTCTTCCAGACGAAGTAATTCGGGAATGCGGGTAACATCCACAAGCGTGTGTACCGGTTGATGATGTCCCTGTTGGATTTCCAGTAAGAGGTCGGTCCCGCCGCCGATTGGACGGGCTGGGCCGGGAGCAGAAGTCAGATAGTAGATTGCTTCTTCAATGCTTTGGGGAATGACATATTTTTGCCAGATATTCATCGGATCGGTGGACTCCTTTAGGAAGGCGGCACTTTTCGACGGACTCATCCCGGTCCGACGCCGGTCCGGCTTTCTGCCGGATTCCGACCACCGATTCTTTATACTATTTTACGATATTTTTCGTCAAAATTACAGTACTTCTGGCTCAATTCTTCTCAGTTCAAGAATTAAGCAAGTCAAACCTGGGTTCTTTCACGGATGCCGGCCATCATCAGACCCAATTCCTCGGTTGTGGCGCTTTTACCGTCCACAATTCCAACAATTTCTCCTTCGTAGATGACAGCAATACGATCCGAAAGGGCGCGAATTTCATCCAGGTCCTCGGAGATTAAGAGTGTGGCAGTTCCGGCTTCGCGTTGTTCGAGCAGCCGTTGATGGATGTACTCGGATGCGCCAATGTCAACCCCGCGGGTTGGCTGTGAAGCGATGAGCACTTTTGGTTTGCGGGAAAGTTCACGGGCAAGGATCATTTTCTGGATATTCCCGCCGGAAAGGTTTTTTATGGGTGTATCAATAGAGGGGGTTTTTACATTGAATTCCTGGACGAGGCGTTCAGATACCTGCCGGATGCTGCGAAAGTTGAGAAAAGTTCGCGAAGAAAACGGCGATTTTGCGTGATCTTCAAGGATGAAATTATCCGCAACACTGAAATCCTTGATGGCACCGTCTTTCATGCGTTCTTCCGGGATGTAGGATTGGCCGGTCGCGATCCGCACGGAAGGGGAGGCATGTGTCACATCCACGCCGTTGAGAATGATCCGCCCGGCTTTAACCGGTCGCAAGCCAGCCAGAGCCTCTGCCAGTTCCCTTTGCCCGTTGCCCGAAACACCCGCCAGTCCTAAAATTTCACCACTGTGGACTTCCAGAGAAACACCCTTGAGCGCGTCAGTCCCTCGATCCCCACGCACAACCAGATTTTCAACTTTCAATAGAATGTCGCCCATCTTGAGGGGTGACTTCTCGTATTGAAGAATGACCGGCCTGCCAACCATCATTTGCGCCAGTTCGGTTTTTGTGGCGCCCGCCGTTGGACGGGTACCCACCACCTTGCCGTCACGCAATACGGTAACACGCTGACTGATGGCAAGGACTTCGTGAAGTTTGTGGGAGATGAAAATCAGCGCATGTCCTTCGGTTGCCATGCGGCGGAGGGTTATGAATAAATCATCCACTTCTTGTGGAGTGAGCACGGCAGTTGGTTCGTCCAGCACTAACAGTGCAGCACCGCGATAAAGTGCTTTGAGGATTTCCACCCGTTGCTGTTCACCAACCGAAAGCTGCCAGATGTAGGCATCCGGGTCAACTTTAAGATTGTATTGCTGGCAAAGCATGTCAATCCGTTTTCGCACGCGGTCAAGGTCCAAAATTACTCCGCGAGAGGAAGGCAATCCAAGCGCAACATTTTCCACTACCGTCAGGTCGGGTACCAGCATGAAATGCTGATGAATCATGCCGATGCCGGCAGCAATCGATTCCTTGGGGGAATGAAAGTTGACTTCCTCACCATTGATAAAAATTTTGCCTTCATCGGGGCGGTAAAGGCCATAAAGCTGTCGAACCAATGTGCTTTTGCCTGCGCCATTTTCACCGAGCAGTGCATGAATTTCACCGGCTTTGACATCAAAATTGACATGGTCATTTGCCAGAACGCCAGGAAAGCGTTTGACAATGCCCTCCATGCGCATTTCTTCAATCTTTTTGTGACCCGTCGGGAGCAAATCACTCATTTTTCACTTCCGCAGAGAAGGGGTGGCTTGAATGGAAG
>NZ_DAOUBL010000151.1:0-4204 GCF_034432615.1 Bellilinea sp. | reverse complement strand
ATTATTCCGAATAGACATCGGTCAGCGCCGGCCGGCTGCTGTTTGACAGTTCTCGACTTTGAGAAAGCCATGCCCAAACCGTGAAAAACGCTTGAAATTTCAATCTTTTTTCCTTAAAATGTCCTATTATCCCTTTAAGTTTTTTTGGAGCTGCCGTGAACTTCATCGCTTTTTCTCCGCATTATCCGCCCAACTACCTGCCTTTCTGGGTCAACCTGCGTCGTTTTGGGGTAAATGTGCTGGGGCTGGGCGATTCGCCGTGGGACGCGCTGCGCCCTGAGGTGCGCAGCGCGTTGAGCGAGTATTACCACGTTTGGAACGCACAGGATTACGACCAGCTGATCCGCGCGGTGGGCTACTTCACCTACCGCTACGGCAAAATTGACCGGCTCGAATCGCACAATGAATTCTGGCTGGAATCGGACGCCCGCCTGCGCACCGACTTCAACATCCGCGGCCTGCACAGTGAACAGATACCCGCCATCAAACGCAAGTCCGAAATGAAAAAGATGTTCGCCAAAGCCGGTTTGCAGCCCATTCGCGGGCGGGTTTGCCACACCCTGCAGGAAGCGCACGCCCTGGCCGATGAACTGGGCTTTCCGCTGATTGCCAAACCGGATATTGGGGTCGGCGCGTTTCAGACCTACCGCCTGCAAAGCCGCCGCGATTTGGAGGACTTCTTCGCCCGCAAACCGCTGGTCGAATACCTGCTGGAAGAACAAATTGAGGGTGAAATTGTCACCTTCGACGGTTTGACCAATCAGAACGGTAAAATCGTCTTTAGCTCCTCCATGCGCTACGGCAGCGTCATGGATATCGTCAACAATCAGACCAGTTTCTGGTATCTGATCACCCGCCAGATTGAGCCGGATGTGGAAACCGCCGGGCGCAAAATCGTTTCCGTTTATCGCCTGCAGGAACGCTTTTTCCACTTTGAATTCTTCCGCACACCGGATGGCGGACTGCGCCCGCTGGAAGTCAACATGCGCCCGCCGGGCGGCCTGACCACGGACATGTTCAACTTCGCCAACGACATTGATGTGTTTTACGAATATGCCAATGTGGTCGTCAACAACCGCTTTGACGCGCAGGTAACCCGCCCGTACGCTTGCGCCTATGTGGGCAGACGCAACGCCATCACCTACCGCCGTTCGGTGCAGGAAATTCTCTCGGCTTTTCCTCAGCAGACGGTTTACCACGGCGTGATTGACGGCGCCTTTGCGGCTGCCATCGGCGATTACGGCTTCATCGTCCGCTCGCCTTATGAAGAAGAAGTGGTTGAGATTGCCAGTTTCATCATCGAACCGGCCTGAGGAATTCCCATGAATATCGAATATCACCGCTACTGGAGTGAACACCTGCATCAGGACATGGAATTTAAGGTTTATGGTCATGCCGGCAAACCGGTGCTGGTCTTTCCCGCCATGGGCGGGCGGTTTTACGAGTTTGAGGACTTTGGCATGATCGGGGCTGCCGCATGGTTCATCGAACAGGGTCTGTTTCAGTTCTTCACAGTGGACAGTGTGGACAACCAGGCCTGGTGCAACTGGAACGCTCATCCCTATGACCGCGGCTGGCGGCATGAGGATTACGACCGCTACATCATCCACGAGGTGGTGCCGTTCATCCGCCAGCGCTGCGGGGAAGATACCCTGCTGCTGACCACCGGCTGCAGCATGGGCGGCTATCATTCCGCCAACTTCTTCTTCCGCCACCCGGATGTATTCGACAGCGTCATCAGCCTGAGCGGGGTGTTCAGCCTGCGCCTGTTTGTGGGCGATTATGTGGATGAACGGGTTTATTTCAACTCTCCGTTACTGTACCTGCCCAACCTGAACGATGAATGGTATCTGGAAAAGTACCGCCGCAGTCGGATTATTTTGTGCGCCGGGCAGGGCGCCTGGGAGGAAGAGATGAACGCCGAACTTTCCGTAATGCGCGGCATTCTGGAGGCCAAAGGCATTCCGGCCTGGATTGACCTGTGGGGACAGGATGTCAACCATGATTGGCCGTGGTGGCGGCGGATGCTGCCCTATTTTTTGGGC
This sequence comes from Bellilinea sp., assembly GCF_034432615.1. GTDB lineage: Bacteria > Chloroflexota > Anaerolineae > Anaerolineales > Anaerolineaceae > Bellilinea. Next base: position 2,159 of record NZ_DAOUBL010000151.1, on the reverse strand, counting down.
AAACTGACCGAAAATCAGCCGCATTCAGAATGAAATTTGTCCCGAAGGCGGGCGACAAACCGCTTAATTTTGCGCTTTTCGGCGGGATTGGTGGTATAACAAAAACACCGGCAAAATCCCCCTGTCTTTGAAATTTAACAGATGATTTTTTAACGCGGTTCGGGATAAGCGCAAAACCCATATAGAAGCGAATTGACCCCCACCTACCTCCCCCAATATCGCAAAAGCGATATTGGGGGAGGCGCAGGAGGGGGCAATTAATCAGCAGTGGTGGGTATCACTTCGCTCGGAGTGCCATTGTTGGGTTCACGTCCTTTTGAGCGAGCAAAAACCCCAAATGAGACTGGTGAATGGACTTACCCCGCATTGAAGTTTGACATGAATTCGGGTTTGAGCCAAACAATCCTGTGAGTGGGATTGACCCCTTCCCTCCACCGCCACCGGAATTCACCTGACCTTACCCTTCGATAATGGGATTTTTGCCCTGGACTCTGGCGCAAGGCGAGGAGCAAATCTGTGGATTTTTCGTTTGTCGTCATCATTTTGCAGTTGATCTTTCTGGAGGGTATCCTCTCCATTGACAACGCGGCTGTGCTGGGGGCCATGGTTTCGGTCCTGCCGCACGACCAGCCCATCCCCTGGCCGAAAGCCCTGCACTGGCTGGGAAAAATTTTGGAAAAACCACTCGGACACCAGCGCGAAGGTGCGCTGCGTGCCGGTCTGCTGGGGGCGTACATCGGGCGCGGGCTGATGCTTCTGGCAGCCAGTTACATCATCCGCAACCCGTGGCTCAAACTGATTGGCGCGGCTTACCTCATCCGCCTGGCGCTGGATGATTTGGGGGCCGGGCATCATGAAGAAAGCGATGAGGACGGGCTGCGCAAGGTCAAGCAGACCGGCTTCTGGATTACGGTTTTGAATGTGGAGTTGATGGATCTGGCTTTCAGTCTGGATAATGTGGTCGCGGCCGTGTCGCTGTCCGATCAACTGTGGGTGGTGATGCTGGGTGTTTTCATCGGTATTTTGGTGATGCGTTTTGCGGCCGGCATTTTCAGCAGTGTGGTGTTGCGTTTTCCGGTGCTGAAATCCGCCGCCTATGTGCTGGTGCTGAACATCGGCGTGGAGCTGGTGCTGGAAGAAATGGGGGTGATGGAATTTTCGGACTGGGCGCGATTTGGCATCTCGGCGGCGACCATTTTGATTGCGCTGGCGTATGACCGTTTCCACTTCCTGCAAGTGGTTCTGCGTCCTCTGCTGGTCTGGCTCAGTCAGGGGTTCGGCCTGATCAATGCGATGATCAACTGGCTGCTGGCGCCGATCAGCGGCCTGATTGGGCTGATCTTTCACCGTGCCCGGCGCAGCCATCCGGCGGCTGAGGTTTAATCCAGATTCTTTTCCATCCAGACCACCTGCGTGGTGCCGAAATACGGGGTTGGCAGGCCGGCCACCTGATAGCCGTATTTTTTGAAATAATCGGTCGTGTTGAGGCGCGAATAACAGCCCAGCACTTTGTACCCGCGCTGACGGGCAGCCTCTTCCACCGCCTGCATCAGCAGTTTGCCGATGCCCTTGCGCTGGGCTTTGCCCGAAACCGCCAGATGCGAAAAACAACCCACCTCCGCTTCTTTTTCATACAGTTTGACCACCCCCAGCACCTCGCCGGTCTCGCTTTCCACCGCCATGAAATGCTGGCTGATCGGCTCGTAGTCATCTTTTTCGGTGCCGCGCGGCATTCCCCACGGTTCACGCAGCACACGGTAACGCAGGTCATAATAGGCTTTGAAGTCTTCACGGGTTAATGGCGAGCGGATTTCGATCATGAGGGCAACTCCTGAGGCGATCGGGCAGCGTTTTGCAAGGCTATATTTTGAGCACGGGTTTGGGATGAAGGATTTCCAATTTTTAATATTATAACGTCAGTTGGTGAGAAGTCCTTTCCCCAATCTCATTGTTTTTTTGCCCGCTCAAAAGGATAGGCAACTGTTCCGGTCTTCACCGCTTATGGATGCGGCACTGTTCAACACGAAGGTGCAAAGAGGTGAAAAAAAACCTTTGCGTCCTGGCGTTAAATCTGTTTTGCCTTGTTAACGTCAATTCGGGATAAATGATTTTCACATCAACTTTCGAATTTTCGTCCCCCCTCCCGCCTCCCCCAAAAT
>NZ_DAOUBL010000150.1:0-16579 GCF_034432615.1 Bellilinea sp. | reverse complement strand
CAGGTACTGGTGGCAGCGTTCGCCCAGTTCCCGCCAGGCGGTCACTTCCACCCACACGGTCTCGTCTTTGCGGGTGGTGACCGCTACCGGAAAGCTGCACACCAATACGCCGTCCGGGGTGTAGCGCGCTTCCGGGTCTTTGCCCAGATTGCCGATCAGTTGTAGTTCAAGCATTCAATCAACTCCTCTCATGTGGTGGAATATGCGCCACCCCGCAGATCGAGAGAAAATCTTCCTCTTCCGGGGTGGGAATTAACTCGTCTGTACCGGTGTGGTACACTGCTCCATTTCGCACCGTATAGTGTGATGGTAGATAGCCTCCGTGTTTTCTGGGGGTCACCAGTTTGTGCGAAAACTCCGCTCCGCCCGTGCGGATGGCAAAAATGACGCCCCATTGGGCAGGGGGCAGCACAATGAAAAGGTCAAGGTTGATACCTTCGGGCAAGGCATATTGCCGGTAGCGCGCACCTCCTTTGATGAGCGTTGCTCCGAGGGGATCGGCAATGTGGATCGGGGCGCTTACTCCAAACAACGCCTCCACCCTTTTTGGCTGAGCCACGATTTCAATGTCGCCCACTTCGGCTTTGCGCCGCCGGATACTCCCGGCGATTTCAACACGCTCGCAGTAAGGTGCAAGCATTGAAAGATATTTCTGCGCAATGTATTCGGCTTGTTCGAGGGGGATTTTGTTTTTCATGCCTTTTGTCTCTAGTCAAAAGTCAGAGAACGGGAAGAGTGATTTGAACCCTCACTCTTTGGCTCATGACGCCAATGCTCTGCCGTTAAGCTACTCCCGCACACAGGTTACCTGGTTGCCCTCGCGCACGTCCGGCTCTTTGAGGGTCTGCCTCGCCTTCGCTGGGTTGGAAATCCAACCCCAACCAGGTAGCCCGTCTCTCCGGGCTGTCACCCTGCCTGTTTCCCGGCGCTCATGTCTCTTGTGCTGGTGGCACTCACCACGTGCAGGGTGCGCCGGGCTTCGCCTGCCTCGCTAGCAAGGTCAGGTTCGCCAGTCCAGCCGGGTGGGAGTTGCACCCACCGCAGGATCGGGGACCATCCCGCCCGATACTACGGCGGCTGGATTTATAAGGAGGAAACACCATGTCAAGGTACTATGCCGGTCTGTCCCGGCTGTCAAGCGTCTCTCCGCTTTGCAGGTTGGTCCCCAGGTTGTTTGCCCAGGGAGTCAATTCAGGCGGGCGGGACTTGAACCCGCCGAACGCACCTGCCGCCTGAACGGAGGAAAGATGAGCCAACACCGCTAAACAAAACACCCTGCCGGGGATTTGCAGGGTGTCTGTTCTCGTGCTATACTTTTCACGGGGTGAGCAGCGCACTCTGCTTGCCTCACCGTGAGCGTGCGACCACACGGCTCACGGAACGCCCCGATCGGGCGCACAACGCCCGGCGGGGCGTTGTGTTTTTCCGAGTGCGTTCCAAGTGAGGCAGTAAGGTATTGGTTTGAAAAGGTGCCATGGGTAGTATAGCATAATTCACTAGATGTTGTCAACAACTTCTAATGATTATGAAACAAAAAAAACGGCATAATGCCGTCTTTTTGAATTCTTAAGCTACTAATGGGCCCGTTTTTGGTTTATAAGGCATCCCGTTTTCATCAAATAGCCACTTTCCCTGTCCTTTACGCTGATGATATATTTCAGCACAATATGCCACGTCTGCTTCGTCAATTAGTTTTCTGTTCTTATCATATCCAAGTGTTCTAATGATTCCACGTTGAACCCAAACAGTAATCGTTGGTCCCGGCACGTTATATTTACGGGCAGCTTCATTTATCCAAATCGGGATTCCTTGTAGATGAGCATGCTTCTTGTACTCAGGTAGATCTTCTTTCCGATTAATTGTCTGATCCCTTACTTCTTCCTCGCTCACGACCATTTCGCCTGCCATCACTCCTGCCCTGATTTTACCTTTCTCAATCAGCGCGCGCAAATGAGCCTCTTCCAGCCCATACTTGCGGGCGGCTTCGGAAAGAGGTAGAAATGTGGGGAGTGTGACCATGTCTCTCCTGTCTTCTCAAAAACACAAAACGCACCCAGGGATCCATCGGGTGCGTTGCGGAGTACAGGGATGGAATCCCTGTGGAAGTGCCCCCGGCAGAACTCGAATCTGCAACCTTTTGCTCCGCAAGCAAACGCTCTGTCCAATTGAGCTACGAGGGCGTGCTGTTAATATACCGCGCCCGCCCCAAATCGTCAAGTGTTGCGCTTGAGCCGAACTCCAATTTTTTTACTTCCACTTTATCTTCTCTTTACCCGTTTTTTATTCAAATTACGCTCAACTTGTTTTACGCTTGGTGTACCAAATACTTTGTTGAAGTGGTAAGAATTTTGATATGTTGCATGGAGAGGATTATGAAACAAATCAAATGGCAAATTCTGAAATCGGATAAAAATCAAACTACCCTCTTGTTCCGTTTGGCGCGTGCCTTTGTGCTGCTGGCGTTTGGCACGGTGCTGCTGGTGGGCCTGATTGCCTATTTTCAATCCCGCTCAACCTTGGAGAAGGAAATTATGGCAAGGTTGGAATCGAATGCTCAATCCACCGCTGTTTACATGGATGAATGGATCCACCAGAGAAAGCATGAAGTGGAAACACTGGCTGGTATCAGTAGCATCCGCTCATTAGATCCAACCACTGCACGCGAAGCGATTCACCAATTTTATAAGCAGTGGGGAAATTACGAAACCCTGTTCGTCACGGGAAAGGATGGAAAGACCATAGCAACCTCCGACGATACCACTGTGGACTTGAGCAGCCGCTCTTACTATATTGCCGTCATGCAGAAGCAGACTGTGGTGGCCGAACCCGTCGTTTCAAAGGCTACCGGCAATCTGGTTTTTGTGGTGGCTGCGCCGATTTATGATCCCAACAATCCTTCCGTGGTGATTGGGATGGTGGGTGGCACTTTGCCTACCACTACGTTTGCCGAAGTTCTTTCCAATGTCTGGCTTGGGCAGACCGGGGATGCCTATTTAATCAACAAAGCTGGCTACCTGATCACTCCGCCGCGTTTCAGAGATGACCTGAAGAAAGCCGGTCTTTTCAAAGAACGCCCGGAATTGGAGGTGAAGGTAGAAACGGTTAGCGCTGACCGGGTGTTGAGCGGCGAAAAGGGGGTAGATCGTTATTCCAACTATCGTGACGTGGCCGTACTGGGGGCTTATCTGCCGCTTAAAGAAACCGGATGGGGTTTAATCATTGAGCAGGATGTCGCCGAAGCCGACGCGCCGGTCAATCAGCTGCGCAATATCATCCTGCTGGTGGGCATTGCCGTTCTGGCGGTTGGCGCAACGGTTGGGAATGTGCTGGCACGCAACCTGGCCAACCCGATCAAAGCCATGGCAAGAACCGCACAGGGATTGGCGCATGGTGATATTCAACAGGAAGTTGCTTTTACCAGCCGCGATGAGGTCGGCATTTTAGCCGATTCGTTCCGTGCGCTGATCGCTTATCAGAAGGAAATGGCGCAGGCAGCCGAAAAAATTGCCGCCGGTGATTTGACGGTTCAGGTTCAGCCGGTTTCCGAAAAGGATGTCTTGGGGCAGTCCTTTGCCAAAATGATCACCAAATTGCGCCAGCAGGTGGAGCATTTGCAAACCAGCGCGCTCAGCCTGAAAGCAGCCGCCGGGCAGCTGGCAGCCGCATCCAGCCAGGCCGGGCAGGCCACCACCCAAATTGCCGCTACAGTTCAACAGGTGGCAGCCGGTGTCGGTCAGCAAACCGAATCGGTCAGCCGCACGGCGAGTGTCATGGATCAAATGGCGCACACCATTGACGGTGTGGCACGCGGTGCGCAGGAACAGGCTCAGGCGGCTGCCCGCGCGACACAACTGTCTGCCCAGTTGCATCGGGCTATTCAACAGGTGGCTGAAATTGCCCGTTCCGTTTCTCAGGGCGCGGCCGCCGCATCGCAGGCAGCTGCCCATGGACAGGATACCGTTCGTCATACCGTTCAGGGAATGCAGTCCATCCGCGAGAAAGTAGATCTCTCGGCTGAAAAGATTGCCGAAATGAGCAACCGCTCCAATCAGATTGGCGTGATTGTGGAAACCATCGAAGACATTGCCTCACAAACCAATCTGCTGGCGCTGAACGCTGCCATCGAGGCGGCCCGCGCCGGCGAGCACGGTAAGGGCTTTGCCGTGGTGGCCGATGAGGTGCGCAAACTGGCGGAACGCTCGGCAAACGCTACCCGCGAAATTGGCGCATTGATCAAAGCCATTCAGACTTCGGTCAATGAAACGGTCAACGCCATGCTGGAAAGCGCGCAGGAAGTTGAAAAAGGTGTGGAATCGGCCGGAGAAGCCGGTAATTCTCTCCAGCAAATCCTGCAAACCGTAGAGCAGGTCAATCAGCAGGCCCAGCAGGCTGCACGCGCCGCGGCTGAAATGGAAAGGGCTGCCAACGAAATGATCGCTGCGGTGGATTCGGTTTCGGCAGTCATTGAAGAAAACACGGCGGCTACCGAGCAGATGTCGGCCAGTTCTTCGGAAGTGACCATGTCCATCGAAACGATTGCCAGCGTCAGCGAACAGAACAGTGCCGCCATTGAAGAGGTTTCGGCTTCGGCGGAAGAGATGAGCGCACAGGTCGAAGAAGTTTCGGCATCGGCGCATTCGCTTTCCGAGATGGCCGAAGTGTTGGAAAAGGTGGTCGTGCAGTTCAAACTGTAAAATTTGGTTGCCAAATCCCAAAAGGATGGGTGCTTTGCGGTACATTCGCGCCGCAAAGCATCCTTAACTTTCTGAAAGGGAGACCGATATAAAAAAGGCAGACTTTGCTTGCCCGTAAACCTCAGTTTGGAATAATTTACTTCTCAATCGAAAATAAGAATTTTCAACCCCCACCGTACCTCCCCCAAAACCGCTGAAACGGTTTTGGAGGAGGCAGGAGGGGGCAACTATATTCCCAACCCGTTTTTTCACCTGGGTTGAACTCACGCTGGTGAACTTATTTGTTCACGACTCAACAGGTTGAAAAGGTTTTTCCTGCCTTAACTGCCCAGCCGGGCGATTCCTTCGTAAAGCATGTTCAATTCCCGAATCAATTCTGCCTGACGTTGAGCCATGTATTGATAGAGAGTCAACCGGCCGCTTTCATCCAGCGTGCTGATCAGCACCCCCAGCCGGTAGCGGTTCGCCCCCAGTTCGGGGCGTACATTGCGGATAATTCCGCGCAGGTTCAAATTGCCGGAAGAAGTAGCAAGCGGCAGAGAACCAGTCATTTTGACCGGCTGGCTGCTTTGCGGTAGCCCGCGGATACTCTCCCGGCTGAAGCGTTCCTCCATAGGGGTGCGACCGGAAAGAGGCGCCGTATGGGGGGTGGTTTTGTGGTTAATCGGCAGGCTGAAGCGCACTTGAATCTCACCCCCAACCGGATAAAGGCGCGGGTGATACAGGCTGCGCTCCAGATAAATCCCCAAACCCTGTGTGGAAAGGTCTTTGATGGCGGCGTTGACTTCCTGATAGCCGGATCTGGCGCGTAGAAAGACCTGTACCGGCACTTCCGGCTCGACCCGAATCTGAGCGCGGTGAACGAACGGCCGCGGTATTGGCTCAAAGTTCCCCACTAGGGCTTTGCGGCTGGCCAGTTGAATGCCGATCACCTGCCCCGATAGGGTCAACTGCAGCGCTTCCAACTCCACAACGGTGTTATGGGTCAGGTACAGGCAGGCAATTTGATTTTTATGCGTTCCGACCAGAATCCCCCCTTCTTCAACGCGTTCAATCCACCCGTCGTTGATGACCGGCATCCCGCGGTAATGGTTCAACAGGCGGATGGGGATGCGGCGGTTGGCATATTCCCAAAATATGGGGATCAGGTTTTGGGGAGGTGGATTCATGCAGTCATCCTCTGCGGGGGCAAAGTTGATTACCAGCGCGGCGGTCGGTTAAGGGTCAGGTCGGTTGGGTCAATCGCCTTGTGGTTGATGCGGATTTCGTAATGCAGGTGCGGTCCGGTGGAGTTTCCGGTATTGCCCGAAAGGCCGATCACCGTACCGGCAGCCACCTGCTGACCGACGCTGACCGGAATGCTGGAGAGATGAGCGTAATAGGTGCGGTAGGGCCCGTTTTCAACGATCACCAGATTGCCATAGCCCTGATCGTTCCAGCCGGCGTAGATCACTCGCCCATCCATGGTTGAACGCACGGGCGTTCCCACCGGCACGCCAAAGTCGAGCCCGTTATGATGGGCGTGGTATGCCTGGGTCAACCGTCCGCCAACCGGTCGCCCCCACGGCACGGGGGAGGGTTCGCCTGCTGCCAGGGGAGCAAACATGGACCCGCCGTTCAGGAGGTTGGCTGCCCCCACACTGCCAGCCGCGCTGTTCTGTTCAGCCTGGCGGGCAATTAACTGCTCCAGCAGCATCAGCAGCAGCGGCGGGAGTAAATCACCGCCGGCTGTCGGGCTGCTGCCCAGTCCGCCGCCGGAAAGCATCAGGGCTGCCAGCAGGTTCTGAAATTCACTGTTTTGAGCCGGGGCGGCGGAGGAGGTCAGCACAGGGGCTTGCGCCGCCCTGCCCGCCGGATAAAGCGGCAAAAGTGGAGAAAACAGAGAATCACTCATGACGCGTTCAGTTTAACGGATTGGCAAAGTTTCGTCTGTAAATTGGACGTTAAAAATGGGTCATCCCTGCATAAAAAATGGGGTTATGGTTCAGGGTTTTCGGCCTTTATCCATTCTTTACGGGATTTTCAGCAAGCTTTTATTGGCATTTTCTGCCTCGATGATTAAGATGAGAAAGCAGATTAATGTGCCGGATAAATGGGTATTGATTCAAGGAAAGGTTCAGGAAACGAGATGGTGGATTCTCTGCCTGTGGTCAGCGCCCCGGATTTGAAGATTCGCAAAACGCTGGGGCGTACCTGTTTAGACGAGAATCGGTTGGAAGAAGCCGCGCAATTGTTCAGCGCGATCTTGCAGGATTATCCCGACGATGTTGATTCATTGGTAGCGATGGGTAATCTCTATCTGGCTGCCGGACAGGGCGAGCAGGCGCGCCGCTTTTACGAACGCGCATTGTGGCTTGACCCGCACAACGAGGAACTGCGCCGCCAGATTGAAAAGGCGTGGAGCGAATCCTGGAACCTGCAAAATGAGCCCTTACCCAATGATCCGGCTTCGGTGGGGCAGCTGCTGCAACGCCTGACCGGGCGGCAGAAGGAGATTGGCGAGGAGGAATTGAACCGAGCCGCCGGCATTCTCTACCGCATCCTCCACGCCGAGAATCCTGCTCAGGAAATTGCTGCGCGCCTGGATGAGATGGATGAAATCCTGCCGGCTTTGCTGGAAATCAACATCCGTCAGGCACAGGCGGATGGCAATGCCGAAGTAGAGCAGGCGCTGCGCGCTTTGCAATCCACCCTGCAGGCTCACATGGTAGAGCGGGCTGCCAGCCAGCCCGAGGGGGAGGAGATTGCCGTTCCTTTTGGGCAGTGGAAGGTGCTGCTGCTGGAAAGTGAAGCATTCGGGCGGGCGAATCGCATCGCGCTGCTGGAGGCAGCGCTTCAGCAGGCCGGCGCGCAGGTTGAACGCAGCCTGCCGGATTGTCTGCAATCGGGTGAATTGCCGGATTTGATGATTGCAGCGAACCCGCACCTGAAACCGGAAAACATGGAAGGCATTGCCCGCCTGACCGGTATGGGTGTGCCGCTGCTGGTGGATTTGGAAACCGATTTTGAACAACTGCCGGTCACTCACCCTTCCTATGCTTCGTTTGGTCTGGGAACTCCAGCCCGCGGCAAGGCTTACGCATCCGCTCTGCTGTTGGCTGACTGCATCACCGTCCCCTCGCCCTTACAGGCTGAATCGCTGCGCAGTGCCGGCAGGCCGGCGGTGTATGTGCCGGATGGCTGGATGCGCACCAATTTCCTCTGGCTGCAGGAAGGTGAGCAGCGAGAGGCTGTTCATCTCGGCTGGGTGGCCAATCCCAGTCAGAGTGAGGATCTGGCGTCCATCCGCAGGGCGGTTATCCGGGTGATGCGCGAGTTTCCACAAACCCGCCTGGTTGTCATTGGGGATTATCAGGCCTATCATCTCTTTGATATTCTGCCGGAAAACCGGCGGATGTATTTGCCGATGACCGGCGTTGAGGAATTTCCCTATCTGCTGGAGCAGGTGGATATTCTCCTGATTCCGCTGCGCAACCACCCTTATAACGATTCGATTTCCGATCAAATTTTGGTGGAAGCGGGCATCAAAGCCATACCCTGGGTAGGCAGCCCGGTTGTGCCGTTCAGCCGCTGGATGGCGGGGGGAAGACTGGCCGGCTGCATTGATGAATGGCATCTGCACCTGCGGGAACTGGTCATGGATGCCGATCACCGTCAATCCATGGGTATGCTGGGACGAAAGATGGCGCTCAGCCGCGAGGCGAGCGAAGTCACCCTGCTGTGGCTGCGTACGCTGGAAAAAACCATTCGCTCCGCCAAAACAGCAAAACTGACAGAAGCGGGGAGGCCGACGGCGTGAAGATTACTTTTGTCCACTCCACCCTGACGGAGGATCAATACCGTGTGCATATCCGCTGCCATAATCCGGCCGCAGCTCTGCAGGCCAGCGGCCGTCATATCGTTCATTTTCTGCCTTTGGAGGAATTCTTTCACAACAGCCCGGCGGCTGTTGAAGGGTGTGCCTCTGCGGATGTGATCATCCTGCACCGTTATCTGTTTGAAAACACGCTGGCAGGCGTTGCCCGCTGGCGGGCGCGCGGTAAAAAAGTGCTGGTGGATATTGACCTGAGTGTTGAATATCTCGCAGCAGATCGTCCCGGGTTTTCTTTCTGGCGAAAAGGTATTTTGCCCCTGCCGTTCAAAAACGGCTCACGCCCGGTTTTTCCATCCCCTGCCGAGCAGTTGAAATGGTTGTTCAAAATGGTGGACGGCATCCTCGTGCCCACCCCCCAGTTAGCCCGCGATTGCTTCCCTCACGGGCGGGTACAATTGCTGGCGGATTATTTGAATACCAACGAATATCTGGTTGTGCCGTCCCAAAAAAGAGCCGATTCGGTGTGGCTTGGATTGAATGCCAGCGGTCAGGCGTTCAGTTCGCTCAAAGGCAGCGGTGTTTTGGAAGGGATTGAGCAGGTGCTTCACCAATCGGAGCGGTTGAATCTGCTCTTTGCCGGTGCAGACCCATCTGCCGCCCGCTGGTTGAGCCGCTTGCCGGCCGAACGGGTGGAGGTGTTGCCGGTATTATCTGCGGAAGGCCTGCCGGCGGCGTTAAGTAAAGTGGATATTGGTCTGCTGCCGGCTGTTGGTGAGTTTGATCTGCGCCAGAGTCCGCTGCCGGCGGTGGAATATATGGCCATGAAAATTCCGTGGATCGCCAGCAATCAGCCTCCCTTTCAGGGGCTGGCTGAATATGGTCACCTGGTGGGCAACTCACCAGCAGAGTGGGCTGAGGCGATTGGTTGGCTGGCAGAAAATATTGAAGCAGCCCGGCAGCGGGCAGCGGGTGCACCCTATCTTTACGCCCTCAGTCAGGACGCGGCTGAAAACATCGAAAAAATTGAGCGGGCAATTTGCGGTTTTGAGGAGGCAGGTTAATGGCAGCGCAGCATTCACTTCCAAAAGATCAAAACTGGGCAAAGGCGGCTGCCAACCGGGTGCGGCTGCCGATCATGATTCCAATTCCGGCGGGTGAGTTTTTGATGGGCACCAGCGACGAAGACATCAAACGCCTCCAGGTCAAAGAATCGGACTGGGCGTATGAGTGGTACGACAACGATCTTTTCGATGCCGAACAGCCCCAGCATGTGGTCTGGCTTGAGGCGTTTGAAATTGCTCAATATCCGGTAACCAACATGGAGTATCATCTGTTTATTCAGGATACCGGTTATCGCCTGCCCAAAGGCTGGAATGGTTTTCGTTATCCGCTGGAACAGGCGCTGCATCCGATTGTGGGGGTCTCGAAACTGGATGCAATGGCATACATTGAATGGCTGAACAGGCTGACCGGCTCCAATTACCGTCTGCCAACCGAAGCAGAGTGGGAACGGGCAGCGCGCGGCGATGATGGGCGTATCTATCCATGGGGCAACACCTTTGACCCCTGGCGCTGTAACACGGCGGAAAGCGCCAAAAAAGGCACCACTCCGGTTGGTTCCTACTCGCCGGGGGGAGACAGTCCCTGCGGTGCGGCGGACATGGTGGGGAATGTGTGGGAATGGACCAGCACCATTTACATGCCTTATCCGTATGATCCGGCGGACGGCCGCGAAGAACAGCGAACCGATGAGCGCTATGTCATTCGGGGTGGAGCCTGGTATTACACCCGTAAACTGGCGCGCTGCTCGGCGAGGGAAGGTATGGCGGCAACCCATAGCTCGCCGCTGATCGGTTTCCGACTGGCGCGCAGTATTTGAGCTGCTATCCGCGCGGAATATCCGGCAGAGTGATGGTGATTTTGACGCCCTGCCCCAGCTGGCTTTCGATGCGGATCTCGCCCTGATGCTCTTTGATGACCCGCTGAGTGATCGCCAGTCCCAAACCCGTGCCGCGCCCGGCGGCTTTGGTGGTGAAGAACGGTTCAAAAATCCGTGAGAGATATTCCTGGGGAATGCCCTTGCCGTTATCTTCAAAGGTCACGATGAAGTTACGCTCGGCGTAGCGGGTTGTAATGACAATCCGCCCGTTTTCCTTGTCCATTGCATCCATGCTGTTGACCAGCAGATTGATCCAGATACTTTGCAGGTGATTTTTACTGGCGATCAATGAGGGCATGTCTTCCTGCAAGTCGGTGACCACTTCAATTGAACGACGCACCAGGTCGTGATGTACCAGCGCCAGTGCGGAGCGGACGCTCTCGTTGAGCGAAAGCGGCTCAAATTCGTATTTATTTTCCTTGCGGGAAATGCCCAGCAGCCCGCTGACCACATTGGCAGCCCGCAAACCGGCAGTTTCAATCAATTGCAGCGTTTCCATGAAGTCAGCCGAATCGCTGAGCAATTCTCGCTTCAGCAGCTGGGTGTTGGCAATGATGGCTGCCAGGGGGTTGTTAATCTCATGGGCAATGCCGGCAGCCAGTTGCCCCACAGCGGCCATCTTTTCGGATTGAATCAGGTTAGCTTCCAGGCTGCGCTTTTCGGTGACATCCTGCTCGAAGACAATCACCTGATGCGGCAGGTTGTTTTTTTCCTGGATGGGGTAGGTGGTGATTTCCCAGTCAATGAAACGATCCCCTTCCAGCCACTCGTGAACCGGGCGGGTGGTTGAAACCGCCTGCGTGAAAGTTTCCAAAACCCGGCAGTCGGGGCAGATTTCGCTGCGGTTGTACAGGGCTTCGTAACATTTCTTGCCGACCAGTTGCCGCGGCTCGCTGCGGGCACGCTGGCTGCGCGGGAGATTGATGGCCACAATGCGGTATGAACGGTCAATAATGTAAATAGAAGAAGGAATGCTATCGAACAGGGTGCGCAGGGTATTGCGGGATTTGGTGATTTCCCACAGGCGCGCTTCCATTTCGGCGCTGGTGATTTTGAGGCGGGTTGCCTGCTGTTCTTTGATCATCCATGTTGTCAGCGAATTGATCAACACCAGAAACGCCGAATGAATCAGCGGGTTGCGCAGGTCATGCTGAGGGTTGATGATCTGCAACACCCCAAGGCTCATGTTTTCGGCCAGCAGCGGAGCGCAAATCAGGTTTTCAACCGGCAGATCCGGCAGGCGGTCAATTTCGGGATGAAAAGCCATGTGACCGTTATCTTTACTCTGTAAAATTTGCCGGCTTTCCAGCGCCCGGCGGGTCAGGCTTTCTTCCAGCCGCAGGCTGATTTGCCCGCTCCAGGCCCTGCCCACGCCCAGCCTTCGCTTGATGGCCAGCCCAGGGTTGACATGATCGGTGAGGATCAACGCGGCATCATCGGCATTCATTAAATTCCGGGCAGCGGCGGTGAACTGAGCCGTAACTTGCTGAAAATCCCACACGGAGGAGTTCAGGTGAATTTCATTGAGGAATTGATGAACCTCTAAAACCAGCCGATCCGCTTCAGCCGGACCTTGACCGTGTTCATTTGCCAGTACGCGCGCAAAAGGCTCAATCTGTTCCTTCCAGAGAGCAACATCCCGTTCGTTGAGCGGCGGGGCGGTGAGGATGAAAACGCCGAACATTTCCCCTTCCCATTGAATCGGCAACACTGCGCCAATGTCGTGGTTGGGTGATTGCAGGATGGCTTCTCTGCTGCGCATGGCTTTTTGAATCAGAAATGGGAGCACACCGCTTTGCAGGTGAAGTTGTTGTTCCCACGAGGGCGGACAATGTCCACCAATCCAGATTTGCTCGGGACTCGCCAGCCAGATGGCCGCACCGCGTTCTTGCTGGTCAGGCAGCAGCAGGTTTAGCGCCTGACTCAGACGGTTTTTCAGCGGCGCAGGGCTGCTTAATGCCTGATAAACTTTCGCAATTTTTTCCCAGCCGACGGAGGTTTCGACCGATAAATGTTCTGGCTGCATAACGATAAAATTCCCCGCTATCCTTCCTCAGGAAGTGGAATGGTATAACCGTAGCCCGGCACGGTTTGAATAAAAACTGGATTTTTGGGGTCTAATTCAATTCGTTCTCTCAGATTTTTAATGTGAACCCGCACCAGATCGGGACTGCCGGCATCCGTGGGGTAGTCCCATACTTCATCCAGCAGGCGGTTGGGTGAGAAGATTTCGCCTGGATGGGTCATCAGATGATACAGCAGGTCATACTGCACCGGGGTGAGGCGGAATTTGCCGGTTTGTGGACTGTAAAATTCAAATGTGCGGGTGTTGAGGGTGTACTCACCGATTCGGATGATTCTTTCGGGAAGTTCCTTCTTGGGGCTGCTTTCTTCTGTGGAAGTGGTTAGGGGCTGGCTTTCCTGTTTCATGCGCTGGGTGCGGCGCAAAATGGCTTTGATGCGCAGCAACAGCTCATCCACATTGAACGGCTTGCCGAGGTAATCGTCCGCTCCGGCTGCCAGCCCGGTGATTTTGTCATCGTCCTTGGTCTTTGCAGTCAAAAACAGGATGGGCACTTCCGCAAGCAGGGCATCTTTACGCATTTCTTTGCAGACAGTGTAACCATCCATGCCCGGCATGATCACATCCAGAATCACCAGATCGGGCACATCCCGGCGGGCGGCTTGCAGGCCCTCCACGCCGCTGCCGGCAATCGTAACGCGGTATTCTCCACCGCGCAAGCAGCGTTCAATGGTGCGGGCAACGATGTCGTCATCTTCAATTATTAAAATCTTCTTCCCGTCCATTTCCATCCACTCCTGAAGGCAAGCAAATTGTAAAGGTCGTTCTTCCCTCTCGGCTGCTGACTTGAATTGAACCGTCGTGTTGCCGCACAATTTCCCGGCACAGGCTTAATTCAATTCCATTTCCCCGTCCAACACCGCGCGGGATCAGTTGGGGTTCAAACAAGGTTTCCATCTGTTCGGGGGAGATGGGCTGTCCATCATCGCTGATGGTCACCTGAATGTCCCCCTCTGCGCTGCGCGATTCGATCCAGATATTGCGGGGTGATTGGTCAGGATCGGAAGGATGTTCCGCCAGAAGCAAATTAACCCACAAATCCACCAGACGTTGTTCAAACCCCAAAATCACCGGGGAAGGTTCGCTGAGATTGAGATGCAGATCAATTTGAGCGGAACGCAAATGAGAGCCCGCCAGTAAAATTGCTTTATTAATTGTATCATTAATAGCCACAATTTGACGGCTGCTGATGGAAGGCTGCGAAAACTTCATCAGCAGATCAATCACTTCCTGCATGCGCCAGCCGGCGGAAAGGATGGCTTTCAACGATTCGGAATGGTCATCCTCCGGCGGCAGACTGCGCAGCAACAACTGGGTGTCGGCGATGATGGTGGTCAGCGGATTGCTGATCTGGTGGGCAACGCTGGCCGCCAGTTGACCGATGGACGCCATGCGGGCGGTTTGAGTGACATATACCTGAGAAGCGCTCAGTTTTTCTTCCATCTCTTTGCGGGCGGTGATGTCCTCGCACACACCGATAATTTCGACCGGGTTGCCAACGCCATCCAGCGAGAAGATGGTTTCGACATTGCGCAGCCAGCGCCACTGGTCAGCCGAATCCGGCAAGCGGTATTCGATGGTCAATGCCTGAGTTGGAGGGGTTTTGAGGATATTTCTGTAATGCAGCCGAACCCGTTCCCGGTCTTCGGGATGTACTTTTTCCACAATTTTGTGGAAGGCAGCTGCCTCCACCTCCTCGATTGCATATCCCAGTAATTCCTTGACCTTGGGGCTGATGTAGCGCAGTTGATTTTCGCGCAGGTTAATAATATAGATGATGTGCGGGATGGTTTCCAGAATGCGTTTGATGAAGTGCTGGCTCTGAGCCAGGGATTCCTGCTCCTGCTTTGCCAGGGTAATATCGCGCACCACATCCATGGTGCCAATCAACTGCCGGCCGTCCTCACCACCGTACAGCCGGCTGATTTGAGAACTGACCCAGATCACGCCGCGCTGGGGGTGGCGGAAGCGGCGCTCACCCAGCAGAGTCACATTTTCATCGGCGGCGCTGCGGCGCTGCGGCTGCTCGAAAAGCGAAAAGTATGCCTCAAAAACCGGTTTACCCAGCATGTACTCGGCGGAGTAACCGAATAACCGTTCTGCTGCCTGATTCCAGTAGGTGATGATGTTGTTCAAGTCCCAGCTGATGATGGCATCGCGCGCGTTGTTGAGCAGCATCGCCTGATATTCGACTTTTCGCTGGGCTTCGTGAATGGCTTGCTGAATGGCACGCCGCTGGATGGCTTTCTCAATCAGAGCTGGCAGCATTTCAAAGGATAGTTCGGTTTTGACCAGATAGTCCATTGCGCCGGCCTGGATTGCCCGTGCTGCGATGGTTTCACTGCCTTCGCCGGTCATCATGATGACCGGTAAATTGCGGTAACAGGGATTCTGGTATAGTCGTTCCAGTATTTCAATGCCGTTACTGCCGGGAAGTTTGTAATCCAAAAACAGCACATCAAAATTGCTGCTTTCCAACGATCCCCACAGATCATCAGGGTGATCGAGGTGAATCACCTCACACTGGCAGGTGTGTGCGATAAAATCGCGCAACATTTCCCCCAGTGCGCCGTCATCGTCCAGGATGAGAACCCGTTTGTCGGCGTGCGGCATTCGTGACCTTCTTTCCATATTCTTGCACGAGTATTATACATGCTGAAAGGTCACCTTCACAATGCCGGGTAGTTAATGAAACTGAAAGGTGGGGGGAATTTTTTAGCCTTTCTTTACACCGCTTTCACGCCGCCTTTATGTGATTGAAGTGGGGGATATGTTAGATTCTTGCGTGGGAGAATTGATTAACACCTCTTCGATTGTAAATTTTTGGAAAGGGTATTGCTGTGATTTTGCTGACTCGCCTGAATGGAACACAATTTTTTCTCAATCCGGAGTTGATTCAGAGTGTAGAAAAAACTCCGGATACGGTAATCACCCTGTTGAATGAGAAAAAACTGGTTGTGCGTGAATCTCCCGAATTGGTTTGCGAACGTTACATCGAATATCGTCAGCGCATTTCACAGCCTTTGTTTGTAAAACAGGACAGATAGTGAGGTAAAGCAATGGATCTGGCAACAATCATCGGTCTGATCGGCGCCGTCATTGTGGTGGTGGTCGTCATGATTCTGGATGGCGGCACGCCGGCTGAATTATTTGCCCACCCCTCAGCCATCATGATTACAGCACTGGGCGCCATCATGGCAACCACCATCACCACATCCCTCAAAATCGTCACCAAACTGCCGCTACTAATCAGCAAGGCGGTCATGGGCACTAAATTCGATGAGCACGAGTTGATCGAATTGCTGGTCAAAATGGCAGACCGCGCCCGGCGGGATGGCCTTCTGGCCCTGGAAGAGGACAGCAAGAAGATTACCGATAAATTTTTACAAAAAGGCATCATGATGGTGGTGGACGGCGTGGATCCGGCGCAGGTGCGTTCCATCATGGAAATCAACATTCAGCAGATGCAGGCGCGCCACCGCGCCGGGTACAGCTTCTTCACCGCTGCCGGCGGTTTTGCGCCAACCTTCGGCATCATCGGTACGGTCATGGGGCTGATTTCGGTGCTGCAATCGCTGGATGATCCCAACAAACTGGCAAAATCCATTGCGGGCGCGTTTTTGGCCACCCTGTGGGGCCTGTTGAGCGCGAACCTGATTTTTCTGCCGATTGGCGCCAAACTCAAAGCCAAAAGCGATGAAGAGGCTCACCTGCGTTACATGCTGCTGGAGGGAATTCTCTCCATTCAGGCCGGTGAGAACCCGCGCATCGTGCGCGAGAAATTGAATGCCTACCTGCCACCCTCGGCGGTCAAAGGTGAGGATGAGAAAGGGGCTGAAAAGCCCGCCAAGAAAGCGGCAGCAGCCGCAAAGGAAGCAGGAGCGTAAGCCATGGCACACGGTGGCGGCGGTGAAGGCGGCGAAAACAGCGAGCGCTGGTTGGTCAGTTATGCAGATTTCATTACGCTGTTGATGGTATTGTTTGTGGTGCTATACTCCATGGGTCAGATTGATGTGGAAAAGTACAAGCGGCTGGCGGAGAGCATGCGG
>NZ_DAOUBL010000149.1:0-10000 GCF_034432615.1 Bellilinea sp. | reverse complement strand
CCGGAGGATCAATTAAGTCTGGCAATTGGACGGGATGGACAAAATGCCCGCCTGGCTGCCAAACTGACCGGCTGGCGCATTGATATCAAGAGCCTGCCGGAAGCAGCTGCTGATGCGCTTTACAAACTGCAAAAAGACGAAAGCCTTGCCGAACTGGCCGCTCAGGAGGCCGAAACGATGCGCAAGGTGGAAGATATGCTGGCCCGTAAAGCCGAAGGACGCCCGTTACAGCCGGAAGAATACGATCTGATGGCGCGCTTCGTTGACCGGGTTGAACGCCGCATTACCCGCCGTCCTGAAGCCGAAAAGGTCAGTGAAGATCAATTCTCAAAGGCCAAGGCCCTGGTGCCAGCCGACTCTTTCGAGATTAACATTCTGGACAGCGGCTTGCCAGAACACGTTGCCTATATCTTACAGGAAGCCGGTTACAGCACACTTGGGGAAATGGCCGTTCAGATGAAGATTGCCCCGGATGAGATCCTGCGGCTGAACGGAATCGGCCCGCGTGCCATGCAAGAGATTACCCGGTTAATGGAAAAACTGGACGCTCAAATGGAAGCCGAGAAGGCCGCTCAGGCAGCAGTGGAAGAAATGCCGCAGCCAACACCGGAAACCATCGAAACAGCCGAAGAGATTAAATCCATCACAGAAAGCGCTCCAGAACTTGTTGCGGAATTTGAGCCATTCATTGAAGAGATCAAACCCGAACTGGAAGTGGAAGCGCCCAAGGCAGAAGTTGAAACGGAATCCACCATTGAGGAACCTGTCGAGGAAGAAGAACCCTCCTTCGAGCAGATTTTTGATCTGAAATTGGCCCCGGTGGACGAAACCATCTTTGAAGATGAAGAAGAGAGCGAAGGCATTGCCGGGCGCAAAGAAAAGAAAAAGGGTAAAAAGAAGAAAAAACATACCCAGATTGAGTATGACCCCGACCGCGATACCATCATTGTCCGCAAAAAGCACCGTCGTGGCGATGGCGGTTGGGATTGGGACGAGTAATCCGGTGCAGATGATTTTAGAGTAGGAAAGGTGGCCAGGAAACCAGTCCAGCGTACGAAACACATTCCCCAGCGCACTTGTGTAGGTTGCCGTCAGGTGATGGCAAAAAGAGCGCTCATTCGGATTGTCCGTACCCCGCAAGGTGTGCAGATTGATCCAACGGGAAAACTTGCCGGTCGCGGCGCGTATGTTCACGAGGATCGTCAATGCTGGGAACGCGCTCTGAAAGGAGCTCTTGCCCACGCCTTAAAAACCGAGTTGACCGAACAGGAACGGATCGTTCTTACCGAATACATGCAATCCCTGCCGGAAGAAAGCCATGTAGCCTGAATTCGTATCCTGTTATTTGAGGAAAGAGCACAACAGAAGGAACTTGTAAAGCGACCCTTCTACCGCTCAAAAAATCCGACGCCCTTTCCCCGGTCAACCCACTCACCAGCCAGAGGCAACGATCCAAAGGGGAAGCAGGGAGAAACCAATTGAAAGAGGTGTACTATGAGCGATAATGGGTCCAAAACAATCGAACTGCCAGCCAGTATCACGGTTCGTGACCTTGCCCAACGAATGGAAGCCAGCCCCATTCAGGTCATCAAGATTCTGATGTCGAACGGGGTGATGGCCAATATTAACCAACAAATTGATTTTGATACCGCCGCAGTGGTTGCTTCCGAACTGGGTTATGAAGCTCAGCCGGAAGTTTACGAAGAAGTGGAAGAAAAAGAAGTCGGCGAAATTCCGCTGTGGCGGCAGTTAATTGCCAAAGAAAAACCGGAAGCCCTGCAGGACCGCCCGCCGGTTGTGACCATTTTGGGTCATGTGGATCACGGCAAAACTACACTGCTGGATGCGATTCGGGATACCAACGTTGCCGGCGGCGAAGCCGGCGGTATCACACAGCACATTGGCGCTTATCAGGTAGAACATAAAAATCGCCTGATCACCTTTCTGGATACACCGGGCCATGCCGCTTTTACCGCCATGCGTTCGCGCGGCGCCCAGGGAGCAGATATCGTTGTGCTGGTGGTAGCGGCAAATGATGGGGTAATGCCCCAAACCCGCGAAGCAATCGCCCATGCCCGTGCTGCGCGCGTGCCGATTATCGTTGCAATGAACAAAATTGACCGCCCGGATGCCAATCCCGATTTTACAAAAAAGCAACTGGCTGAGGTCGGACTGGTGCCGGATGATTGGGACGGCGATACGATGGTTGTGCCGGTTTCTGCCAAACTGCGTAAAGGCATTGATGATTTGCTGGAAGCCATCTTACTGGTAGCAGATACGTTAGATATCAAAGCCAATCCTGATGGGCGTGTCTTCGGCACCGTTATTGAGGCTAAAGTGGATCGCGCGAAGGGAGTGGTGGCAACCTTACTGGTTTATAACGGGACGCTGGAAACCGGCGATCTGGTGGTTGCCGGTAAAGCCTACGGGCGCATCCGGGCGATGTTCGATTTCCGCGGGCGTAAACTGCGCAAGGCCGGCCCTTCCACACCCGTTCAAATCATGGGTCTCAACGATGTGCCGGATGCCGGCGACCTCTTCCTTGTGTATGAGAATGAACGCGAAGCTCGTGCCGTGGTTGAGGAACGCATTCAGCAGCAACAAAAACGGCTGGCTTCGGCCCCCAAAGCCAGTCTCGAGGAGCTCTTCAAAAAGGTGCAATCCGGTGAAGACCATGAACTTCGGCTGATCATTAAAGCCGATGTGCAGGGTTCCCTGGAACCGATCATCTCATCTTTGAATGATCTGGGGAAAGGTGGTGAAATCCGTATCAACATTCTGCATGCCGAAACCGGCAACATCAGTGAGAATGATGTCATGCTTGCGGCGGCATCAAGTGCCATTGTGGTCGGATTTAATGTGCAGGCTGATGCCGCTGCCCGCCGTCTGGCGGAAACCGAAGGCGTTTCCATTCGCCTGTACGACATCATCTACCGTCTTACGGAAGACATTGAAAAAGCCATGAAAGGCTTGCTCGAACCGGAAATCAAAGAAGTTGTTATTGGCCACGGCAAGGTTCTGGCGGTTTTCCGCATCTCCAAAGTTGGTGTAGTGGCTGGCTGCCGCGTTGTGAGCGGTGAGTTCCGACGCAATGCCAAAGTCCGCATCCGCCGGGAAGGAACCATCATCTACGAAGGCGAGTTTGCCTCGCTCAAGCATGAAAAAGAGGATGTCCGCGAAGTACGCACCGGTTTTGAATGTGGCGCCGCTTTCAAGAACTTTAACGATATTCTGGTTGGCGATGAAATAGAATGCTACATTTTTGAAAGGGGTAGTTGAATCAATCTTCAACCACTCTTAAAAAGGTAAGTGAACGATGCCCTCAAATCTTCGACTTCAACGAATTGCTGATCGAATCCGACAGGATCTTTCAGAGATGCTGGTCATGGGTCAAATCCGCGACCCGCGCCTGACTGGCATCACCATTACCGATGTGAAAGTGGACCGCGAACTGGCTTACGCCGATATTTACGTTTCGGCGGTGGAAGGCAGCCAGCGCGCTCAGGAAATTCTGGATGGACTGCAAAGCGCCTCCGGCTTCATCCGCCGCACGCTGGCAGATCAGATCGAATTGCGGGTTTTCCCCCGTCTTCGCTTTCACTGGGATCCAACACCGGAACGCGCCGACCGCATCGAACGCCTGCTGGCTTCCCTGCGCAGCGAAAATTCCTCTTCTTCGGAAGAATCCGCTCAAGGTGAAGAAAATGAAAATGACTGACCCGCAAACCCTGACGGCCATGCGAGAGACGCTGCAAGCCGCCCATCGCATCCTGATCACCTCCCACATCCGTCCCGATGGAGATGCCATTGGCTCGATGCTGGGTTTGGGTCTGGCGCTGCGTCAGGCCGGAAAGGACGTGGTCATGGGATTGAGTGACTCGATTCCGCAAAATCTGCTACACTTACCCGGCAGCCGCGAAATCGTCCGCACACCGCAGGGCAAATTCGATACCTTTATTGTCGTGGATGCTGCCGATTTCAAACGCATTGGCGCAGCCTTCAATGCACACCAGCCGGATATCCAGGTGGATCACCATATCACCAACCCCGGTTACGCCCGTCTCAATTGGGTGGACCCTGATTCGGTTGCCACCGCAGCCATTCTGGCAGAAATTTTGCCCCAATTGGGGCTGGAAATTACCCAACCGGTAGCAGAGGCATTACTTACCGGAATCGTTACCGATACGATTGGTTTCCGTACTTCGAACATGAATCCAAAAGCCCTTCGGTTGGCAGCCGATTTGATGGAGAAAGGCGCCAATCTGCCGGAATTGTACTATCGGGGTTTGGTTCAACGCTCCTTTGAAGAAGCCCGCTATTGGGGGGTAGGGCTTTCCACATTACAGAAAAAAGGGCGGATCATTTGGTCAACCCTAACTCAAGCAGATCGGCGCACTGTCGGGTATAATGGCAACGATGACGCTGATCTGGCCAACTTGCTCTCCAGCATCAGTGAGTGTGATATTGCCATCCTGTTTAACGAGCAAAAACACGATCATGTCAAAGTATCGTGGCGCGCTCAGCCGGGTTGGGATGTTTCCAAACTGGCTGCGCAGTTTGGCGGTGGCGGTCATCCGGCCGCTGCCGGTGCAGAAATAACCGGCAGTCTGGAAGAAGTGCAGGCCAGGGTGCTGGCTGCCACCGAAGATTTTATGAGCAGCAGTCCAAACTCCTGACGAACGAGGGGAAAGATTCTTCGCAAGGAATTGCATAAGATGAACGATAACACAAACCCAAACAACACCATCTCAGGCGTGCTGGTCGTGGATAAACCCGTCGGCTACACCTCTCATGACATCGTCCAGATTATCCGGCGAGGGACGGGCATTCGCCGGGCAGGTCATACAGGTACTTTGGACCCGCGAGCATCCGGCGTTTTGGTCGTTCTTTTGGGTCCGGCTGTTCGACTCTCCGAATACGTATCTGCCTCAGACAAGCGTTATCAGGCGGTCATTCAATTGGGCACAACCACCGATACCTACGACGCCGATGGACAGATCCTGACCAACAATCCGGTCAACATCACCGAAGAACAGTTTGTGGCAGCCTTGCAATCGTTCATTGGCGAAATTGAACAGGTGCCTCCTCCCTACTCCGCCGTAAAAGTAAAAGGACGCAAAGCCTACGAAATGGCCCGCGAGGGTGAAGAGATTGATCTGCAACCTCGCAAAATAACCGTGTACAGTCTGGAACTGCTGGAATGGGCACCCCCTGAGGCAGTGATTGATGTATATTGTTCGAGCGGCACCTACATCCGTTCTCTGGCAAATGATTTGGGCAAAATGCTGGGCTGCGGGGCGCACCTGGTTGGCCTGCGGCGCACCAAATCCGGACGCTTTACCCTGCGGGATGCCGTCCCGCTGCGGAAACTCAAAGAAGCCTTTGAACAGGGCAACTGGTATCAATACGTCATCCCGGCTGCCGAAGCCCTCTCCGACTGGCCATCCGTGGAATTGACCAGTGAACAGGTGGAAGCCGTACGGCATGGTCATCGCATCCCCGGCAAGGCGGGCATTGGAAAAATGACACGCGGCATCAGCGAGCAGGGAGAGCTGATTGCTCTGCTGGAGTTTGACCCGGCCACCAGTGAATGGCAGCCGAAAAAAGTTTTTTACCAGTAGCCGGCGACCATAAAACCGTACCTTCGCTGCCGGCTTTACTGGCTAAAGCAGCCTTTTACAGGTGATCATGCAGCATTATTCCTCCTTTGAAGAAGCCCCCCCCTCACCCGTCTGGTTGACAATCGGCGTGTTCGATGGCGTGCACCGCGGACATCAAGCCATCCTGCGCCGACTGGTAGAGGGCGCGCATCACGACTCGGCCGCCAGTCTCGTGGTTACCTTCCATCCGCACCCGGCTGTTGTTCTGGGAAAAATCGAGAATCCGCGCTATCTCACCTCTCCTCAGGAACGCGCCAGACTGCTGGGAGAAGCGGGTGTGGATATGATCATTACACTTCCTTTCACCCTGCAAATGGCGGCTTTAAGCGCGGAAGAGTTTATGCGCTGGATTTCTTCGCGCTTTGAAATCCGGCAAGTGCTCGCCGGTTCAGATTTCGCACTTGGCAGAGGGAGAGAGGGCAACCTTACCCGCCTGAAACAGATTGGTGAACAAATGGGCTTTGGCTTGCAGGTCATTCAACCCGTTTTGCTGGATGGTGAGCGGATTTCCTCCAGCCTGATCCGCGATCACTTGCAAAAAGGCGAGGTGCATCAGGCAAGCCGTCTGTTGGGAAGATATTACCGCATCAGCGGCAGCGTTATTCATGGGGATGGGCGTGGCAAACAACTCGGTTTTCCAACTGCCAATCTCCAGTTTTGGGAAGAACAACTGTTGCCGGCCGGCGGCGTGTATGCCACCTGGGCATGGGTGAGCGGTGTCCGTTATCCCTCGGTCACCAATCTCGGCTTTCGGCCGACCTTTGACCAACACAACCTGCAGCCCCATCTGGAAACCCATCTGCTGGATTTTCAACAGAATCTTTACAATCAATCGCTCGCGCTAGACTTTGTCCAGCACTTGCGTTCCGAAATTCGGTTTACTTCGGTGGATGCACTGATTGAACAGGTCAATCAGGATAAGAAAAGGGCTGAGGAGGTGCTCAAATATGCCCCCTAAACGACAGGTTTATTTGCTCGACCCGAAAAATCTCCCCCCTGAAACGATCGCCGTCACCTTTGCCAAAACATCACGCTCTCCCCAGCGGTTCAGCGAAATTGCCGCTGAATTGACTGATGAAAAAAGCGCTGAATTTCACGAAAAGTGGGTTGTGGGTTATGGGCACGCCTCAGTAGCCGAACATGCCGTGCTGCACATCGCGGTCGAAAATATCTCGCGTCTCGCCGTCGAAAGCCTGGAATCCTGCCGCCTGGCTTCTTACACCGAAAAATCCACCCGTTACCAGAAGTGGACAAAAGAAGATTACCATCTACCGGCCGAGCTGGAAGATCATCCGCTGAAATCGCTCTATGAGGATACTGTGTTAGGACTTTTCCAGGCTTATGAGGAGGCTCTGCCCCATGTCCGCGCCCTGATTCAGCAGCAGCACCCCGCCCGCGAAGGGGAAAGCGAAACCGCCTGGGAAAGGCGCATCCGCTCAAAATATGTGGATGTTGCCCGCTTTTACCTGCCGGCTGCTGCGCTGGCCAATGTCGGCGTGACCATCAATGCCCGCGCCCTTGAACATACCCTCTCCAAAATGCTCAGCCACCCGCTCATTGAAGTGCGTCAGGCCGGTGAGGAAATCAAAAGCGTTGCTCAGGCCTGCGTGCCCACCCTGGTCAAATACGCCACCCCCTTGCCTTATTTACAAAATACCCGCCAGCAATTGCAGAAACTGGCTCAACAATTCTCACCAGATTCTGTGCCGGCCGATTGGTGCAGGCTGATTTTTTGGGATACGGAAGCCGAGGAGCATATTCTGGCGGCGGCTCTTTACCGTTTCGCGTCACTTGACTATGCGCAGTGTTTGTCAGCGATTAAACAGGCTGACCCCGCTCTGCGCCGCCAGATTGCCGAAACGCTGCTGGGCAGCCTGGAAAAACACACCATCCCCCTGCGTGAACTGGAGTATTCCAGCTTTACTTTTGATCTGGTTCTCGATCAGGGAGCATATTTCGAGCTCAAACGCCACCGCATGATGACCCAGACGCCTCAGCCATTGTCCACCCATCTGGGGTATGCTTTGCCGCGCGCAATTGTCCTCGCCGGACTGGAAGACCACTTCCGGCAAGCCATGCGGATGGCTCATCAAGCCTATCAGCAGCTGACAGCCTTCAATCGCGAAGTGGCGGCTTATGTCGTACCAAATGCCTATAACCGCCGTGTTTTATTGCAAATGAACCTGCGCTCGGCTGACCACCTGATCTCTCTGCGCAGCGCAGATAATGCTCATTTTTCTCTGCGGCGGGTTGTTCAACGCATCGCCGAGCAAATCAAACAGGTAATGCCGTTATTTGCCCCCTTCCTGCGCAACAATCCTGCCGAAACCTGGCAAAGCATTCAGCAAAATTACTTTCAGGAAACCTGTGTGATGATCGAAGAATAAGTCAAGGGGTGCCACTCACCTCATTCAATCCAAGCAGGTCCAGAATTTCCCGCACGGTTTCGGACTGCAAGCCTTGCTCATACCATTCTTCCATCTCAACCAGTAACTGATCCAACACATCCTTGAGCATTTGCCGTTTTTCTTCGGCAGATAAATCTGCCCGGCGACGGATTTGTTCAACTTCGGGATGCGCCAGTTTCCACTCCGCCAGCTTTTGATGCGCCGCTCGCGGACGCTCAATCCAGGTGACCAGCGGTTGAAACTGCTCATCTAAAAAAGTGGCAACCGGAATGCTGGGAATATCCTGACTTTGATAAAAAGAGCGCAAACTTTGCCACTCGCGGCGGATAAAGATCCTTACTTCAATTCTTCCGGAGGTTTCGGCAATTTTGACCAGAATCGGCAGCACCATCAGACAATCAGAACACCAGTCTTCGGTCATCACCGCCAGATAAAGAGGTCTGTCCAGCTTTTGAATTTGTTTAATTTCCTGCGGCTGGAGTTTTACCTGCTGCAAACGCCGCCGCATCGGTTTTTGATGCTGGGTCATGCTCTCGACAAATTCTTCTACGGTCAATCCTTGCTGCCATGTTGCGCGGTCTATTGGAAAGTTGGACACAAACTGCCTCCAATTGTCAGGTTCTACCTGATTTTAACCGATATTCGATGCTATACTGGAAAATAAAAGAGCACCTGAGGATGAGTTGAATGGAAACCCAATTGATTGATGCAAGAGACCTGATTCAAACGCTGAAAGAAAGCCATCGGTCCATGCTTAATTTCGTGGATAGCCTTTCTGCAGACCAGCGTCTCCAGCCCGGCGCGTGTGGATTCTGGTCGGTCAAGGACGTACTGGCTCACCTGTTATTGTGGGAGTCCGAGACCATCAAACTCCTTTTTCAGGCTCGTCAGGGAATCAAGCCGTCCACCGTGCACTTTAAAAAAATCAGCGCTGATGAGCAGAATGCCATCTGGTATGAACAGTTCAAGGATCGTTCCTTTGACCGAGTGTGGAGTGATTATCAAATCATCCGCGATCAAACCATCCGCAGAATTAAGGAATATACAACGGAGGAATTGAACAATCCGGCTCTGTTTGGGTGGCTGAAAGGAAAAAATACGCTGGCGAAGATCATCACCAGCGATATTCTCGACCACGAAAAAGAGCATTTGAACGGCTTAATCGCCTGGCAGAAAACCCTTTCTTAATTCATCAACTGCCGTAGGCTTCATCGTAATCGGCTATCGCCGCCTCGATGACTTTCATGGCATGTTCGGCATTATAGACGGAATGAATGTAGGTCTGATTTTCTTTACCCGGTACAAGTTTATACGTACTGAAATAATGCCGCAGCCGTTCAACCAGAACATCGGGTAAATCCTCTACATCATGCGCATTTTCCCAGAATTTATCGTTATGCAGCACACCAATGATCTTATCGTCGGCCTCATTATTGTCAATCATCAGCAAACCGCCCACTACCCGTACGGTTAAAATCACTTCGGATTTGGTAATAGGCCTTTCACTGATCACGCAAATATCCAGCGGATCACCATCACCGCGCGCCGCCATGGGGGTCAGGTCACCGACCCGTTTTCCGCAGTAAGTCCGCGGAACAAAGCCATACAGCGTAGGCGGCTGAGACGAACTGCGCTGCGGACGATCCACCTTAAGATAACCGGTGGTCTTTTCCACTTCGTACTTGACCAGATCGAAGGGGGTAATTTCAATGTAGGCGTGCACCAATTGAGGAGGGTTGGGTCCGATTTCAAGACCATGCCACGGATGCGGTCGCCAGCGGTAAAAAGGATTCGGGAATGTCAAGGCAAAACTCCTGCTGCGAAAATTTCAACCCACCCTTAAATTATAACCCAACCGCGCCAAATTCATGCTGTTAGGAAAAGTTGAAAAGTGGACACTTATAAAGTTGAAAAGTGGACAGTTGTGGGAAG
>NZ_DAOUBL010000148.1:0-4859 GCF_034432615.1 Bellilinea sp. | reverse complement strand
GCTGGCGTGGCTGGGATGTCAAATACTTTGGACAGGACCTGCCGCTTGACCGGCTGGAAGAAGCCCTCTTACCCCTGCGGCCGCGTCTTTTGTTGTTCACCGCCACCCGCAAGGATTCGGCTGTTCAACTTGCCCGTCTGCCGGAAATTTTAAAGCAGTTTCCCGAACCCCAGCCGCTTGTGGTGTTGGGTGGGCGGGCTTTTTTGGAGCATCAACTGCCGGAAAATGTGCCCGCGGTTTACCTGAGCGGAACGCCTGCCGAAATTGTGGCGCGCCTTGAACAATTGATGACGGGCACTTAGCCCGAAAAAGGACATTTTCATGCTGGTTTATTTCCGCGCCTGATTTCAGATCAGGCGCAATTTTGTAGCAAAGAGGTTTTATTATGTTCAAAAACAAAGCACTTTCCACCGTTTTTGTCATCATATTCATTGACCTGCTGGGTTTCAGCCTGATTTTGCCCCTGCTCCCCTATTACGCCAAACAGTTCAACGCCAGTTCTTTCGAAATTGGCCTGCTGGTTGCAGTGTATGCGCTGGCGCAGTTTCTGGCAGCCCCCATTTTTGGCCGTCTATCGGATCGTTTTGGGCGTCGTCCGGTACTGCTGATCAGCCTTGCCGGGAACATCCTCAGTTTTGTTCTGCTCGGGCTGGCTGCCAACCTGTGGATGTTGTTCGCTGCCCGCATTTTGGCGGGTATCATCGGCAGCAACATCAGCGTGGCGCAGGCCTATATTACCGACGTAACGGACGAGAGCAACCGCGCCCGCGGTCTGGGGCTGATTGGGGCGGCATTTGGGCTGGGTTTCATCCTCGGCCCGGCGATTGGCGGACTGCTCAGCCGCTTTGGCTTCGGAGTGCCGTCTTTTGCGGCGGCCGGCCTTTCAGCGCTGAACTTGTTGATGGTGCTCTTCTGGCTGCCCGAATCGCTGACTGCCGAACGCCGCGCAGCCCTGGCGCAGGGAAAACGCCCGCCGATGACTTTGAGCGCCATGCTGGCGGCGCTGCGTAAACCGGTAGTCGGGCCATTGCTGCATACCCGCTTCTTTTTTGCAATTGCTTTTTCGATATTTCAGACCATTTTTGCCCTTTGGGGTTTGCAGCGCTTGAACCTGACCGCTCAAACCACCGGCTATCTGCTCACCTATGTGGGATTTCTTTCCGCCTTTGTACAGGGCTTTCTCATCGGGCGTTTGACCCGTCGTTTCAGCGAACCATCCCTTATTTTTATGGCCACCGTATTGATGGCGGTCGGACTGCTGGGATGGGCGCTGGTTACCAGTGTGCCGGCACTCCTGTTAGATTTGATCCCGATTGCGCTTGGCGGCGGCGTGCTGAATACCGTTATCAACAGTGCGATCAGCAAGTCGGTGGCGCCCATTGAAGTGGGTGGTACGCTGGGTTTGGCCGCTTCACTGGAAAGCCTGACCCGCGTCTTTTCGCCCACTTTGGGGGGGCTGCTTTTGGATACCCTTGGAACATGGGCACCCGGTCTGTTCTCCGCGTTGATTGTCCTCTGGCTGGCAACGTATGTTTACCGGTATATCTACCGGCCGGCGCACCAGCCGGCGGTAGTCACGCCTGCCCCGCGTTAGGTGATTTTCATGCGCCATTTCCGCTTTCAGTTTGAGGTCAGGGCATCTCAAGAGGCAGTTGCCGAGTTTCACCGCGATACGCGCGCTTTGCGCCGGTTAACCCCGCCGCCCATTCTTGTCCAGTTTCACCACCTTGAACCGATTGCCGAAGGTTCGATTGCAGAATTTACCCTTTGGTTTGGTCCTTTCCCGGTGCGCTGGAGAGCGTTGCATTCCCAGGTGGATGCCCTGAGAGGATTCACCGATACGCAGGTGAAAGGACCATTACGCTTCTGGCACCATCGCCATTCCTTTGAAGCGCTGGATGCTCAAAGAACCTTGATAAGGGAGGAAATTCAATTTGAATACCCTCAGGGCGCTGCCGGCTGGTGGACAAGGCTGGTCTATTCGCCGCTGGCGCTGCGGCTGTTATTTACCTATCGCAGCTGGGTGACCCGCTGGTTGATCGGGCGCGGGAGGAAAGGCGCATGACCGGCGCAAAAATCCCGCATGTGGTCGTGGTAGGAGCGGGAATTGGCGGTTTAACTGCTGCGGCTTTGCTGGTCAAGGCTGGGCTGCGGGTGACCGTTTTGGAAGCCCATATTTATCCTGGCGGTTCAGCCGGCACCTTCTACCACCAGGGCTACCGTTTTGATGCCGGCGCAACCCTGGCTGGTGGGTTCAGCCGGGGCGGCCCACACGCACGCCTGGCAAACCTGCTGGGGGTTGAGTGGCCAATTCAGCCGGTGAACCCGGCCTGGATAACTTTTATCGAAGGACAGCCGATTTTTCAATGGGCTGAACGGGAGCGCTGGCGGGAGGAAATTGAGCAGAACTTTCCCGAAAGCCGCTCTTTTTGGAGGATGCAGGAATGGCTGGCCGAACAGGCCTGGCAGGTTTCGGCGCGGAATTTCCCCTTCCCGCCCCAGTCCTTGCGGGATTGTGGGGATCTGGTAAAGGCTTTGCGCCCTTCAACCCTGCCGGCGGCCCCCTTTGCTCTGTTGACCGTTGGTCATTTACTGCCGCGCCGTTCCAGCAAACTGCTGAGGGCATTTGTTGATTCACAATTGCTGATTTCAGCCCAAACCACCTCGCCTCATGCCAATGCGCTGTATGGCAGTGCTGCGTTGGACCTGCCGCGCCGCGGCGTCCATCATGTGCGGGGTGGAATTGGTCAACTGGCGAAAACTCTGGCAGATTGGCTGACTCACAACGGCGGAACGCTTTATTACCGCCAGCCGGTTGAAAGCATTGTTGTTAAACAGGATGGCAATCTTCTGGTTCATACCCGCAAGGGTTTACAATTTCAAGCCGATGGGGTGGTTGCCAACCTGACCCCGTGGGGGCTGGCAGAAGTGCTGGGGAAAAGTGTCCCCCAACGCCTGCAGAACGAAATCCACGCACGGCCAAAAGGCTGGGGTGCTTTTACCCTCTATCTCGGCCTGGAAAAGGCCGAATTACCGGCTGTACCTGCCGATCATTTTCAGGTAGTGGTGAATGCTGGCCGGCCGCTGGGCGAAGGGAACTCCGTGTTTATTTCCCTCTCACCCCAAGATGACCCGCTGCGTGCTCCGCCGGGGATGCGGACTGCCACGCTTTCCACCCATACTCGTGTAGCGGATTGGTGGCTTGACGACCGCTCGGCCTATGAGGAAAAGCGGCAAGCCTACACCGAAAAAATGCTGGCGGCGGCCGAATTTGCGCTGCCGGGCATCCGGCGGGCGGTACGTTTGTGCCTGCCCGGCACGCCGCGCACCTTTGCTTTTTACACCCGCCGTCCGTACGGGATGGTGGGAGGATTCCCGCAAACCTCCCTGCTGGCGGCTCGAGGCTCGTGGACGGGCATTTCAAACCTCTGGCTGGTCGGCGATTCGATATTTCCAGGGCAGTCCACCGCCGGGGTAACCCTTGGTGCCATGCGGGTAGCCCGGCAGGTGCTGGATTATTTTTCGGCTCAAACAGAGTTCGACGGTTTAATCTTGAAAGCCGAACGGCTGCATTCTACATAGTTTGTACAATCGTTTGTCAAGTTGGCTTGTTTATGTCAAAATCTCTATTGTGTTTTCCAATGCGATTGCGCATTTCATTTCTTCTGGAGGGAAAATGGCTAAAAAAATCATCATCATCGGTTCTGGCTTTGGGGGTCTTGCCGCTGCGGTCAGACTGGCTGCCAACGGCTTTGATGTAGAAATTTTCGAGAAGCGCGATAAACTGGGGGGGCGCGCCTATGTTTATGAAATCAACGGCTTCAAATTTGATGGCGGGCCGACTGTCATCACTGCGCCGTTCATGTTTGATGAAATCTTTGAACAGGCCGGACGGCGGCGGGAAGATTACTTCCAGATGGTACCGGTTGATCCCTTTTACCGGATTTTTGACCATGAAGGGAAGTGCTTTGACTACAATAACGACCCGCAGTTCATCCTTTCTCAAATTGACCTGTGGAATCCGGAAGATAAAGAAGGTTACCAACATTTCATAGAAAATACTCGTGCCATTTTCCAAAAAGGGTTTGTGGAACTGGCGGATAAACCCTTCTTGAAAGTAACCGACATGTTGAAAGTTGCACCGGACTTGATCCGCCTCCAGTCTTACCGTTCGGTTTACAGTTATGTTTCTCAGTTTGTCAAAAATGATTTTCTGCGCCAGGTTTTTTCGTTTCATCCGTTGTTGATTGGCGGCAACCCCTTCGATTCGAGCAGTATCTATGCCATGATTCACTATCTGGAAAGGAAGTGGGGCGTACATTACGCATTGGGCGGAACAGGTGCAATCGTAGAAGCCTTTGCCAGATTGTTCCTTGAACTGGGAGGAAAAGTGCACTTGAACGCCGATGTGGCGGAAATCACTGTGCAGAATCGCAAAGTTACGGGCATTCGGCTGCGCAACGGCGAGTTTTACGCAGCCGATATGGTCGTTTCCAATGCGGATGTGGCCAGCACTTACCGCTCGATGATCCCGGAAACCTATCGGCGGAAATACACCAACCGGCGCATCGAAAGGATGCGTTACTCCATGTCGCTGTTTGTGATTTATTTTGGAACCCGCCGCCGCTATCTGGATTCACGGCTGGCGCACCACAACATCATCCTGAGCAGCCGCTATAAACCGCTGCTGGATGATATTTTCCACAAGAAAATTCTGGCGGATGATTTTTCGCTGTACCTGCACATGCCAACGCTCACCGATCCCAGTATGGCGCCGGATGGGATGGAGGCCTTTTATGTGCTTTCACCGGTACCCCATCTCGGCTCCGGCATTGACTGGAGCAAAGAAGCCCGTCCGT
>NZ_DAOUBL010000147.1:0-36714 GCF_034432615.1 Bellilinea sp. | reverse complement strand
CATGGTGATGCTCAAAAACCGCGCCGGTCTGCTGCCGCTGCACGGCTTGCGGCGCATCCTTTTCGCCGGTGATTTCGTCCACGCCCGCGATGAGCTGTTCGGCACCTGGTCGCCCGATGGGCGCGCCGCGGATGTCACCCCGCTGGATGAAGCCGTGCGCGCCAACGCTCCCAAAGAAGTTGACCTGTGGTTCATTCCCAACCGCGATCTGGCGCTGGCGCTCGCCCATCAGGCCGATGCGGTGGTGCTGCTGCTGGGCGAACACCCCTCGCGCTCTGGGGAAAATGCCAACGTCAGCGACCTGAACCTGCCCCCCGGTCAAATCCAGTTCCTCGAAAGCATGGCCGCACTCGGTAAACCGCTGGTGGCGGTCATCTTCGCCGGGCGGCCTCTGGTCATCCCGCGCGTCATCGCCCTCGCCGATGCCGTCCTGTATGCCTGGCATCCGGGCATCGAGGGCGGTGCGGCACTGGCGGATGTGCTGTTCGGGCACACCGAGCCGGGCGGACGGCTGCCGGTGACCTTCCCGCGCGCTACCGGTCAGGTGCCGATTTACTACAATCGAAAGAATTCCGGACGGCCGGTCACCGAGGATGGGGAATTCCGCTACCGCTATATTGACCTGCCCGACGGCCCGTTGTTCCCGTTTGGCTACGGTTTGACCTACACGCAATTTGAATACAGCGACCTGCGCCTGAGCAGCCCGCGCCTCAACGGTAAATTGGAAATCCAGGCGACCATCACCAACACCGGCCGGTGTGCCGGCAGCGAGGTGGTGCAGCTGTACGTGCGCGATCGGGTCGGCACACTCACCCGTCCGGTGCGCGAGCTGAAGGGTTTTCGGCGCGTCCATTTGCAGCCCGGCGAAAGCCGCCGGGTCGTCTTTACGCTCAGTGAGGAGCAGCTGGCCTTCACCCGCGCCGACGGCACCTACGGCGTTGAAGCGGGGCTCTTTCAGGTATGGATTGCCCCCCACAGTCAGGCCGGTTTGCAGGGCGAGTTCCGGCTGTAAGCGGGAGGGCCTTCCCTCTGGCGGTGTCCGTTGAGGCAACCGGAGGGCTCTTGTAATTTACACAAGGTCTACCCTAAAACACGATAAGGGTCTACTCAATTATGTATAGAGTAGACCCTTGCACATTCTTTGGAACTGCCAGCCAGCCTCAAGCCCGGGCGTTGCGCCCGGCAGACGGCCTGCCGAAGTGAGGCGAATCAGCCCTTTGCGTCCCGGAAGCCTGGTAATAAAAACGACACTCCAGGATAAATCCTTCCCCGCCGATGGCTTTCTCAAAGTTCCTTGACAATCCTAAAACTTTGTATCGAAACTTGAATTGCAGCGAAACGACCCCCACCCATCTGGAGGTGGCAAAATCGCTCGATTTGACGCATGAGTGGATTATTCTGAATAGACATTGGTCAGCACCCGCCGGCCGCTGTCTGACCGTTTTCGACTTTGAGAAAGCCATGATTTCCCGCTCCCCTGGGATTTCCGGCCCTTTCCGCAAGGGCCGATTTTGCAGCTTAAACCGGTCATTACCCGGGCGTGATATTCACTCCCCTCCCCCGCTTTGTAAGTGGCTAAAAAGGTGGTTTTAAGCGGTTATGGGTCTACCCATTAAAAACAAGGGTCTACATTATAGGGTAGACAACAAGGTAGACCTTGACAAATGTTAGGGTAGACGATTATAATATAAAATGTCTACCCTTGAAATGCAATCATTCCTTTTTCCGCGGAGGTGAAGCATGATCGTTCTGGCCATCGTCAATCAAAAAGGGGGAGTGGGCAAAACGGTAACCGCCGTCAACGTGGCGCATGGCCTGGCGCTGCGCGGCTACCGCACGCTGATCATGGATCTGGACCCACAGGGCAACGTTGCCGACTGTCTGGGTCTGCCATCCGGCAACGACCTGTTCCGCATTCTCTTCCCCGGCAATACCGTCCCGCTGGAGGAAGGGGTCTACCCTTCGGGTAGACCCAATTTGGACGTGGTGCGTTCCGACAAGTCCAGCGTCAGCCTGAAAACCGCCATCGGCTCGCTCTCCGACCGCCCGCGCGAATACATCCTCGACGATGTGCTGCAGGGGGCTGCGTACGATGTGGTCGTGCTGGATTGCGCCCCCAGCATTGACATTCTGCACACCCTGGCGATTGTCGCCTCGCATTATGTCCTCATCCCCACCCGGCTGGATCAGCTGGCGGTCAAAGGCGTGCGCGATATGCTGTACACCATCAAATCGCTGGCGCGCATCAGCACCTGCGAACTGGGCGCCATCATCCCCACCTTTTACGACCGCACCACCAACGAAAGCTACCTGCAGCTGCGCCACCTGGCCGAAAATTTCAAGGAATACGTCTGGCCGCCCATCCCCCAGGATGTGCTGTGCCGCGAGTCAACCCGCTTTGGCAAAACCCTGTGGGAATATGCGCCGACCGCCCGCGCGCTGGTCGGCTACAACGAACGAAGCGGCAAAACCGTGGGCGGCTACCAACAGGTCATTGATCGAATTGAGGAGGTAATCCTGCGATGAGCCCGGCAAAAAGAAATATCCCCCCGGAAAGCAGCCCGAATTTTGTGGATTTTGGGCAGGAACTGACCCAGTCCGACCCGGCCGTCAACCTGCTGCTGCAGCGCACCGAGCAGCGCCATCAGGAAGCGCGCCTTTCACCCAAGGAGCGCGAAAAGAAGAAAAAAGAACGGGAGAAAATCCGCGCCCGGCGTCCGTTTCACACCACCTACGACATTCCGGTAGAACTGCGCGAGCGCATCAAAGAGCTGGCCGAAGCCCACGGTGTGCCCGCCAGCCAGATTGCCACCCTGGGATTGCTGCGTTTTGTGGAAGACCTGGCGCGTGGAAGGGTAGACCTTAACCGCTACAAAGCCCCATCCCGCAGCCCGCGTTACGATTTCAACCTGATTCTGCCGCTGGAGGAATTTCAGGCCACTTTTGGCAAGCCCCAACGAAGGCGGTAGAAACCATAGATAAAATGTCATCATCGCATCCTATCCCGGCAGTTGGGTCGGTTAAAATAGCCGCCGGTTGGCGTGCTTTGAGATAGAATGTGGTGATGACATTCTATCTTGCCCGCATCAGGAGGAACTTCACCGCATGTTGACCATTTTACAAGGCTTTCCCTTCGAGTTTTACGGCGAAACCTACACCGCACTGCTGGCTTCTGACCGCCAGTTTTACATCCGCCTCGACGAGGTTTGCCACGCTTTGGGAATTGACCCCAACAGCCAGCGCCGGCGCATCCAGTCCGACGAGGCCATCTCGGATAAACTGGTCAATATCGCCGTCGAAACCCCCTATCAGAACAGCACCCGCACGCGCGAGGTAGCCTTTCTCAACCTGCGCGCCCTGCCGTACTGGCTGGGGACGATTGACGCCAGCCGCGTGCGCGAGGAAATCCGCGCTAAGGTGATTCTGTTCAAGCGCGACTTTGCCGAAACCGCCTGGTTCGTCTACCGCGCCGATATTCTGCCGCCCGAACTGGCCGCCGAAGTGGAGCGTTTCGACACCCCGCAGGAACGCGAGCTGGCCGAGTTGATGGCCGATTTCCGCAGCCTGAAGAAAAAGGTGGACCTGCTCTCCGGCCGGGTGGAAAAAGAACTGGAACGGCTTGGCCTGAAAGTGGACGAACTGAACAGCCGTTACGCCGACATTCAAGCCAAAGTAGTGGCCGAAGCCGCCATCAACAGCCAGCAGGCGCGCCTGATTCAGCGCCTGATTCAGGAGGTGGGGGAAGCCATGTTCCAGTCCGGCAAAGTCAAGCCGCGCTCGCTGGCACACGCCCGCATCCAGCAGGAATTCAAAGATTACTTTCAGATTCACATTTACACCGCTCTGCCGGAACGCCGCCTGCAGGAAGCGGTGGACTTTCTGGCCAGCCGCTGGCGACATTACAAACCCGGCCAGCCGCTGCCGGCGGTGTTTCATTCGGGCAGCCAGCCCTCGCTGGCTTAGCAGTACACGCCTCTCAAAACTGGCGTCACCCGCCCGGTAAAGGCATGGTAGCAACGCTGCCGTCAAAGCGTTGAAAGGCATCAGCCGATGCTGAATCCCGGTTTCTATCCTTGATCAGAAAATTCTGTTATTTAATTCAGCCTTCGCTTCAATTCGGAGAAATGATCAAGTATTTCCGGACTTAAGTCAAATTCTTGTGCTCGAACTAGAGCAGCCTTTGTGATCCTTTCTAATTCCTTCACATCAACATAGCCGTTTCGTACGAGAAATACAATGTCATCCAAATGCGAATCTTGGGGAACCCGTTCACCCATCTTTTACAAAAGATTTCGAATCTCTAGGGGATACACCGGTTAATATTCCGATTGGGAGCAGAGTGGGTATGCCGGAATTTTGCTGCATGAAGGTAGGTGCCAAGCCAATTGACTGCCATGCCGCTCAGTTCCCGATGACGTTTTGCCAGAAGATGGAGATTTTCCTGACAAGTCCCACTGAAGGAGAGATTCAGTTCTTTGGAAAAGTAATCTGGAAGATATTTTCGATTGGGGTTGTTTTCTTCCAAAAGGCAAAAAGCAGCAGTGTAATAGCATTGCAAGGTCAAGCGTGCAGATGGGTCGAGTTGATCGGCAACTTCAGGTGCGTATTTGGAAAACTCAGGGTGTTCCAAAAAAAGGGGGATGAGCGCCAGTCTCAGGCGTGCATCGTCGCTCCGTGCCAGAGCTGCAATCAAGGATACAGGGTCAACAGACCGCGTTTTCTCATCGCTTTGTGCCCCGAGGATAAAGCGGATATTCAGTCTTTCCAGAGCATTTACCAGCTCTTGACCTGTAATTTCAGATGCAGTTTTCATCCATTGAAATTATATAACAAACCGCTAAATCTAAGGTGGAGAGATTATAGCAATAATCACTTACCGGTTTACACCCACTTACACTCACTTACAGCAATCCGCCCGCTCACTTACCACTTACCCCCCCTTAAAGGGGGGTAAGTGTGAGTGGGTAGTGTTTCGAGGGGGTCAATAGAGCGCTGGATCGTTATCCAGAATCATTTTGCAGGGCTGAAACGCTATTCAACTGGTGATTTTGGGGGTAAAATCGGTTAAATTCGGGTAATTGGTGGGCGATTCCATATTGACTCGCAAATGATTCTTGTATAAACTAGTTTACAAGAACCAAAGTCCCGTTTCATCCGTTTTTATTCTCAAAGAGGGTGTTTGAAACCATCATGGTGAGATTACGAGATCCCCAAAGGCGCATCATCCTGCGCGATTTAGGTTTTTCGGAAGAACCCTTTTCCCGCTCGGCGGATCCGCGTTTTTTGTATCTTTCTGCCCAGCATGGCGATGTGCTCGACCGCATTCAGGAGGTCATCGAAGAACGGCGCGGTCTGGCGGTGGTGGAAGGCGGTTTTGGGGTGGGCAAAAGCACCATTGCCCGCCGGCTCGAATCCATTTACCGCGCTTACCCGCAGGATTTCAGCGTGGTCTTTGTCCACACCGCCGCTTACGAATCGGAGTATGCCGCGCTGCTGGATGTTTCCTACGCGCTCAATCTGGAGCGGCGCAAGGGCATGACCATGCAGTGGCGCGAGTTCGAGGGCTTTCTGGTGGATCAGAAAGAGCAGGGGCGCAATGTGGTCATGATTCTGGATGACGCGCAGTTGATGTCGCCGGGCTCGCTATCGCTGGTGCATCACATCTACAATTTCGACATCTCGCAAAAACTTGCGCAGGTGATTCTGTTCGGTCAGCCGGAAGTGCAGCGCATCTTCAATCTGCGTCCGGAGGTGCTTTCACGGGTGGACTCGTGGTTCCGCCTCAACCCGCTTTCGCTGGAGGATACGCTGGAACTGATTCGTTTCCGCTGCGCGGTAGCCGGGCGCAAAGACCCGCTCCTGACCCAGTCGGCCTTCCTCGCCGTCTGGCAGGCAACCCACGGCATCCCGCGCGAAATTGTCAGCCTGTGCTCCAAAATCATTGACCACATGGGCGCCATGAACCGCAAGGTGGCCGATATGCCGGTGGTCGAAGCCGCCCTGAAGGACTATGTTGCCCAGCAGAATCTGGTGGTTAACCAGGCGGGTGATGGGGTGGAAAATGGGTGAGAAGGGGTTGAAATTTCGTGTAACCAATCGGGTTAATTTCATGGCTAAGAAAATAAATTATTTTTATGGCTAAGAAAATCGCTTCAACCAACCGCAAGGATCAAACCGACGTCTATCCGTGGCTGCGTTTGCTGGAAATGGAAGTGCAGCCGATTGAACATGCCCAGCCGCGCCGCGGACGCGGACGGCCGCCCAACGTCTTCCGCCGTAAACCGGTCCACATCACCCTGACGGATGACGAACTGGAAGCGCTGGATGCAATTGCCAATCTGCTTTCGGAACGCTTCGGTACGCGCCTGCACCGCGGGCATGTGATTGCCTTTCTGGTCTTTTATCTGCGCAGCCAGTTGCTGCAGGGCAACGACATTGCCCTCCCCGCAGAGGTGAACACCTTATCCGACCTGGCAAGATATGTGGATAAACTGAAAGGGTGATTGAAATTTAGAAAAAATGTTCTATAATAATATCGCCGATTTTTTCACACGCAACCATTCTAAAACGAACCAGCCAGCGCGGGCAGGCGCAGGCTGGGGGACAGGATGTTTCAGCGCACAAGGAGCACTGAAAGATGGACAAAACTATTCTACCACATTCCCCGGCTCAAAACAATCACTTTCGGACAAAACCAGTACAATTTTTTGAGGCACTTCGGCTGATGGCTGGTTGAGGGGGAAACGGATGGACGATTTGCCTTTTACCCTGCCGGTTCGCTCTGCGCTGGCGCAATTTCGGGTGCTGAATGACGATGAGAAGCGCCAGTTTTACTGGGCGCTGCAAAATCCCAGCCGCACCCGCCAGGAAGTGAGCGAGCAGTCCTCCAGCGCTGACCCGTGGCAGGTGTTCACCCTGGCGGATGCCTATCAGGAGCGCCCGCCGGTGGAGTATGTTGCCGGCCGTTTGTTTGCCCTGCCTTCGCTCAACATCCTGTACGGCGCGCCCGGCACGCTCAAATCGTTTTTGCTGGCGG
Organism: Bellilinea sp.; assembly: GCF_034432615.1. Classification (GTDB taxonomy): domain Bacteria; phylum Chloroflexota; class Anaerolineae; order Anaerolineales; family Anaerolineaceae; genus Bellilinea. The sequence goes on along the minus strand of NZ_DAOUBL010000147.1, from coordinate 29,678 downwards.
ATCTGGCGGTGTGTGTGGCCGGCGGGCTGGAATGGCTGCCGCCTGCGCCGTGGCTGAACGGTTCGCGCGGCAACACCGCCGGACGCGGCATCCCTACCCGCCAGCGGTCGGTCATGTGGCTGGATTTTGACAACGGCCGCCGCCGCACCCACGACCGCTTCGGTGCACTGGGACGGGCACGCGGTCTGCCGCCGGATGCGCCGCTCTATTACTATTCGATGCCTACCCCGTGGTTGGACGCCAGCGACAAAGCCTCGGTGGGCGCGCTGGCGGCGCGCATCCGCGAATTCGGCGTGCAGCTGGTGCTGATTGACAATCTGGGCGTCATCTCCGGCGACGCTGAAGAAAACAGCGGCGATATGGCCAAGGTCATGTCCGAATTCCGTCAACTTGCGGAAGAAACCGGCGCGGCGGTGGTGCTGGTACATCATCAGCGCAAGAGCAACGGATCGCTGGGGCGGGCGGGGGATACCCTGCGCGGGCATTCCAGCATCGAGGCGTCGCTTGATCTGGCCCTGCTGGTGGACCGTGAAGACCTGGCCGATACGGTTACCCTGAGGGCCACCAAAGTGCGCGGCGCGGATGTGCTGCCGTTTTCGGCGGTCTTCACCTACGAAAACCGCGCCGACGGCGAACTGTACAAAGCCAGTTTTTACGGCATTGCCGCGGATGATATGCGCAGCGGCGGGGCAATCGAACGTGAGATTTTCGCCGCGCTGGGCGGGGCCGCCATGAACAAAACCGATCTTGCCAAACGGGTCAAAGAAGCCCTGCCGGAAGTGGGCATCAACCGCATCCGCGATTACATAGACCGGCTGGCGGCCAGCCAGCGGTTGAAGGTTGCCAGCGGGCGCAACAACACCGAGCGTATTTATCAGCTGGCGGATTGACGAAGGGAAAGGAGGCCGCTCGAAAGTTATTCCGCTCACTTACGGTTTTACAACCCCCGGTGTAAGTGGCTGTAAGGGGTAAGTGGGTGTTGGAAAAATTCTTGAAAATTTTTCGTAATTTTCGGGAAAAGGGCGTATTTTCGGGAAAAAAATGGAAATTTTTTTGGAAAATTTGGACAAAATTCTCCGCCGGTTGTTCCTGTCACTTACGGATTTACGGCTTTCACCGTAAGTGGGGATAACTGGAATTAATGCGCATAGCCGTTTGTTGATTTAGAAGATGAAATCCATAGACCTTTCCGCGCTTAAACTGCAAATTGACCTGCTGGCGCTTGCTTCGGCGCACACCAGCCTGCAGCGGGTGGCTGCCAGCGGGGGAGGGGAGTGGGCCGGCGCCTGTCCGTTTTGCGGCGGCAGGGACCGCTTTCGGGTGCAGCCCCATGCGCGGCCCGAGCCGCGCTGGTTGTGCCGCCACTGTACCGACGGCAAGTGGCAGGATGCCATTGCTTTTGGGCAGCGGCTTTACCCCCACCTCACCTTCCGTGAAGTGTGCGAACGGCTTTCCGGCGGGCGGCTGACCCTGCGCAGCGCTCAACCCCGCCCGCAGCCGGTGATTCAGCCGGCCTACGCCCCGCCACCCGAAGAATGGCAGCAGCAGGCGCGCCGGGTGATCGAGCGCGGTCAGGAAAATTTGTGGAGCCGCGCCGGCAGTGCCGCCCGGCGCTACCTACAGGCGCGCGGGTTTAAGGAAACTACCTTGCAGGTGTGGAAATTGGGCTATTCGGACGGCTTTCAAATCGGGCAGATGGTCGTTCCGCGCGGGGTGGTCATCCCCTGCATCACCGGCGGGCAGGTGTGGTATTTGAAGATTGCCCTGCTGCCGGGTCAGCCGATCCGCTGCCCGCGCTGCGGCTCACCGGCACAGGCGCGTCAGCCCTGTCCGGTTTGCGGCACGCTCAGCAAATACCGCGGGGTGAGCGGCAACCGCACGGCAGCCATCTTTGGAGGCGACCAGCTGATCAACGCAGCCCAGGCGTTGTTTGTCGAAGGCGAGTTCGATGCGCTGATCGCCTGGCAGTCGCTGGCTGGCGAGATGCCGGTCTGCACGGTGGGCAGCGCCTCCAACCGGCTGGATCTGGCTGCCTGGGGGCCGTATCTGCTGACCCTGGAGCGCCTGTATGCGGTTTACGACCCGGATGCTGCCGGGGAAAGCGGGCGGCGCTGGCTGGAAGGGTTGAGCGAACGCACCCGCCCGCTGCGCCTGCCGCCGGGGGTCAAGGATGTCAACGATTTCATCCTGCAGGGCGTGGATTTTGTGGGGTGGCTGCGCGGCGAGGCGGGGAAATAGCCGCACTGGATGGGGTTCTTATCCACAATTTAGGTTAAATCTTCTTTAACAACGGTGTAAATCTACCCAAATAGTCTTGATTTTTTGATTTTTTGTTATTATCATATTCGATAACGTTATCAAATATGATATTAATCGTCAACTCTCAAGGAATAACAAAATGCCCGTACTCAAAAATTTTTCGGTGATCAACCATCCGGCGCGGATGCGCATTTTTCAGGCGCTTAACGGCGTGGAACTGTCCATCAACCAGCTGGCCGACTACCTGACGGATGTTCCCAAGCCGTCGCTTTATCGGCATGTTCATAAAATGCTGGAAGCCGGTGTGATCCAAGTTGCAGGAACGCGCCACATTAACGGCATTGAAGAACGTTTTTACACCGCCTGTGAGGGGCTGATTGACCCTGAGGATGTTAATCAGCCCGGCGGGCTGGAAGATTTTGCCCATCATGTGCGCCTGTACGGCTCGGCTGTGGCGCAGGACCTGGCGCAGTATACCCTGCAGCAGGGCAAACTCGACCTTGACAATATCGTTGCCCGCGACCACGTTTTTTACGCCACCGAAGAGGAATTTTTGCAGGTGCGTCAGGCGATTTATGACCTGTTAAGTAGCCTGGAGAGAAACTTGCCGGCACAGGGACGCACCAAGCGGCGCATTTTCGTCATCGGCCATCCGCTGCCGGCCGCTCTCGTGGCTGAAAAGTCGAACTCTCATACCCAGTAATCTTTTTATTCATAGGAGGTTTAGGATGTCCAAAAATGTTTATCTTGCTCTGGCAGATCAGGGGAAAAACAGCTGGCTGCGGTATCTTGCCAGCATATTCCTGATCGTGCTCATCTTCGTCCTCAGCAACGGATTGATTATCGGATTTGCCCTGGAATTGGGGTGGTTCACGCCCGGCACCGGCACGCTGACGGAATTTGTACTGTCCCTGCTAACCTTTCTTCCGATGTTATTGGGGGTCTTCCTGATCAACGGCTGGCTGCACCGCCGTTCAGTGGGTTCACTGATCGGACCCGCCGGGCGGTTGAACTTGCGGCGGATTGCGCTCGGCGTGTTGATTTGGGGGGGACTGTTTCTGCTCTTCGCCACAATTGAAGCCGTTTTGTACGGCAATTACACGTTCAACCCGGCTTATTTTGCCGACTGGCCGTTTCTATTGGCTTCCTTGCTGTTGGTACCCGTGCAAACCAGCGCGGAGGAGTTCCTATATCGCGGCTATCTGCTGCAGGCCTCGGGCCGCCTGACCCAAAATCCAATGGTATTGAGCGTGATCAACGGCATTTTGTTTACATTGCCGCATCTCGCCAATCCCGAAACCGGCGAGTACGGCTGGTATGCAATTCTAAGCTGGTTTGTTTTCGGCGCTGGTTATACTCTGATCACCCTGCGCAGCGGCTCGCTGGATTATGCGTTAGGCGGACATGCCATCAATAACATCCTTTCAATGACCATCGTTGGTTACGAAGGAGGTGCAGTGTCTGCGCCGACCTTATTCGTCAATTCACAAATTAATCCACTTTACGGTTTGCTTACCAACCTTGTAGCATTGGCGATTACCTATTGGCTCGTTTCTCGGTTGGAAAGTCAAACCGCTGTCAAAGCGGCAGCCGCTCGAGCATGAGAGAATGTTGGAGTTTTAACGATGAATAACCTTTCTGTCCATCCTGTACTGGATTTCTGGAAGTTTTTACGGCGTCCCATCGCGGAAAACTTGAGCGCCTCGTTATCGCGCAAACTGGTCATCGTCCTGATGATTGTTGCCCTGGATATCCTCATTTCTCTGGGAACAGGGCCGCTCACCGACCTGATGATTGAGGTCAGCCAGTTTGACGACCAGTCCGTAGCACAGGAATTTACTCCCACTGTCCTGTTGACGGGGGTTCTGCTGGTGCCGTTGATCGAAGAAGTTTTTTTCCGGCTCGGTCTCGCGCCGAACATTCTCTTCCTGTTCATCACTCTTTTTTCAACCACCGTTCAGTATGCCCCGTTTCCGTCCAACCTTTTTGACGAATTTGGGGTAGCAGTTGCCGCAGAGGTGCTCTTCTATCTGGCGCTGAGCGGGGGCATTTGCCTGTTTTTCTGGATCAGACAGCGAAAGGGTCATTCCTACGCGGACTTCTTCAAGCGACACGTTGCCATTTACTACTATATCGGTGCAGTGTGGTTCGGCCTGGCGCATATCGGCAATTATGCCAACACGCCTCCCGTTTGGCTGGTTCCTTTCCTGCTCTTACCGCAGATCCTCGGCGGTTTCACCTTTGGTTATTTGCGCATCCGCCTTGGGTTTTGGTTTGGGGTTTTGGCGCACATGCTGGTCAACCTGCTGTTCAATCTGGGCGACCTGATGAATTATCTGGTCGGGCCGCAGGGCGGGGTGGCATGGTTTGTTTTCTTGATCGTCTTCTCCTCGATCACCTTGTTGCTTCCGTTGATTACCCGCAAACGGCTTGCCGGGGCGGATGGTTCGCCAGTGGGGTGAATGCCTGAACCTTACTTTGAAATCCCGCTCTCCAGTCCCGCCGCCTTCTCCAAAAACGCGCAACAGTTTTGGGGAAGGCGGCGGTGGGGCGCCGTTGTCATATTGGTCAGGTTTTGGTTAAGTCAAATACTGTAATTTACACACCTGCGGCGGCAGCCATCGCATCCCAAAACATTTTTTCATATTCCAGCAGCAGGCGGGCGGATTGGCGAATATCCGCTTCGGTTACGCCGCGTTCCAACGCTGCCTGCACCGGCGGATAGACCTGCTCCTCGGCGGCCTGATAGTTAGCGTACATTTCAAAGAAGCGCACTGCCTGACGGTCGAAGCCGTAATGTTCTTGCAGGGCGCGGCTTACCCGCCTTGCGTTTGCTATCCACACCTCGGCGTCGAACAGAAAGGCGGTGATCAGTTCGGCGTCCGAACGGTAAAAGCACAGGTAGGTTTCAAAGTAGCTGAAAGGTAAAGCCCCCGCCAGCAGAGGTGTAGCTTTCAATTCCCCCTCGCTCATTGGTAAGGCGGCGGCAAATTCCAGCACCGCGCGGTTGACTTCAAATTCGGCTTGCAGAAAGAAGTTCAGCAATTCGCGGCTGGGCAGGTTGCCGAAACGGGCGGTGATCAGGGCGATGTTCATGATGCCGTTGGTGACGATGTGGTACTGTTGAGCGGCAAATATGCGCAGCGAGTCGCGCGGAACGCGGCCGGCTTCCAGCGCGTCGAGATAGGGGTGGTTGCGGATGCCGTCCAGGATCGGCTGCAGCTCGCTGCGCAGGCCAGAAATCAGTTGCACGGCTGAGGAATAAGTTGAAGGCAGTGTATTCATTTTTCCTTCCTCCTTTCACAAATAAAAATTGAACTGTGCATGGGGGAGGAGGGGCATCAAAAAACCCTCTCGCCGGAGAGGGTTGACAGTAAGCAAAACCACAGCGGTTTTATTCTTCCCTCCGCCGGCATTACCCGGATCAGGTTCTGCGGGTCGAGGACTGGACGGTCCTCCTCTCAGCCCGGCCGCACCGGGCTCCCCGTTGTTATTGAATATTATACCCGCCGGATGCGGCGAGTCAATCCTGCAAATAATATTTTAATGTTTATTCCACGGCCGATCACCGCCAAAACCCCGATTAGCGTCCGTGCCGGGGGTGATGATAGACCCAAACGAGTCGTTGTGCGGGTTGCCGTCGAAATTATTGGGGTTCATTTGGTTGCTGAGTTGTCTCAGGATGTAAAGCCTCATCATCTTATCTTCCGTGCTGAGCTCATCGGGGTCGTTGGGCGATTGCGGCGCGGCGTCATCTTCTTCCCCTGCGCGATAAATGGCGAGAGATATGATGATGAGTATCACCACAAGGAAACCGTAACAAACTTCCATGTTTTCCCTCCTTTGGTTTGCTTTGAGTTTATTTTAAAGCATTTAGGGAATAACGGGACATTCGGTAAATTTTAAGCAGCAGCAATGTGGGGTTACTTGACTTTTTTGTCAAATTAGTTATAATATTTTTGAAAGTGAGAATTATCTCATTTATGTAAATATTTTCACAATAAAAACCCATGCCAAGACCAAAACAAGAAGAAGACCTCCGTTTGCTTGCCAAAATCTCCAAAATGTACTACGAGGAGAATTTGACTCAAGATGAAATCATGGAGCGTTTGCAATTATCACGCTCAAAGGTTTCCAGACTGCTCAATCGCGCGCATGAAAGAGGAATTGTAAAAATTACCATTGTTTCACCTCCGGGTCTCTTTTCTGAGCTTGAATCAGAATTAGAACGTCAATATCACCTTAAAGAGGCAGTGGTGGTAGAAGTTGAGGAATCAGCTTCACAGGCTACAGTTGCTCGTGAAATTGGAAATGCGGCAGCAGGTTATTTTTTGCGAACACTTCAGGAGAATGATGTAATCGGCATTTCTTGGGGAACAACACTCGGAGAGATGGTGGCAGCGCTTCAGCCTCGTCCTACTCCAGGTGCTCATATCATTCAGTTGATTGGTGGGCTTGGGCCTCCGGAATCAGAGATTCATGCCACTGATCTCTGTAGACGATTGGCGCAACTTCTTCAGTGTAAGTTGACACTTTTACCTGCGCCAGGGATTGTTGATCGTTCGGAAGTAAAAAATATGTTTCTTTCTGATAGTCATGTGAATCATGCCTTCAGCTTGTTTTCATCAATCAATGTAGCTTATGTGGGTATTGGTTCACCTGCACCGGATTCTGTGATCATGCGCGATGGTTCGATTCTTTCATGGGAAGAGATGAACTCACTCCTGAAAAAAGGAGCGGTGGGCGACATCGCATTAAGATTTTTTGATGATATGGGTCATCCAATAAAAAATGAGATAGATGAACGTGTGATTGGAATAAGTCTAGAAGAACTTCGCCGTATCAAGCGAGTCGTGGGTGTCGCGGGCGGTCCTCAAAAAGTAAATGTCATTCGAGGTGCCTTGCGTGGAGGGTTGATCAACGTGCTGATTACAGATCAAATGACAGCTCAGCAATTATTGAGGTAATCCTGGAATGTCAAATGCTGAAACTATTTCTCCAGAGTTAATCATTTCAATAGCTCAGCAAGTAATCCAAAAAGAGGCTGATGCAGTTCGCAGCATCAGTCAGCAATTTGACGAATGTTTTTCAGCAGCGGTAAAAGCCATTCTCGCCTGCGAGGGTCATGTTTTAGTCGCAGGGGCTGGCACTTCCCATTCTGTGGCTTACCGGTTGGCGCACCTCCTTTCGTGTTGTGGAACACCGGCGCTTTTTATTCACCCCGGCGATGCACAACACGGTGGAGGTGGCGCTATAACGGCTCGGGATGTTGTATTACTCATATCTAAAGGGGGTGAAACCCAGGAAATCAATCAATTGGCTCAAATTGCTCATCGGCGTGGTGCAAAAGTAATAGGACTGACCGAAAAGCCACAATCTACCTTTGGCCAATTGTGTGACATTGTCGTTCGCGTATGTGCTCCTTCTGATGTTGACCCTTTTGGAATGATTGCAACAGGTAGTTCATTGGTAAATTCTGCATGGGGAGATGCGTTATGTGTTGTGCTGTTGCAATTGCGCGGTTATACAAAAGAGGACTTTGGTAAAACTCATCCGGGTGGAGCGGTAGGAAAACATCTTGTGGAGGAAGGCATTTTATAAGTTTGAGAGGGTTTATGAAAGCAGCCTATCTTATAGATGTTATGAATTTCGAGATTCGAGAAATTTCTGAACCGGTTTGTCCAAACGATGGAATTGTTCTTAAAGTCAAGTCATGTGGAGTTTGTGGTTCGGACTTGAGGCGTTGGCGTGAAGGTCCTCTTGATAAGAGCATTAATTTAATTCCCGGCCATGAAATTTCTGGTGAAATCGTTGAAGTTGGTAAAGACGTTGTCGGTTATGCAATCAATGAGCGTTTGGCTGTTGCACCCGATGTTCACTGTGGGAGATGCTATTACTGCGAAAAGGGTCTTTATAACCTGTGTGACAATTTAAGACTTGTTGGTATCACCCCGGGTTACGATGGTGGGTTTGCAGAATACATGGTGCTGAGTGGTGAAATTCTCCGAAACGGGATTGTTCATAAAGTTCCTTCCAACCTAACCTTTCCACAAGCATCTCTGGCTGAACCGGCCAGTTCTGTCTTGGCAGCTCATCATCAGGCTCAAACTTCTCTCGGTGATTCGGTTTTGATTATGGGCGGGGGGCCGATTGGCTGCCTTCATATGGTAATTGCAAAAGCCCGTGGCGCTCGTGTATTCCTTTCAGAACCTCATGAGGGCCGTCGTAAACGGGCACAAATTTTCCAGCCTGAGGATGTAGTAAACCCTTCTCAAGAAGATATTGTTCAGTGGATAAAAGAAAAAACCGACGGGTTGGGCGTTGATATTGCCATTTGTGCCAATCCAATTGCGCAAACTCAGAAACAGGCTGTTGAGGCAGTTCGAAAAAGAGGACGGGTTGTTTTTTTTGGAGGTTTACCAAAAAATGATCCAATGACGACCCTCAATGCGAACTTGATTCACTATGGTGAGGTACAGGTGGTGGGTGCCTTCTCTTATCATCCCGTATTTCATCAAATGGCTTTAGATCTGATCGCTAGGGGAGTTATTCCAGCAGATAAGCTGATTACCCATGTCTTTACTCTTGATGAAATTAATACAGCCTTCCAAACCGCAGCAGGAGGCGATGCTTTAAAAGTCATCATCAGCTTTGAAACAGGAGATATTTTATGATTGGACTTTACAAAGACCTTGAAGACCTGGGTGCTAGTGGGAAAAGCGTCCGAATCGGTTTGATTGGCGCAGGTCAAATGGGAACGGACGTTGTTGCTCAAACCACGATGATGAAGGGGGTCAAAGTGGTTATCAGTGCTGATATTGATATTAATCGAGCAAAGGAATCATATCGAATTGGAAGGGTCTCGGATGAAGTGGTAGAAGTGTTTAATCCTGCCGAGGCCGATGCGGTTGTTCAGTCCGGAAAACGTGCAGTGACGAATGATTATCGAATTGTCACAGATATGCAAAATGTGGATGTTGTTTTAGAGGCAACCGGTGTTCCGCAAGTTGGTGCGAGTGCAGCTCTTCGTGCTGCTCGCTGTGGTCATGATTTAGCAATGATGAATGTGGAAACCGATATTACGGTTGGTCCCATTTTGAACTGGTATGCACAGAAAAAAGGGGTGTTATACGCCTTAGCTGCTGGCGATGAACCAGCAGCCTGCAAAGAACTTTACGATTTTGCCAGAGCATTGGGTTTTACGATTGTGGCGGCAGGCAAGGGCAAGAATAATCCCTTGGACCGCTATGCCTCGCCAACTGATCCATCAATTGTGCAAGAGGCTAAAAGGCGTGGTTTGAGTCCCAACATGCTGGTCGAGTTTATTGACGGCAGTAAGACGATGATTGAAATGGCAGCAGTTTCAAATTCTACTGGCTTGATACCTGATGTGCGTGGAATGCACGGGCCTCATGCTACCCGTGATACGCTCAATACAGTATTTACACTGAAGGAGGATGGTGGTGTACTAAACCGGATAGGCGTGGTGGATTATGGTGTTGGGCCAATTGCCCCGGGTGTATTCGTGATTGTGCGAACGGACCATCCACGCTTGCGGGAAGCAATGGTCCTGAGGGACATGGGTAACGGACCGTATTATACCTTATTCCGACCTTATCATTTATGCAGTATTGAGGTTCCTCTAACTTGCGCCTTATTAACTCTTCGACGGCAATCCAATATGATGCCTCAAAAAGTTCTGGTTTCAGAAGTCTTTGCAGTGGCAAAACGTGATCTGGCAGCTGGCGATGTGCTCGATGGGATTGGAGGTGTCAGTTATTACAGCTTAATTGATACTTACCAACGAGCAAGAGCAGAATCTTTGCTGCCAATTGGTCTGGCAAAAGGCGCGCGTGTCGTGAGACCAATATCAAAAGATCATCCAATTACTTATCAGGACGTGGAAGTCAAACCGACGATGATCTATAAACTGCGTCAACTGCAAGACACATGGTTTGATGGAAAAATTTCAGACAACGAACTATTGCTGGCATTGGATCAACTTGCAAATCAGTATGGAGACTAGAAGTAAAGGAGGTAAAAATGGCTCAGGCAACTCTTGCAGTCATACTAGGCAACCGTGATTTCTTTCCGGATCGTCTTATTGCTGAAGCTCGTCAAGATATTCTGGAATTGTTTCAGCAACTTGATATCGAGCCAGTAATTTTAGACGAAAGTGAAACCAAGTATGGTTCAGTGGAAACCTATTCTCATGCCAAAGCATGTGCCGAATTATTCCGGAAAAATCGTGACCGTATAGACGGTATCTTGGTCACATTACCCAATTTTGGGGATGAAAAAGGGGTTGCAGATACCATCAAACTCTCTGGACTGGATGTCCCGATTTTGGTTCAGGCTTATCCTGATGATTTATCCCAGTTTACCGTAGAGCGGCGTCGAGATGCATTTTGTGGAAAGATCTCGGTTTGTAATAACTTGCGGCAATATGGTTTCCCCTTTTCTTTGACCACCCAGCATACTATTCATCCAAAGAAAGAATCATTTAGAAAAGATCTGCTCCGCTTTATAGGTGTATGCCGGGTCGTTAAAGGTTTGCGGAATGCCAGACTTGGGATGATTGGGGCGCGGCCGAATGCTTTCAACACCGTCCGTTTTAGTGAAAAACTGCTTCAGGCTTACGGAATCAGCGTTTCGACAATTGATCTTTCTGAGATTTTTGCTTCGGCGAATAAGCTGAAGGACGATGATCCGAGTGTGAGTGCCAAACTGGAAGAAATTCGGTCTTATGCCCGAACTGAATCCGTACCAGCGCCATCCCTTGTTCGCATGGCTAAACTTGGCATTGCTATTTCAAATTGGATGGATGAAAATGAACTTCAAGCAAGTGCCATTCAGTGTTGGAACTCTGTTCAGCGAAATTACGGCGTCAATGTTTGTACATTGATGAGTATGATGAGTGAAAAATTGATGCCAAGCGCTTGTGAAGCAGATATTGCAGGTGTTCTTTCCATGTATGCCTTACAGCTGGCATCTGGAAAACCAAGTGCCCTGGTTGATTGGAATAACAATTATGGTGATGACCCAGACCGTTGCGTCTTCTTCCATTGTGGTAATTGGGCAAAGTCTTTCTTACCGGAAATTGAGGTTAAGACCGCCGACATTTTGGGAACCATACTGGGTGAGCAAAACACATATGGGGCAGTAGCAGGGCGTGTTCCAGCGGGTCATGTCACTTTTAGCCGAATAACCACGGACGATCTAAATGGATTGATTCGGGCTTATGTTGGAGAAGGGGAATTGACGGATGATCCCTTAGACACTTTCGGTAGTCGAGCTGTGGTGCATGTCCCTAACTTGCAAACCGTTCTCCAATACATCTGTAGAAATGGATTTGAGCATCATGTTGCCATGACGGGTTCACATGTTGCTGACATCGTTGCAGAAGCCTTTGAAAACTATTTTGGCTGGGATGTTTATCACCATCAGGGGTAATCTCTTATGTACTTAATTGGACTGGACATAGGTACCACCGGGTGTAAAGCCAGTTTATTCAGCGTAGATGGCAATTTGATTTTGAAGGCATCGCGCGAGTATGGAATTTTAGCGCCACAGCCCGGGTGGGCTGAACAGGATAGTGAAGAGGTTTGGGAACTGGCTCAATCATGCATTATTGAGGTTGTGAACAGGTCCAAGGCTTATGGGGAAGTTCTGGCGATTGGGCTTTCGGTACAGGGAGAGGCGGTGATTCCCATTGATCGGTATGGACAAGCTCTTCGTCCAGCCATACTGGGAATGGATACCCGAACGGGTGAGGAAAACCACTGGTTGGAAGACCGCTTCGGTCGTCGTGAACTTTTCTGCCGCACAGGCATGCCGATCCACACCATTAATACTCTGCCAAAACTTCTGTGGCTTAAAAACCATGAAAAAGACATATGGCGTGAATCCCATCGGTTTGTTCTCTATGAGGACTACCTGATTAATAAGATGACCGGTACCCCAGCAGTCAGCCATTGTCTGGCTTCCAGGACTCAACTATATGATCTCAAAAAAGGAGGTTGGTCAGAAGAAATTTTATCTGAAATTGAGCTGGATTCCTCCCGTCTTTCACCAATTTTCGATTCAGGGACTCCAATTGCATCTCTTAAGCCTGAATTGGCGGAGACCTGGGGGTTGAAAAATCGGCCGGTCATCGTTACCGGCGGTCACGATCAGGCGTGTGGAGCTTTGGGAGTGGGTTTGGTCAGGCCTGGAATTTCAATGGTTTCCACCGGCACAGCAGAGGTCATCGAAGTAGCCTTGCAAGAACCCGCATTAGGAGAATCTCTAGAGAAAGGAAATATATCTTGTTATGTACATCCCCTTAAGGGACTGTACCTGGCAATGACTCTCAACCATAGCGGTGGATTGTTGCTTCGTTGGTATCGGGATACTTTTTGTCTCGATCAAAAAAAGGAAGCCGATAGCCGTGGTGTGGATGCTTATGATTTGATTTTTGGTGATTTGCCCGATTCACCATCACCCCTCATCCTCTTACCACATTTTGCAGGAAGCGGTACCCCATGGATGGATACAAACTCAAAAGGAGCCATCTTGGGTTTAACCTTCTCCACCACTCAAAAAGATTTTGCATTAGCCATTCTCGAAGGGCTAACTTATGAACTAAACCTGAATATAGAAGTCCTCCGATCGGGGGGCGTAAATATCAGTGAACTCAGGGCAATCGGTGGTGGTGCAAGGTCAAAGCGATGGTTACAACTTAAGGCTGATGTTACAGGGATTCCCGTTTTAGTTCCAAAAGTAACGGAGGCTGCTTCATGGGGAGCAGCTTTGTTAGCCGGTAAAGGCAGCGGCATTTTTACAGATCTTGCTGGTGTTGCCGCGACTACTGTTCAGCTTACCGAACGTTACTCCCCAAATGCTCAACAACAAAAAGTTCATAGCTGCCGATACTCGATATATAAGGAACTTTACCCTCTCCTCATTCCACTAAATCGTCAATTGAGTTTTAAGTCATCATGAGCGAAGTGGTTTTTTCTCAAGATGATCCCAAAGTCAGAAAGGATGCCGCTCTCAAAAGAGAGAGAGTGCGGGATTTCCTTGTTCAACAAAACCTGGAAGGAGTGCTTATTTCCCGCCGGGATAATTTCGCCTGGGTTACCTCCGGTGGTGATAATCATGTTTTGAAAAATAGCGAAATCGGAGTGGGACACATTGCAATTACCCGCGATCGGCATTACTTGCTGGCCCACTCAATGGATGCTGCGCGTCTTTATCAAGAACAGGTGCCGGGTCAGGAATATGAATTGGTCAGTTTAAGGTGGTTTCAAGGAGACCCGCGTTGTGCTGCTGTTGACTTGGTTAATGGCAAATGGGCTGCTGATACGATGTTCAATGATGAAGTACCAAATGTCAACCAGGCATTGAGCATTCTGCATTATCCTCTGACAGAATTGGAAATGGAGCGCTGCCGGTGGCTTGGTGAACAAGTAGGGAGAATTCTATGCAAGGTTGCTCAAGTGGTCCATCCCGGTCAAAGGGAGGATGAAGTTGCCAGTTATCTATGGATCGAATGTTTGAAACTGGGCATAGAGCTGGATGTGTTAATTGTGGGAAGCGATGAACGGATCTTTCATTATCGTCATCCGTTACCTACTTCCAAAAGAATTGAGCGGTATGTATTAATACATCCAGCCGCTCGACGTTGGGGATTGCATGCGAATGTCAGCAGGAGTGTATATTTTGGAACTCCTTCGAACGAGATAAAAAGGGCATATCGGGCAGCAGCACAGCTGCAGGCAGGTTTATTGGAGCGATTGACACCCGGTTTGGCCTTTTCGGAAATTTTCAACTGGCAGAAGCAGAAATATGCCGAATTGGGTTTTCCAGATGAATGGAAAAATCATTTTCAAGGAGGCCCAACCGGGTATGTTGTGGTAGATGCGCTTCGTCATACGACACCATCCACAGTTCAAGTAAACCAAGCTTTTGATTGGTTTATCACAATTACGGGTAGCAAGGTTGAAGAATTAACATTGCTTTCAAAAGATGGAGTTGAAATTCCTTCTTTTCAATCACCATGGCCATCATATCAACCTAATCAGAATGGGAATGGATTAGGTGTGCCCGATCTATGGGTATTGTAAGGAGATGCTAGAATATGTTATTGACATATGTCAATTTATCGTCTATAATCAAAATGTATTCGCAGTCTGGAAGGGGGATGAAGTTTCAGACAAATTCACTGATTGTGTCTTTTATTTCTAGGGTTCGAAGTGCCAGATTACTAAATCTGGCTTTTAACGGAGATGGTCGGTGTTGGTGATCGAAAGGAGGTGACTGTCCTAAGCCTTTGAATGGTACTTACCATCAATTCCCCCTCATTTGAAAGTGTTTGTATTCACCTAGTTAAATTTTTTCCAAAAAGGAGAAGAAGGTCATGAAAAGGGTTATTCCTGTATTCTCAATGCTAGTCGTGTTGACAATGATCATCGCGGCTTGTGCTCCTGCTGCCACACAACCTCCCTCTGAACCCCAGGTTGAAATCAGGGAGAAAACGGTTGTTGTCGAAAAAACAGTCGTTGTTAAGGAGGAAGCAGAAAAGAAGATCACAATAGGTTATGGCGCTCCTGAATTATCGGGCGGCCAGGGTGTGATCATGAATGGTATGGTTACAGGTGCTCAGCAAAAGAATTGGGCAGTGGTAACCACCAATGCAAATTTTGATGCATCCGCTCAAGCGAATCAGATTGATTACTTCATTTCGCTCGGTGTGGATGCCATTGTTGTAGTGCCTGTTGATAGTCAGGCAATCTGCTCCTCGGTACGCAAAGCCAAAGGAGTTGGGATTCCTTTCTTCACCATTGATCGCGCTCCAATTGGTTGTGAAATTGACATGACAGTCCAATCTGACAACTATCTGGCAGGTAAACAAGCTGGCGAGGCAATGGTCAAATTACTAACCGAAAAATATGGTGAACCCAAAGGCCTTGTTTTGGAGCTTCAGGGAGATTTAGGCCAAAATGTTGCCCAATTGCGCGGCGCGGGTTTCAATGATGTCCTCAAGAATTATCCAAATATCAAGATCATTGCCAAACCCACTGAATGGAAGGCTGAGAAATTCTCACAAGCCACTTTGGATGTAGTATCTACCGAACCAATTGATGGGATTTACATGCACTCGGATTGTGTGGGTGTCAAAGTTGTCCTCTCAGCCCTCGAGCAATTGGGTAAGAAATTCAAAGCGGGTGAAGAAGGACATATTTTCCTCACAGGAGTCGATGCTTGCCCGGATATGCTTCAAGCCATTCGTGATGGCTATGCTGATCAGGCATCCAGCCAACCCTTGCCCGACTTTGGAGTCGTCATTGCCGATTATATTGAGAAGACTCTGAAGGGGGAAGCCATCACGGAAGGGCAAGTGGTCAAAGAAGGTGCACTGTGGTCGCCTGCCAGTATTGTGAAATCTGAAACTGGATTTATGATGAATCTGGCAACCACCAGTGTGTCTAAGGAGAATGCAGCGGACCCCGCTTTATGGGGAAATCAAGCCAAGTAGACCTTGAATTTGGCTGTGCTATGGGCGGCAGCTATTGCCGCCCATAGCAACACCCCTTTATTAATAATTTTCTGCAATCTGGTTTCAATTGAAAGGTTACCCAATGAATAAAGAGAAGGTCAATAGTTTATTCCTCTTATTAGTGGATAACTTGGTTTGGGTTTTTGTGATTATTTCTCTAATAGTCTTCTCATTAATTTCTGAGAACTTTTTTACACCCTTTAATTTGGTCAATATTTTATCTCGAGTTGCGCCTCTGGCTTTACTCGTAATTGGTCAGTCTTTTACATTAATCACTGCTAATTTTGATCTTTCTTCTGAGTCCACCATGGGTTTTACGGCAATGGTAGCGGCTCTTCTATTAGCCAGTCAGGTGAACGGTGGTTTCGGAGTAGAACTTAATCCCTTCTTGGGAATGTTGATTATGTTGTTGGTAGGGGTCTTGATTGGCGCTCTCAATGGCGTCTTCATTACCAGGTTAGGAATGAATAATTTTATTATGACGGTTGCGATGCTGATGATTTTAAGGGGGGCCACCTATGCTATCTCCCCCGGAAAAAGTGTCAATTTTCTTCCAGAGGAGTTCAACTGGTTAGGAGGTGGTTCGCTGTTTCGATTGCCTTTAGAAAATGGTAAATTCGTGGCTGTTCCTGTTGCCATGTTTTTTGTCATATTGGCTTTCTTAGTTGCACATATTATTACAAAATACACGCGATTCGGGCGAGATATGTATGCCGTTGGATCTAACCGCCAAGCAGCTGAAGCGGCCGGAATTGATTCAAAAAGGGTGATCTTACTGGTTTACATGGTGAGTGGTTTATGTGCTGCTTTGGCGGGGTTATTGGATGCAGGCCGTATGGATAGTGCTACTCCTCGAACTGGAGCCGGATTGATTTTCCCCGTCCAAGCTGCGGCTGTTATTGGTGGTATTAGCCTATTTGGAGGACGAGGTAATCTAATTGGTGCTTTTGGAGGGGTTTTGTTGTGGGGTATCCTGGACACTGGTTTGAATATTGCCAGGGTTTCCCCCTTCTGGATCGAAGTAAGTCGAGGTGCTCTTCTACTCTTTGCGATGTTTATTGATGCCTTGAAGGTGCGTTATCTTCATCGGGTAGCATTGAAAAAAGTTCTGGCTACTTCCACCGTTGGATTGAAAGACCCACTTCACCAAGTGGATTAAACCCTATGGATAAGAGGTTGTTCATGGAAAGCACATTAGAAAATGTAATTTTGGAGATGAAAGGTATTTCAAAAGCTTTCCCCGGTGTTCAAGCACTGAGCAATGTGGATTTAACGGTTTTTGCGGGTGAAATTCACGGCTTGGTTGGAAAAAATGGTGCAGGAAAATCTACTTTAATGGCGATCCTGATGGGTTTGCAACCAATGGATAGCGGCACATTAAGAATTGGAGGCCGCCAAATAATTAATGTGACCCCACGCGAAGCCCTTGAAGCGGGGATTGCCTTTGTTCCCCAGCAAGTGCGAATGATGGATAGCTTAACGGTTGCTGAAAATATTCTGGCTGGAAATTTACCAGTGAATCGGTTTGGATTGGTAGATTGGGAGATGGCTTTCAAAGATGCAGAAGAACGTCTACATCGTTTGGGACTGGAGATGGATGTTCGCCAACGGGTTGAAGGTTTAGGTGTCGTTGAACAGACGATGCTAGCGATTGCAAAGGCTCTTTTCGGTAATTCACATTTAATTATTTTGGATGAGCCAACCGCTGCCCTTGCACGTGCCGATATTGAACGACTTTTTGGGTTTATTCGCTCTCTCAAGAAGACAGGTGTTGCATTTATTTATATCTCTCATCACCTGGAAGAAGTTTTTGAGATTTGCGATCGAGTCACTGTATTGCGAAATGGCGAGCGAGTAGGCACCTACGCCGTAAAGGAATTGGATATTCCTCACTTGATTCGATTAATGGTGGGTGAAGACATACGCGAATATGAGAGGAAATCTACCTGTCAGGAAGAAGTGGTTTTAGAAGTAAGGAATCTTACCCGACGAGGATTTTATGAAGATGTCTGCTTCAAGGTGCGAAAAGGTGAAATTGTGGGTCTTTCCGGTCTTGCTGGCAGTGGAGCGCCGGCAATAGGCCGGGCATTATTTGGGCTTGAGCGGCGAGGTATTGGAGATGTTTTTGTCAACGGTAAACCTTTTAATGCGCGAAATCCTCGTGAAGCATTGGACAACGGATTAGCCTATTTGCCCCAGGATCGTTACCGGTTTGGTCTGGTTGGTATTCGATCGGTCAGAGAAAATGTTACCTACACAATTATTCACAAGCTCCTGGGTTTTCTTCGATTTATCAATTTTGTTGAGGAACGTTCGGTTGTGGAAAAATATATTGAAGAATTAGGCATAGTTTGTGATTCGATGGAAAAAAGAACAAATCTATTGAGTGGTGGAAATCAACAAAAAGTTGTGTTTGCTAAACTTGCCGCCACAAGGCCGTCCGTGCTGATTTTACACGAACCCACTCAAGGAATTGATGTTCGAGCCAAATTAGACATTTATCGGATTGTGGATGAAATGGCTTCGCAAGGAATTGGGGTCTTGATCATATCATCCGAAGTTCGAGAATTGTTGGGTGTATGTGATCGTATCCTTGTTATGTATAAAGGACGAATAAGCGCCGAGTTTTATGTTGGTGAGGAACAGGCAACCCCCGAAAATATACTTTTAGCAATAGAAGGAGGAAACATTCATGATCAGAAACAGGTGGTTACAATTCATTCTTGATCACTTGATTTGGTTCATACTAATACTGGTTGTTGCTTTCTTTACTCTCAGGATTGGTGGAAAGTTTCTTAGCAGTGTCACCTTAGTGAATGTTCTTCTTCACGCAAGTGTTTTAGGAATATTGACCATTGGGCAAACCATTTGTTTGTTAAGTGGAAATTTTGACCTCTCTGCAGAAGGAATTGTATCTCTGTTAACGGTTTTGGCAGCCTGGTTGATGTTACCTTATAGGGAAATGACACTTGCTCAAGCTGGTGGGGTGGGGTGGGAGCTTTCACCTTATATTGTAATTCCCATGATGTTGGTATTAGGCACCTTGATTGGTTGGATCAACGGTGTGTTAATTTCCCGTCTTAAGATGAATAACTTTATTGTTACTTTAGCGATGCAATTGTTCTTAAGGGGAATTGCTTATGTTATCAGTCTTGGGGCAATTATGCCGGGGACACCAAAGGACTTTAACTGGCTGGGAGGAGGCCGTATCGGTGTTGTCCCCATTTCGGTGATCGTAACAATCTTGCTGTTTCTGGCCTTTGAATTTTTTATCCGCTATGCGCGATTTGGACGAGAACTTTATGCGGTTGGCGCGAACCGGGATGCAGCCAGAGCTTCAGGGTTTAATCCTGAACGCACCGTCATTAAAGCATACATGATTGGCGGTTTGATGGCTGGTTTAGCTTCTTGGATGCTGTTAGGAAGACTAGAAGTATCAACCCCGACGCTCGGACAAGGGATGACTCTGGAAACTGTTGCTTCTGCAGTGATTGGAGGGGTAGCGTTATCGGGCGGGTCTGGAAGCATTATGGGTGCATTTTCAGGAGTATTGCTGCTTTCGGTGGTCGACACCGGGTTGAATATGATGGAGGTAGACCCGTTTTGGATTACAGGGATAAGAGGCTTAATTATTCTGGTTGCCTTATTGATTGAGGCCCAAAAATCTCGAATACGATTAGGTGTGCCAGCAAGTTCCATCAAGATTTCAGGTGTCGGTTCCTGAAAATTTCGATTTCGGTTTCTCTTTTCTCCTTTGCATAGAATGGTGAATTTGCTTAGCAGTTCGCCATTCTTATGCATTAAGATGCAAGTCATATTCCTTCAAAGGGGGATTGTTTGCCTTCAAAGGGGTTCTGAAAATTATAAATGGGTAAATCTGGGACGTGCACCTGGTCAGGAAGGCTCAACAACCAGCGGACCGCTTGAGCAATGACTCTGGGAGGAATCATTTTTTCGATTGTCTCTGGGGTCAAATTGGTTGGCATTTCTCTCCACCACGGCGTGTCTGTGGCAGCAGGTGAAATTAGATGGACATGAATATTAAATCGGCGAAGTTCTTCACTCATGGCGGCGGATAAACCTTCCAGACCCCATTTGGCTGCGCAATAGGCTGTTCGGTTATCTTCGCCTATTTTTCCTGCCAGAGAACCAATATTGACAATTCGTCCTTCTCCTTTACTTTTCATGTAGGGAACAACCGCGCGAGCAAATAGAAAAGCAGCCTTCAGAGTTGTGTCAATAGTCTGATTCCAAAATTCCTCAGTGGTATTCTCAATACTGGCGGGGGGACCCCAGAAAGCGGAATTGACCAGAATATCTATCTGTCCAAACCGATCGATTGTTTTCTTAACAACATCTTCCACTGCGGAGTTTTGTCGAATATCCACTGAGTGCCAAACCGCAACGCCGCCTAGTTTTTGAATATTTGAAGCAACTTCAGAAAGCTTTTGAGTCGATCGTCCTACCAGAACTATTCTTCCGCCTGCTTCTGCTAATTCGAGCGCGATGCTGCATCCAATACCACCACTGGCTCCAGTGACAATTGAAACTTTATCTTTTAGGTTCATTGTTTACTCCTTGTTTTCTAACAGACGAAGAGCGAGCGCATCATCCACAAAAAGGTGAGTTATTACCCCAATCCGCAACGCGGCTGCTACAGCACGGCTTTTTTCGACACCACCGGCTGCGGCAATTACATTTTTGGTATTAAGCAATTGCTCCATACTGATACCTATCAGCCGGTCCTTAAATTCTTGGGTTAATATTTTCCCCTCATTATCGAAGTAGTGAGCAGTGATATTTCCAACCGCTTTTTGTCTGATTAATTCAGAAAGATTCTCCTGACCTATATAAACAATTTGGTCTTCGATTAAGGGAATTGGCCCAATTCCAACGCAAACGTGAGACAAATGATTCCACCGAGAGATTACTTCCTGAGTGGTAATGTCCGCCATCAATGCATCTCGTAAACTTTTTGAACCCACAATTAGAGGTACAAGGAGAAAATAAGGAGTTGCGCTGAAAGCTCTGGCGGCTTGTAATACAATTTGATTCAATTGGGTATAAGTACCGGTTGAACTGCTTTCTCCTAATAAAGGAACAATATCAATATGACGAGGTTGGCTGGGGGCAAGAAGATTTACTACTTCCATTAT
Organism: Bellilinea sp.; assembly: GCF_034432615.1. Taxonomy (GTDB): domain Bacteria; phylum Chloroflexota; class Anaerolineae; order Anaerolineales; family Anaerolineaceae; genus Bellilinea. Next base: position 8,723 of record NZ_DAOUBL010000147.1, on the reverse strand, counting down.
TGTCCGTCCCCAGTCAAGACCTAGAATGTCACCGTCCTGAAGGACTCGGTCTAGGTATTGGGCTACCGCGTTTCCAAGCGCACGTCGAGTGAGAATGTTAGAAAGATGAGCGCTAGAGACCACTTCGACATGACGAAGGTGATACCATTCTTGAAGTTGAAATGCCAGATTTTGAAAAACATTTTTTGGATCGCGGATAGTAATTTGTACAATACCTTGCTCGCGTGCTTTTTTTAGATAAAGTGCAATCAGTGACCGTGATACACCCAAACGGTCTGCAATTTCTTGTTGTGACAAATTCTCCTCATAGTAAAGGTGGGCAACTTCAACTAAAGTTGCCATTAAATCGGGGCGTTCGATTGCCTTTTCAATTTCCATCAGGAATATCCATTATGCTCCAATATCATCATTTATCAGGGCACTCCGAAGAAATACGTCAGCCGCTGCCCCATAAAGTGCTGAATTTATAAAGCTTTCTTTGTATATTTTAAGATCTCGTTTTAATTCTTCTGACATTAGGAATTTTCTTATATAATGATCAACTCGTTCGACCAATTCAGGGCAGGCCTGAATCACTCCACCGCCCATGATAATCATTTCTAAATCAAGTGTGTTGACCACTCCGGAAAGATTGATTGCAATAAGACGCGCTACCTGTTCAATTATAGAAAGTGCAGCGGGATCTTTTTGATGGAATGCTTGAATTACTACATGAGTAGTTACCCGTTCACCATTACTTAAGGTGGCCATGATGGGGCTATGTCCTGCATCCACTGCAGCCTGACCGGCGCGAGCAATGGCAGGACCAGCCACGAAGGTTTCAAAACAGCCTCTTTGGCCGCAACCGCAGGGGAAACCGTCTTCGTCCCAAATGGTATGTCCAAATGGCCCTGCGAAACCATGATAACCATCATAGAGTTTCCCATCCAAAAAAAGATAACCCCCAAATCCTGTCCCGACTGTGCACCATAAAAAGAAGCGGGAATTTTTCGCCACTCCCCAGAGCCGTTCCGCGATTATTGCAGCTCGAACATCGGTGCCAGCGAAAACGGGCAATTTGAGTGCGTCTTTTACCATTGTACCAATCGGTACATATCGCCAATGAAGATTGGGAATTAATGTCGCTTCTCCATTTTCTTTATTCACGTTTCCACAAATGCTTAATCCTATACCGGCTATTAGTGGGTAATATTTTTTTGCATTTTCCACAAAGGGCGTTATGGAATCAATGATGCGGTGGACATCTGCTACCTTTTTTTTATCAAAAGGTACGGGAATGATATGAATATCATCCTTTATATTACCATGTATATCAAAAACTCCAAAGGCAATTTTTGTCCCGCCAATGTCTACCCCAATACTGTGATAGATATTTGATGCCATTGGTCTTCCTCGCTCTAAGTCTGGTTTATTTGTTCCGAAATTGTTCAACTAATTTTGGTTTACCGTCCACTGAAATTACTCGGTAAGAGAACCCTTTGGAGGCGACAATGTCGTAATCATGACCAGCACTTAAGTGGAATATTCCCATAAAAACTAACACATCATTACCCGTATTAACCACACGATGAGCCCACATGGGTGGAATATGTGTTACTACGCCGGCATTCCATTGAATGGCACGAAAGTCGCCCTCTAAGGTATCCAAAAGGAGGTAACCTTCTCCTTTCACACAATAATATACTTCGGCCTGATCTGGACGCTCATGTTTATGCCCTTTGGTCATGTGATATTCGTGTCCAATAATACCGGGGAAAATTTTTGTTACGGCTAATGCCATATCGGAATGGCTCGTAACAAATGGATAGTAGCGAATTTCGTAAATGAGGCGATCCTCTACTTCTAAAATCTTTTCGACGGCTTGATGGTCCTGGAACATCATTCTCAAGTCACTTAAATGACGAGGTGTGACTTGAGGACAGGGCTCAATCATTCCGCTTTCTGGCTGAAAATTCAGGCTTATTGGGAAATCAATTTCTTTTAGCATCATTTTATTTCTCCAAATTTAAAATTTTTGAATATCCATTAGATTTCATGGATCTTTGTGAGGTGGTGAATTTTTTCAATATCGGAGTAATAGCATTCGGCCGTCCTCTCTGTTAAAACTGTAGCTGCTCCCGCAGCGGCTGCCCATCTAAGAGCCTCTCGCCATGAATCACCCTGTGAAAGTCGCCAGGTTAATGCCGCAGAGGTTGCATCTCCCGCGCCAGCAGCATTGATGGGTTCTTGACGGGGAGCGACGGCAAAATAACTTCCCTGATCTGTGATAGCCAGAATACCATCTTCTCCACATGTAATCACCAGCGATGGAAGTCTAAAAGTCAAACGAATTTCTTGTCCAGCTTTCATAAGGGATGATATGTTTTGACAGTCCATATGAAAAGTCTGATTAAATTCAGGCCAATTCATCTTTAATACAGTGGGGGGAGTGATAATACATTGCAAAGCCGCTTCGCCTGAGCAATCCACCAGCACCGGAACTTGAGAATGTTTGGCTATCTGGTTTAGACGCCCATAAAAATCTGGAGAAATACCTTCTGGTAGAGATCCTGCAAGGATAACCCATTTTGCTTGAAGAAGGTGGTTTTTAAAGCGTCTGGTCAGCTCCTCTTGAGCTTCCATGCGAATAGAATAACCTCCAATCATAATATGGCTATGACGGTTGTAATCCTCTTCGACAATCAAAAGGGCTACTCGTGTTTCACCTTCAACCCAAATCAAATCGTGGATAATTCCATAGGATTCAATCAGACGCATTAACCGATTCCCATTGGCACCCGCAACAAATCCAAGAGCAACGGTTTGGAGGTTAATTGCTCGAAGTGCAACGGAAGTGTCAAATCCCTTACCCCCAACACTTTCGATAAATTTGGACGCCACCATGCGTGTTCCGGGAGAAAAACGTTTGATAAAACAAACTTGATCCAAAGCAGAATTTGCAGTGACAGTCAGAAACATTGTATTCATCTGCAGAGGTTATTCAAGCCATTTGGCTGCCAGCAGACACCAGGCATTCCAGTCGATTCTTTCAACGGCGTCAATTGCTGACCAAAGGTCTTTTGCAGCTACGATAATTCCATGATACGGGATTAAAACTGCGGCTGCCTGGATTCTTATTCGATCTTCTTTCCCAATTAAGCCAGCTACGATATTTTCTGCCAATTCCTGGCTATGAGCAGGTGCGGGTGAAACCACCTCGATCAACCCAAATTTTTGAGTTCCTTCGAGTACGGCTGGAATAGGACGAGATTTCATGCAAAAAGGAAGTACATGAAAAGGATGAGCGTGAATTATAGCTTGTACATCTGGAAATGTTTCATAGATCAGCAAATGAGCTTTACCTTCACGAGAAAATAAAGGCTGTTCACTCCAGTACTTGGAGCTTAATGGTCCGCTGAGGATTTGTTCGGAAGTCAATTGCCAGTGATGACGGCTGCCACTATATTTTGGGGTGATGTAGAGGGTGTTTCCTTCGCGAGCACTAATATTTCCACCGGACATATCGGTCAAGCGCCGTTCAAACATTCTACGGCCTATCTGGGCAATCATCTCAGGTATAGATTGCATCACGCACTTCCTCCAAGTCTTTTTGCTTGAAATATTATAACATAATATCAAATGACAGTAGCAAATGTTAATTAATTACTTCGCATTTCAATAAAAATCCCTCTTGACTTTCGCTTTCAATTTTGATATAAAATGTCCAATCATTCATACCAGAACGGCTGTGAAGGGAAAAAGTACGCTTTAGCCGCGGCGGCACAGAGAGCAGGGGTCAGGTGAAAGCCCTGCCCGTCCCGTAAGGCGGAATGGTTCCCGGAGCCGCAGGGTCAAAGGCTGTTACGCCGAGTATCCCGCGCCGGAGCTGCCACCGTTATCAGGGCAAAGGGTATCACCGGTTCATGCAACCGCGTACCCCACGAGTGAGGCTGGCTTCTTTCCCCGTCGTGTTCACTACGGGGTTTTTCGTTAAAATCCCATCACCAGCCTAAATTGGGTGGCACCGCGAGAAACCTCTCTCGTCCCAATGGACGGAGAGGTTTTTTGGATTAATGTAGATTGGAGGTGATGATCGCATGTTGAACAACCGCCCGCTCAACCCGGCCCCCCAGGTGGACCAGCATCCTTCTGCGCCGCTGGTGCGTACCCTGTCGGCCGACCTGGAAACGCCGGTTTCCATCTATCTTAAACTGGCGGATGGCAGCCCTTCCTTCCTGCTCGAATCGGTTACCGGCGGCGAGCAGGTTGCCCGTTATTCGTTCATTGGGGTGCGCCCGCGCCGTGTCTTTCTTTTGCAGGGGGATCGGCTGATCGTCCGTGAGGCGGACGGCCGTCAGCGCAGCCGCGCCGGCAACCCTTTTCAATGTCTGGAGGAGGAATTTCGCGCCCTTCAGCGTCCGGCAGCCCCGGGAATGCCGCGCTTCAGCGGCGGTCTGGTTGGTTATTTGGGCTACGAGATGGTGCGCTGGTTCGAACCGGGGGTCAGCCGCCTCCCGCTTCAAAACCAAATGCCCGACGGCGTGTTTTTGGAGGCCGACAGCCTGGTTGCATTTGACCATGCCTTCGGCAAGGTGATGCTCATCGTCCACCCCGACCTTTCGCTGCCCGAACCGCACCGCCAGCGCGAGGCCCTGCGCCGCCTGAATGAACTCCACAGCCGGATCAACCAGCCCATGCCTGTCCCGCCGTCCGCTTCGGCTGCCGGCATTCTCCCTTCCGAATGGCTTTCCATGCCGCGGGATGCCTTTTTAAGTGCGGTGATACAGGCGCAGGAAGCCATCCGCGCCGGTGAGATTTTTCAGGTGGTACTTTCGCAGCGCTTTACCCGTTCCACGCCGGCACGGCCGTTTGAAATTTACCGCGCTTTACGCCGTCTCAACCCCTCGCCGTATATGTTTTACTTCGACTTTGGCGATGCCGCGGGTGGGCAGCCGCTGCGGCTGATCGGCGCTTCGCCTGAAATGCATGTGCGCCTGAGCGGTGCTACCGCCACGCTGCGTCCCATTGCCGGTACGCGCCCGCGCGGAGCCACCCCGCAGCAGGATATGGAACTGGAACAGGATTTGCTGGCTGACGAAAAAGAACGCGCCGAACACATCATGCTGGTTGATCTGGCGCGCAACGATCTGGGACGGGTGTGCGAGTTCGGCAGTGTGCGGGTGCGCGAGCAGATGACCATTGAACGCTACTCGCATGTGATGCACATTGTCTCGCAGGTGGAAGGCCGCCTGCGCCCGGCGGCGAATGCCTTTGAACTCATGCGCGCCACCTTTCCGGCCGGTACGGTCAGCGGGGCTCCCAAAGTGCGCGCCATGCAAATCATTGCCGAACTGGAAGCCCACCCGCGCGGCGTTTATGCCGGGGCGGTGGGTTACTTTGCCTATGACGGCAGCATGGATACCTGCATTGCCATCCGCACGCTGGTCATGCAAGGCGAGCAGATTGCCCTGCAAGCCGGTGCGGGGATCGTAGCCGATTCTCAACCCGAACGGGAGTACGAGGAAACACTCAACAAGGCGCGCGCCCTGGCGCAAGCCGTTGAAATTGCCGAACGAAAGGAGACCGATGATGTTGCTCATTCTCGATAATTACGATTCCTTCACCTACAATCTCGCTCAACTCTTCGGCGAGCTGGGCGAGCAGGTACAGGTGGTGCGCAGCGATCAGGTCAGTCTGGCGGATGTCCTCGACCTGCACCCGCAGCGGATTGTCATTTCGCCCGGGCCGGGCGGGCCGCAGGATGCCGGCATCTCATTGGAAGTGATCCGCCGGCTGGGGGGTGTCATTCCCATTTTGGGGGTGTGTTTGGGGCATCAGTGCATTGGTGCGGTGTTTGGCGGCCAGGTGGTTCGCGCGCCGCGGCTGATGCACGGTAAAACCTCGCAGATTTTCCACAACGGTGAAGACCTTTTTGCCGGCCTGCCCAACCCGTTTGAAGCCACCCGCTACCACTCCCTGATGGTTGCCGAGCCGCTGCCCGAAGCGTTGATACCGACCGCCTTCAGCGAAGCCGGTGAATTGATGGCGCTCCGCCATCGTTCGCTGCCCATTTTCGGCGTGCAGTTTCATCCCGAATCCATCCTCACCCTGGCTGGAAGGCAAATTCTGGACAATTTTTTGAAATTAACCGTCAACCAGCCGGTTTATTCTTAATGTTTCTGTTTGGAGGAAGATCATGCTCAAGCCGTATCTTGCCAAAGTGATGAATTATCAACACTTGACCGCCGCGGAAGCCGAACAGGCCATGCACATCATCATGAACGGGGAAGCCACACCGGCGCAAATTGCCGGTTATCTGGTGGCTTTGCGCATGAAAGGCGAAACGTCGGAGGAAATTCTGGGCAGCGCCCGCGCCATGCGCGCTCATGCCCGCCGCGTGAACGTTCCCGGCGCGCCGCTGGTGGATACCGCCGGCACCGGCGGCGACGGCGCCCACACCTTCAACATCTCCACCGCGGCTGCCTTTGTCATCGCCGGCAGCGGACGGCGGGTTGCCAAACACGGCAACCGCGCCGCCTCTTCGCGCTGCGGCAGCGCCGATGTGCTGGAAGCATTGGGGGTGCGCATTGACCTTTCGCCTCAGCAGGTGGCGCAGTGCATCGAAGCGGAGGGCATCGGCTTTCTGTTTGCGCCAAACTTTCACCCGGCGATGAAACATGCCGTCAGCCCGCGCCGCGAGCTGGGTCAACGCACCCTGTTCAACCTGCTCGGCCCGCTTACCAATCCGGCCGGGGCTGCCTATCAGCTGCTCGGCGTTTATGACGCTGCCCTGGTTTCCACCCTGGCGCAGGTGCTGATGGAACTGGGCGCGGCCGGCGCGATGGTCGTCCACGGTTACGGCGGGCTGGATGAACTTTCCACCGGCGGCCCGAACCTTGTCAGTCTGATGGTCGGCGGCCGGGTGGACACCTACGAACTGGATGCCGCCGATTTGGGGCTGCGCCGCGCTGCTCCCGAAGACCTGCGCGGCGGTCAGCCGCAGGAGAACGCCGCCATTCTGCGCGCCATTCTCGAAAACCGCGATGACAGCCCGCGCCGCGATGTGGTGCTGCTGAACAGCGCCGCCGCCATTGCTGCGCAGAGCGGCGACCTGCGCGGCGCCCTGCAAGAAGCCGAACAATCGCTTTCCAGCGGTGCGGCCCTCGAACGGCTGGAAGCGCTCATCTCCTTCAGTCAAGAGGTGGCGGCATGAACCGCCTTGAAGAAATCATTGCCCATAAGTGGGCGGAAATCGGCCGCCGGCAGCGGCTGCGGCCGATGGAGGAGCTGGAAACTGCCGCGCTGGCTGCCCCACCCCCGCCTTCATTTGCGGCAGCTTTGCGCCGCCCGCCGGGCAGTCCCGTCCGCCTGATTGCCGAAATCAAACGCGCTTCTCCCTCGCGCGGAGCGCTGGCGGCGCAGCTGGATGTCCTTCACCTGGCGGAGATCTACCGGCAGAACGGTGCAGCAACCATCAGTGTGTTGACCGACAGCAGGTTCTTTTCCGGCAGTCTTGCCGACCTGCACAGCGTGGCCGCCTTGCCCGATTCTCCGCCGGTGTTGTGCAAGGATTTCATCCTTTCGCCGTACCAGATTCTGGAGGCGCGGGCTGCCGGTGCGTCTGCTGTGCTGCTGATTGCCGCCTGCCTCACGCCAGCCGATTTGATGCGCCTCTACGATTTCACCTGTCAGACCGGCATGGACGCGCTGATTGAGGTTCACTCCCTGCCGGAACTGGAAGCCGCCCTCAACTGCCGGCCGCAGGTGATTGGTGTCAACAACCGTGATCTGCGCAGCTTTGAAGTCAACCTGCAAACCTCCTTGAATCTCATTCAACACCTTCCGGCGGATATGGTGCGAGTGGCGGAAAGTGGCATTCACACCGCTGAAGACGCGCGGCTGCTGGCGCAAGCCGGTTTTGATGCCCTGCTGGTCGGCCAAGCGCTGGTCACCAGCCCCGATCCCGGCGCAAAGCTGCGCGAACTGCTGGGGAGGCCGGCATGAAAGTGAAAATCTGCGGAATCACCACGCTGGAGGATGCGCTCCATGCCGTTGAAGCCGGGGCGGACATGCTGGGTTTCAACTTCTTTCCACAAAGCCCGCGCTTCATTGATCCCCAGCGCTGCGCTGCGATTGTGGAAGCCCTGCGCGGCAGCGGAGTGGTGTGTGTGGGTGTGTTTGTCAATCTGCCTCCCGAAGAAGTCCGCCGCCTGATGAGCGCCTGTTCTCTTGACCTGGCACAGTTATCCGGCGACGAACCGGCCTGCGACCTGGCGCAGCTGGACGGGCTGGCTTTCAAAGCCCTGCGCCCGGCCGGCCGGGCGGATTTGGAACAGGCGCAGCAAACCTACCCGCCGCGCTCCTCCCCGCCGGCCTATCTGGTGGATGCCTTTCGGCCGGGCCTGTACGGCGGCAGCGGGCAGCCGGCAAACCTTGACCTGGCTGCCGACCTGGCGCGCCGCTGGCCGATTCTGCTGGCCGGCGGGCTGACCCCCGAAAACGTCGCAAAAGCCATTGCCCTTGTTCAGCCCTGGGGTGTGGATGTTGCCTCCGGGGTGGAAACGGCACCCGGGCGCAAAGATGCCGCGCGCCTGCGCGCTTTTGTCCACGCTGCGCGCAGCGCCTCTGCCGATCTTCAAACCAATCCAGAGGAGAATTTTCATGGAAACCGCTGTTTTTGAACCTGTTGCAAACCGCCCCGGCCGCTTTGGTAGATACGGCGGGCAGTTTATCCCCGAAACCCT
>NZ_DAOUBL010000146.1:0-30867 GCF_034432615.1 Bellilinea sp. | reverse complement strand
AAATGCACTCCCTGCACCAGCGAAGAAGCACAATTTCCCACTCCAACAATTGCTACGCGAACTTTTTTATCCTTTGCCATATTTCTTGTTGTGAACTCCTTTGGAGAATGATTTGTGGTTGTTTTTGACAGGTTTGGCTCAAGGGATACAGGCGGGCATTTTTCTCAATCCGTCCTTTTGCCTGACAATTCCATGGGCAGGTTTGCACCTATTATACTTTTATTTTTCTTTTATTGAACAGCACTTGATCCACCTGCACAAAATTCAAAACCGCCCGGGATTTTGCAATCTTGGTATTGCTGATAAAGAATGTTCTTTTTAATCAAGAATCAGATATAATCGAAATATACCCTGCTGAGATTGGGGAGCGTTACATTTGAAAGCAATCGCAATACAACAAACCCTATGAGCAATTATCTCATGTCCGATGATTCTTTCATGGTTTCATCGGTGTATAAACCAAAACTGAATTATCGCATCTACCTTCTTATTCGGGATTCAAAAGAGGCTCTTGAACTCACCGAACAAATTAACGCCTTTGGTTATCAGGTCAATCCGTTTACCAAAGCCGATGATCTGGTTTCTGCCTTGCGCTGGTCCTTACCCAATGCCATCCTCGTATTTGTAGATGGGAAAAAACTCACCTTTGAAGATTATGAGGAACTTGCGCTCAAACTCAAAAAACAGTCCAATCATTTACCGCTGGTGATCATCAGCACAGAGGATAACTTCGATTTACGGCTGAGAGCAGTCCGCGCAGGGGGCTCAGCCTTCTTTATTCATCCGGTAGATATCAGCTCCTTAATTGGCTCGCTGGATGAATTTGCCAATCCCACACCCAGTGTTCCAAACCGGATCCTGATTATTGATGATGTCCTTTCACAGGCAAGCTTTTACGCCATGCATCTGGAAAAAGTGGGCATGCAGACCCGCATTGTCACCGACCCACGCCAGATGATTCAACCGATGATCGAATTTAACCCCGATCTAATCCTGCTGGATATGTATCTTCCTGAATGTAACGGCATCGAACTGGCGCGCATGATTCGCCAGATGGAAAATTTTGTCTCCGTACCCATTGTCTTTCTTTCTGCCGAAACTGACCGCGAGCGTCAGCTGGCAGCCCTGATGATGGGCGCTGATGACTTCCTGATCAAACCTGTTAAACCTGAACACCTGATCGCTTCGGTCACTTCGCGCATTGAACGCTATCGCAAGCTGCGTTCCTTAATGATTTACGATGGCCTGACCAATTTGCTCAACCACTCCACCATCAAGGAAAGACTGGTTAAAGAGTTATTGCGCTCCGAAAGAGACAAACAACCGCTTTCCTTTGCCATGATTGATCTCGACCACTTCAAAAATGTCAATGATCGTTACGGTCACTCAGCCGGTGATCGGGTGCTTAAGAGCCTGGCGCGCATGCTTAAACAACGTTTGCGCCGCACGGATCTGATTGGCCGCTATGGCGGTGAGGAATTTTCCATTATTTTTCCCAATACCACCGCTGCCGAAGCCGCCTCGGTCATGGACAAACTGCGCGAAAGTTTTTCTCATATCCACCACCTCAGCTCGGATGGCTTTTTTTCAGTCACCTTCAGCTGCGGGATAGCATCCTTTCCCGAATACAAAACCGCTGTTGCCATCAGCAACGCCGCCGATAAAGCGCTCTATCAGGCTAAAGAAAGCGGACGCAACCGCATCAGCGTAATTTGAGGCCGCCTCACCTAGCGGCGGACGGCAACTTCCACCACAATTTTCAAAGCATCCGCTTCAACGGTCATCGATTTTATGACCGCTCCCTCGCCTGACTCGCGTACCTGATCCTTAATGATTTGGGATAGAGCGTCGTTGACTTTCTTGATGGCATCACTGGCCAGATCCACACCGGGAATATTGATGGCGGTTACCTCCACCTTGGGTTGTTCGTCCACCACCGAAAATTTAAGTTCAACCTGACCATTGATGCGAGTACCTCCCAGGGTCTGATATTGACCTTTGGCAATAATTTTATCCGGTTCGATGAACTCAATGTCGTCCACTTCGATGAGCGGCAACTTTTCACCTTGTGATGCCGCAGCTGACTGAGCCGCACCGATGATCTGTTTGATGCGTTCTTCTTTCAAAGTAATGGGAATGCTTAATTTACCATCCTGCAAACTCAAATTGCAGGCAAGCGAAACCAGCATGAAGATCACACCACCCAACAGGATCATCCAGGATTTTCGATTCATGGGATACTCCTTTCATTCATTCTCAACGATTAAGTATTCCCGATTTTACCAATAAAAAAGGGGCTGAAACCCATATCAGCCCCTTTCATAAAAATTTTGGTCAACTCTATGGCAAAGTACCAACCACATCAAAAGTTGCCAGTATTTGATCAAAGACTTCAAGATCTGCATCGGTCATGGCATTGAATAAAATTGACACCAGCAAAGAGGTTTTGTTGACCTTGGGGCGCGCCGTCAGCACCACAAACAGGTTGCCTGCGTTATCACAGTTCTTGTAAACATCATAAGAACCCTCAAACGCATTATCTTCATACTTTTCCCGGAATTGCCACTTGCAGGATGACTGAAAAACGGATTTGTAATAATCCAGCAACTGGATGTAACCGGCCAGTTTAGCCACCTCGTCGGACACCCCAAAGAACACGCCCGGCTCATCAAAAGCGTTGTTGAAACGGTCTAAATTGGCTGCAGCAGTAATTGCTGCACCGATAATTTCACCATCAGAAACCCATGGTGAGCCGTCCACCTGTGTCCAGGTGGAAGGTATCGCAATTTGAATCGCCCCATAATCATCCTGTACCTGTACATAATCACCGTAGGCCTGACCACTGCCACCGGAAACATCCTCACTCAGTTCCTGAGCAAAGGAAAATTTTGTTTCCAATGGCTTGCCATTCAATTCGCCTGCCAGCACTTCTTGGGTGGAAAAACGCAGCACCTCAATTGCCAGAACATCCGATGCGTTACGGGTACGTAAGATATTGCAATAATCCGTCATCTGACCGTCGGTTGCCAGCACCAGACCTTCCATAAGGGTGATAATGTCACCGCCTTGCAAACCTGCCTTACCTGCTGGAGAACCCGACTTAACGGAAGCGACCCAAATGCCTGACAGGCTGCCATCTTCGGAAACTACTGCCTGACCGTTGATGCCAATCGACTCATAGTCCTGACCGGAGCGCAATATTTCGATGACTCTCCGGGCATCTTTCCCGCGGATAGCGAAATTCTGATCGAAGCGGTCGTTGCCAGCATAATTGACCCCCACCACCTGACCCTGCATATTCACCAACGGGCCGCCGGAATTCCCGCCGCGGATACGCGCATCATGCTCGATCACCGCCGGCACGGACGCCCAAAACGACTCGCCATCTGCATTGGCTTTGGAGACAATCCCTTTGGTGAGCGTGTATTCCGGGTCACCCAGCGGGAAACCGGCCGCATAGACTTCCAAACCGGGGGTAATTTCACCTTCATAGAAGGTTAGAAACGGAAAATCATCCCCTTCAATGTCAATGACTGCCAGATCCCAGCATTCTGAAACCCCCAGTATTTTCGCATTGCGTGGACGGGTTTCCCCCGCTAAAAACACCTTTAGCAACGCAGCCCCGGTCACCACATGGTTGTTGGTAACTGCAATACCGGAGGGGTCAATGATAAAACCGGTTCCGCGCCCAGCCACATTGTAAAGGCTACCCAGTTCCGGATCGACAAAACTGCCCTGCGCCTCAATTTGCACCGTGGCGCTGCGCAACAGGTTGAGCACATCCACCTGTTGCGTTGGTGTGGCCTGTGGGGCAGATGTGGGTAACTCCACCGGTGGATTAGTCGGTGCAGTTGTCGGCTGACTGGCCGGTGCACAAGCCACTAACAGGCTTAAAATCAACAAAACTGTTCCCAGATACTGAGCGCGCCTCATGATTTCCTCCATTGGCTGGTAAATTTGACAAATACAATTTTTATTATTGATTTTACTACCTTACAATCCTTACAATAAAGGATGATTTTTATTTTCACCCTCTTGGAAAAAATAAGTGATTACTCAACAAAATTGTACTTCTATTCTTTACTTCGACAGTAAAATTTTCTAAAATAGAAGAAAAATCTCCACTTTTCAGGCAGAAATAGAATTTCGGGTTAAATCTGAGCGTAAAAAAATGGAAAAAATCTTAAGTTCTTTTGCGTTCCAGCATCGCTTCCGTTTCGTTAATTCCTTTCAACTTCAATTCCCCGTATTTATGAATCTGCCCTATGCCGGAAGGATCAACCTTAACGAAATTACTTTTGGGTTGTGCGGCGGCATGTGTTTTGCTGCACTGGATTACTTTCATGCCAACCAGACACCTCCCCCATTCCAAACACCGCAAGAAATTAACCCAAAGTTGTTTGGGTTTCTTTGTGATCGCCAGCTAGATAGTCTGAAAGTTTTTACCGTTCTTAAGTTCATGGAATGGATGATCATTGACGAAAAACAAACCGCAACCCGCGTCAAGCGATATGAAATCCCCAAACTGCGCCGTCTGCTTCAAAAAGGCGAACCGGCCGTATTGGGTTTGGTACGCGTGCGCGGCGTTCAAAGCCCCACCCAAAATCATCAGGTGCTTGCCGTTGGGTATGAAATTGACTCTGCGCTCGAACAAATCTCAATTTACCTTTATGATCCCAATCACCCGCACCTGAATCCGTTCATCCGATTTTTCATGGGTAAAAATGCGGCCGCGCCGCTCTTCATCCAATCCACCGGTGAACCGCTGTTTGGTATTTTTGTAATTCCTTACCGTTATCAAAAACCACCCCAAATTTAAATTTTTTCTTGACATGTTTTTTGAGGGCGACTTTACGCCCATTTTTTGTTTACCGCCCCTGGTAAAAAGGTGAATTTCACCACAAAGAATAGCATTTTCTTAGAAAATCTTCTAAACGTGATATATTCTCCCTATCGGTGTTTTGGATAGTTTTCACGGAGTTTTGGTGTGACTGAAAAGAAAATCTTGATTATTGGGGGTGGCATTGCCGGTCTTGCTGCAGGCTGCTATGCCCAACTGAATGGCTATCGAGCCACCATTTTCGAAATGCATGGTCTGCCGGGTGGGTTATGCACAGCCTGGGAGAGAAAAGGCTATACCTTTGATGGCTGCATCCATTACCTTTTCGGTACAGGCGAAGGTCAACCTTTTAACCAAATGTGGCAAGATCTGGGCGCTCTCCAGAATCGCCCAATTATTAATCATCAAGAATATCAGCGGATCACCGATGGAGAGCATACGCTGATCATCTATACCGACCCCAAAAAATTAGCCGAGCATTTGACTGCAATCTCTCCTGCCGATCAAGATCTGGTCCACCAATTTTGTGAAGGGGTCAATCAATTCACCCAATTTGACATGGAAGCCATGTACCAGAAACCCCGATCTCTGATGACAGCAACCGATTGGGCTGAGTTCGGGCGCAAAATGACCCCTTTCCTGATCCCCATGGCTCGCTGGGGGCAATTGTCTAGCGGCGAATTTGCCTCCAGATTTAAGCATCCATTTTTGAAGCGTGCCATTGCCCACATGTTTTCATGGGAAGAAGCACCGGTGATGATGGGAATGTGTCTGCTGGCCTACATGTACACTGGAAATGCGGGCTTTCCGGCTGGCGGTTCGTTAGAATTTGCCCGGGCAATTGAGAAGCGTTTTCTTGAATTGGGTGGCGAAATTTATTACAACGCCCAGGTTGAAAAAATACTGGTTAAAGAAGATACCGCCATCGGTGTCCGATTATATAATGACAAAATTTACTCCGGTGATTGGGTCATATCAGCCTGCGATGGGCGGGGCACGATTTTCGACATGTTAGAAGGGAAATATCTCAACCGCCAGATTCAAAAAATGTACGACGGTCACCTGCCCATGCACAGCATGTTACAAATTTCTTTGGGTGTAAATTGTGATTTATCAGTCGAACCACATTGGATCACGCACTTGCTGGAAGAACCGGTATTGGTTACTGGTGAATCGCGGAATGAGATTGGCGTCAAACACTACTGCTTTGACCCCTCACTTGCCCCGCAGGGCAAGTCAGTGGTGGAGTTAATCATTCGCACCAATTACACTTACTGGCAACGCATCTACGGACGCCGGCCCTATGATGAGGAACAGCGTCAGGTATCGGACATTATCCGCGAATATCTGGAAAATTGGTATCCCGGTATCAATCAACAAGTTGAAGTAGTTGACGAAGCCACCCCGCTGAGTTACGAACGGTACACCGGAAACTGGAAGGGGTCAACCTGTGGATGGCTTTTAACCAAAGAAACCATGCCGATCTTGATCAAGGGAGTATCCAAATCACTTCCCGGTTTGAAAAATTTTTTGATGGCAGGTCAATGGGTTGAACCGGGTGGCAGTGTACCGCTGGCAGCCGCTTCCGGAAAGAATGCCATTCAATTCATATGTGCCTCTGATCAAAAAGAATTTACAACCGAATTGCCTTGAAAGGTTGATTGATTAACATGCAAATAAGGGTACTTAAATTTAAAAGGGAGAGTTTAAGGTAATTCAATAAGCACTTCCGGAGCATATGATGATAAAAAAAATCTTTGGGATTATTGCTTTTTTCCTGTTACTGTTCCCAATGTTCATAAACCCCACTCTTGTCCAGGCTGACAACCAGACCCTCGATTTTGAGGCAATTGATGCTTTTATTCTTGAGCAGATGGATAAACATGGCTTGCCGGGCGTTGCTTTGACGATTGTTTCCGGCGATCAGATTCTCTACTCCAAAGGATACGGCATAGAGGGCAACCGTCCAATGACTACCTCGACGCAGATGTTAATTGGCTCGCAAAGCAAATCTTTTACTGCGCTCGCCATTGCTCAACTGGTGGAACAAGGAAAGCTAGAATTCAACGCTCCAGTGCAAAGATATCTTCCCTGGTTTCGCATTTCTGATGAAGTTGCCTCCAGCCAGATCACCATCAATCATTTATTACACCATACCAGTGGATTATCTGAGGCAGGCATTAGTCGAGTCTTCCCTGCGGACACCCCCACAGAAGAAATGGTACGCGCCCTTCGCGATGTGAGCCTGACTGCTCCGGTTGGTAAAACATTTCAATATTTCAACTATGGATATGATATCCTCTCGCTGGTCATCGAAGCTGTGAGCGGAATGAATTATGCCGATTATCTGAATATACATCTTTTTCAGCCTTTACAAATGAGCCGTTCTACAGCCGACCCCTATTCAGCAGCCGATCTTGCCACAGGATATACGCGCGTTTTTGGTTTCCCGGTACCGTGGCGAGAATCAATCCCGCGTTATGAAATCGGAGCGGGGTTTATTGTATCAACCGCCGAGGATATGGCAAATTATGCCATTGCGGTAAAAAATCAAACTTTGCCCGGTGTCGGAAAACTTAACACCCAGCTAATGTTCACCCCCGGGCAGGCTAATTACGGCATGGGTTGGTGGATTGATCGGGCCGCAAGCACTAAACGCATTTCCCACGGTGGAGCTAACCGAACCTTCCGCACGGATGTGAACATCTACCCCCAGCGTGATCTTGCTTTTATGCTACTGGTCTACATCGTCAGTCTGATTGATCACTGCATTTCTATGGCACAGTTGCGAAATGGTCTCGAAAACCTGATTTTGGAAAATTCCGTTGGGAAAGCTGCCAGCGGCTGGTCGGTACGCTGGATTGGGTGGGGTATCGGCATCTTTGTCCTTGGCCTGTTAATCCTGCATACCCACAATTTTCTTGCCTTACGCGGCTGGCGGGTAAGAATGAAAACCGCTCCTCGCAGAAAAATCATTCAGGATATTGCCATTAGTTTCCTGATCCCCACCGCCATCCTTGTTGTAGTCCTGTCACAAATTGCAAGATTTTACGACTATCGCTTTAACTTGATCACCTCCTTAGCTTATCTGCCTACCGGCAATCCTGATATTTTCATATTACTCCTTGTGGGCAGCCTGCCGGATTACGCCCAAGGTATCATCAAACTAATCTGGTCTTTGGGTTTAAGCAAATAGGCTGAAACAGGTTGTCTGCTTTTAAAACCAGGCGGGCGGATTTTATCATCCCTCGATGGGAGAACTGCCGACAAAATAAAAAAGAGGATGTCGGGTTCATCCTCTAACCTGTCGGGGCGGGCGGATTTGAACCGCCGACCTCACGGACCCGAACCTTCCTGGGCAAAAAAGGGCAGTCACATCAGCAGACTGCCCTTTACGAAAAAAAATGCGCTGTTAGACAAGGTTCCAGCACCTTACAGGAGACGCCAATTCATGATCTCTATCCATGTCCACCTGGGCAATAGCCAGATAACGTTTGACCATGTCCAGTGTCGTATGCCCCAGAATATGCTGTAAGGTATAGATGTTCCCCCCGTTTCTGAGAAATTGAATTGCAAATGTGTGCCTGAATCGATGAGGATATACGCGATTTACCCCTGCCTTGTTTCCCAGTTCTGCCAATATTCTCCGGAGTTTAACCCGATCGATTTTCTTCTCACACTTCAAAGCAAACAATGGGGCGTTTGGGCGGGTATCTTTTCGGGTAGAGAGATACTCCTCAATTTTTTCAAAAGTTCCTTCAGAGATAGGAATGTACCGTTCCTTTCGCCCTTTTCCAAAAACGACAATGTGAGAAGTCCGGCGGTTCAAATCTTTGATTTTCATCTCGGTCAACTCAGATGCCCGAATGCCGGTATCCAGAAGCAACAAAATGATTGCCCGATCCCTCAATGGATACAGCGATTGCCCGGCAGCCTCAAGGATGGCTTGAATTTCATTTCTTGTAAACGGAACCACAACTTTTTTCTCGGGTTTTGGGGCTTGAATGGTTTTCATGGGATTTTCATTACATAAACCCTCTTTCAAAGCCCACTGGAAGAGAGCCGAAAGATCTGCATGATGGTTGCGTAAGGTCTTCGCCGATATTTGGGTTTGAGATGCCATAAAAGAAAGGAGCCGATCGCGGGTAATCTCTTCAAATTCAACTTCCCCCATAAACTCTTGCAGTTTCTTGAAGGTGACTTTGTAATCACGGATTGTGAGGGGAGAATACCTTGAGGCAAGGCGTTCCTGAAGAAATTGATCAATGACTACTTGTAGTTTCATGGTAAAACCTCCGTTGTAAATCGATACTGGTTAATTTTGCCACTCTAAAAGATTGTCTCGAGGGTAATTTTTGCTATACTTATACGTGTAAAAATTACCCCCTTAATAAATCCAGCCCCGCCGCGGGCATCGGCGAGGCTGGAGTGGCAACGCGGTAGCGGCGCGTTGCGGCAAAATGAGCATAGCAAACTTTTGCCGCCCGCGCAAATAAAAATGCCGCGGGCGGAGTTGATTTCCGTAATCGCAATAGGGAGGAGATTCAAATGCCATTATTCCGAATTTGTGGGGATCAAAAGGTTGAACAAATCAAAACACAGGCTTTTTCGCGGGAACGCTCTTTACAGCGATTGATTGAAAAGAATCTAAATACTTTATTGGGAATCCGATTTGTAGCCAGTGAATTTCCCACTGGAGACCGTCAGCGCGGTCGGATAGATACTTTAGGCTTAGATCAAGATGGAACACCTGTGATCATCGAATATAAAAAAACAAGCAACGAAAACGTGATTAACCAGGGACTTTTTTATCTAGATTGGCTACTCGATCACAAGGGGGATTTTACAGTTCAAGTACAAAGAGCCCTAGGAAAGGATTGCCAAATTGACTGGAGCAATCCACGCCTGATATTGATCGCCGAAAATTTCAGTGAATACGATAAATATGCCGTGAATCGGATCGGATCCAATATCGAGTTATGGATTTACCGTTTGTATGGTGAAGACCTGCTTTATATGGAACCAATGAATAGTGTATCTCCAACGAAGTCTCGATCCACTGCTCCAGAAGGAAAACCAAACAACCAAGATCAGAGTTCTGGCGGAACAAGAAACATGATCGAATATTCTGTCGAAAATCATTTACAGGGCAAATCGCCAGAAATAATTGATCTCTTCAAACAATTACAGGAGCGCATTTTCTCACTTGGAGAGGATATTAATGAAAAAGCAGTAAAACACTATGTAGTTTACAAACACGGTAAGAACTTTTGTGAAGTGTGGATTCAGAATGAAAAAATAAAAATTTGGTTGGACATCGCCCCAGATGTTTTAAATGATCCACTTCACCTTGCCCGTGATGTGACAAAGGTAGGACATTGGGGCACTGGAGACGTTGAAATTAATTTGGAGAATGACGCCCAACTGGAACCAGTTTTTGACCTCATTCGACAATCCTATCAACAAACGGTTTGATTTCTATCTGGAGGTTCGTGAACATGAATTCGTTATCATCTTTGGCTCTGAAGTCCTTATGCACGCCTCGCTCGATCATTTTTGATCCTCAAAAAAGGGATACTGTTCTTGACTTAAGCGACCTGATTGCAGGACGAATTGACCCTGCCGAATTCTTCGAGGAGAACTATCTCACTGAAGGCATGAGATTGTTACTGGAGTATGCTTTCCGACGATTGGAGGGTAAATCTGATCAAGGGGTTTTCCTCCTCAAACAAGCCATGGGCGGCGGTAAAACACATAACCTGATTGCGCTTGGTTTGCTGGCAAAACACCCTGAATTTCGCAATAAAGTAATGAGCCCCTTCTATTCTCCCGACCCTAATTTAGGTGAGGTAAAAGTTGTTGCCTTCAGTGGACGTGAAACCAATGTGCCTTTTGGAATTTGGGGAGAATTAGCCCACCAACTGGGTAAAGGAGAGATTTTCAAGGACCTTTACACACCCCTTCAGGCACCCGGTCAGAAAGCATGGGAGAAGTTGTTGACTGGTGAACGCTTACTGATCCTTTTAGATGAACTTCCCCCTTACTTCCAGTATGCTCGCGCAATTCAGATAGGCAACTCGGATTTAGCCCAAGTTACAGCAACGGCTCTTTCTAACCTGCTTGTGGCTATTGGGCGTCCGGGATGCGAACAAGTTGCTTTAGTGATTACCGACCTGAAAGCCTCTTATGAATCCGGTAGCGCCCAAATCGCTGAGGTATTGAGGGATTTTGAAAACGAAACCAAACGTAGCGCTATGTCGCTTGAGCCAGTTCGCCTTAACTCAGATGAACTTTATCATATTTTGCGCAAACGTCTATTTAATACATTGCCACCGGAAAATGAAATCAATAAGGTCGCTCAATTGTATCTTGAATCAATGCGCAAAGCCCGGCAAATGGATCTTGTATCCGAAACCCCAGAGGAGTTTGCTTCACGGGTAATGGACTCCTACCCGTTCCATCCCGGAATCCGCGATTTGTATGCTCGGTTCCGGGAAAATCCCGGGTTTCAACAAACTCGCGGGTTAATCCGTTTGATGCGTATGGTTGCCGCCAATTTATGGAATTCTGGCAAAGCAGAACACAAGTTGTTGATCAGCGCCCATGATGTGGACTTGAATGACCAGCAAATTCGAACGGAGATTTCTCAAATCAATCCTAACCTGGAAAATGCAATTGCCCATGACATTGCAGCAGAAGGAGACGCTGTTGCAGAGCAAATAGATCGCGACTCAAAGACAAATGATGCAACTGATGTTGCTCGACTGCTTCTCATGGCGTCTCTCTCCAACATCCCAAATGCAGTGCTTGGACTCTCCATACCTGAAATTGTTGCCTATCTTACCGAGCCGGGACGTGACCTGGCACGTCTGAAGAACGATGTGCTGCAAAAACTGGCTACTTACGCATGGTATTTACATAGCACCAGAGATGGAAAACTGTATTTCCGCAATGTTGAAAATTTAAACGCCAAACTCGAAACGTTAGTGAAGACCTATCTTGAGGAGCAAGCCATTAAGGAGTTGCGGGCTCGCCTGAATGAGTTGTTTCAGCCCAAACGGAAAGATGTTTACCAGAGAGTGGTTATCTTCCCCGCACTGGATGAAATTGAACTGACTCAAGATGAAGTAACGCTGGTGATTGTCCGTCCACAGAGCGGTGGTCTAAACCCGAAAATAAAAGATTTCTACGACCAAACGACCTGGAAAAACCGCCTGGCAATTCTTACTGGTCCGCGTGACACCTATGCTCAATTGTTGGAAAATGGCAAACGACTGCGCGCTATCGTACATATTCAGGAACAACTTAAAGCCGAACAAGTTCCGGATAATGATCCTCAAATGGTTCAAGCCAAGGGGTTGCTTGATCGTATCTTGCAGAATTTTCATTCAGCCGTTCGGGAAACCTTTACCGTCTTATGGTATCCTACTGGGGAAGGCTTAATGAGTGCTGACTTTCTGATGAATTTTGATTCTAACCGATACGATGGCGAGGAGCAAATTCGCAAGGTTTTGCTTGATAAGATGAAATTTACCGAAGATGTTTCCAGTGAAACCTTTCGTAAGAAGTGCGAACAACGCCTTTTTACCCAACAATCCATGCCGTGGAATGAAATCAAACGGCGGGCAGCCACTAACCCGGGCTGGCAATGGCATATCCCCTCCGCATTGGATAACCTGAAAAACGACTGCATTCATAAAGATCTCTGGCGAGAACAGGATGGATATGTAGAAAAAGGTCCTTTCCCACAGCCAGATACCAGTGTGAGCATCAAAGAAATCCACCGAGATAATAAAACAGGCGAAGTAACCCTGCGGGTTACCCCGATACACGGAGACGCAATCTATTGGGAAGTAGGGAATACTGCTTCCAGCAATTCCAATAAGTTAGAAGGCAGCGAAATAACTACCCGAGAACTTCGATTATCTTTCTTTTGTGTGGACTCCACGAATGTGCACAAACCCGGACCGGTTGTAACATGGAATAACCGAATCACCCTACGTTATCGCACTTACCAACAAGGCAACCAGAAAATGTTGGAACTCCAGTCTGCGCCGGAAGCAAATATTCGCTATACCTACGATGGATCCGATCCGAAGTTGTTTGGTATTCTCTATCAAACCCCCTTTGCCATTCCAGCAGGCACCCCGCTTGTCATGGTTTATGCCGAACGGGACGGAATCACCTCAGAGGTGTTGAAAATTCCTGTGGATTGGGATAACGAGGAATTGATCAAAATTGACCCCAAGTTACCTGCTCGATTGAACCGTGACCACAAAACCTCAACCACGCAAGAAACCTACCTCTTTTTAGAGAAACTGGAAAAACATCAAGGTAGTCTTTATGGATTAACCCTTTCGATAATGACACTCGGCGTAGCCCAGGAGTGGGTAGAGTTGAATGCATCAGATAATAAAATGTGGACTCCCCAACAAATTCGGGATGTTCTGGAAGTCTTGCGCCGCGTACAAAGTGAAGGGCAAGTTACGTTAACAGCCGAAGGGCTTGATTTTCCCAGCGGGCAGAATTTGCAGGACTGGGTTGCTGAGATCAAAACAGAATTACAGCCCGGAGAGGTAAAACAATAATGCCCACTGCGTCCGAAGCGTTAATGGCTCGCCTTAAGCGCTCCTTTGGCTTTGACCCGGCTGAAAGCAAGCATCACTTTCGGGTCTTCATTCCGCGCGGGAATCAGCAGATTACCATCAGCGAACATTTGACATGGGATGAGGAAAAAGGTTCCAGCCCTGCAACATTAAGCCCCACAACCGACGGAGAAATTCGCGTTCTTTTATCCCGGGCAAAATGGGATGCAATTGCCAGCGTTACCCGAGCAGAATTCAACCGCCGTTTGCGCCAACAGGGGAAACCCAGCGGAATGTGGCTGACTGGCGAAAACTGGGTGCGGCTGGATCTTGGCAAGGAGTTGGTTTTACTGGCATGGGCAATCGAAGAAGCGGATCCTGCGCTGATCCAAAATGCGATCGTTAACTGGTTAGGGCTTTACCCCGAAGAACGCTGGTGGCTTTACACCCAAACAGCGGCTGCCAGCGGTCAGGCTATTCAAGGGCGTTCCCTTGGCTGGCGCAAAGCGGTTCGTTTTGCCCTTACTGAAAACCCCATAGAAAAGACGGAGGTACCCGAATTCTATCTTCGAGCGGAGGCAGTTGAACAACGGTATTTATTAGAAACGCCTTCGGAGTATTCTTCTCCTCTTTCTGAGGATTCAAAAGATGAGTCCGAAACGAATGGAATAGATTGATTTGGAGACTTCCCTACTGGTTGAAAGAAGATGGAAGTATCGAGTTAGCCAATGTGGAATATGGACATTCCTGCAAGATCGAGAACTGACTGGAGCCCCATGGAAGACCTGACTTTTATCGAAACGCAATTTCCGGTTGCCAAACTTTCGGCGGAAGCCTACAAAGAGCGCAAAGCCGGTGCCAGCCAGACCCTGACCAGTTTGGGTAAATGGTGGGGACGCAAACCGCTGGTGCTGGTGCGCGCTGTCGTGCTCGGCTTACTGCTGCCCGCCAGCCAGGACCCCAAAAAAGACATGGAAATCTTCCTTAAGTTGATGACCATGGATGAAGAAGGTCTGGGGCGGCGCAAAGACAAACCCATCCCGGGCGAGGTTCTGCTGGCTGAACTGCAGAAAATGCCCCCATCGATTCGCCGCCACTTTACCGAACTCGATGAGACGGGCAACCTCCGCCTCAAACGTCTTTCTGCCGAGGAGCGCGAGGAACTGCAAAGGCTGGTGTTCCAGCACCTGCCTTATTCGGAAAAACTGCGCTACTGCCTGCGCCCGGAGCAAGTGGATGGACCTTCAGAAAAAGCATGGAAAGACATCAACGCTCACCTTGGCACCCACGCCCATAGTTTAACAGAGTTGGTTGCCGAACTGGGCGAACGCCGCTTCGGGCACCGCCCACGTGTGGGGGATGCTTTTTGCGGCGGCGGGTCGGTGCCTTTTGAAGCCGCCCGGCTGGGCTGCGATGTGTATGCCTCAGATCTCAACCCGGTGGCTACTCTGCTCACCTGGGCGGCGCTCAATATTTTAGGCGGGGGAGAAGAAGTAGCCCAGCAGGTGAGACAGGCACAGGAAGAAGTATTCCGCGCGGTGGACGCCCAGATCACCGAATGGGGCATTGAGCACAACGAAAACGGCTGGCGCGCCGATGCTTACCTGTACTGCACCGAAGCCCGCTGCCCCGAATGCGGCTGGAAGGTGCCGCTGGCGCCCTCGTGGGTGATTTCCGAAAAATACCGCGTGGTGGCAGAACTGGTGGCAGAAGAAAGCCAGCAAGGCTTCAAAATTGAAATTCACGAGAACGTCTCCCCCGAACGCCTGAAGCGCGCCGCCAACACCGGCACGGTCAAAGATTCGCGCCTGCACTGCCCACACTGCGGGGTGGATACCCCGATGGAGGTGGTCCGGCGCAACCTGCGCTTATGGGAAAACGAGGACCTGGTGCCGCGCCCGGAGGATGTTTTTCAGGAACGCCTGTACTGCATCCGCTGGGTGGAAACCTGCGTGGACGAAAAAGGTAGAGAACAAACCCGCCGCCATTACCGCGCTCCCAACAACGCCGATTTGCGCCGCGAGCAAAAGGTGCTGGAATTACTGCGCGAACGCTTTGCCGAATGGCAGGAAAAAGGCTACCTGCCGCGCCGCCGCATCGAGCCGGGAGATAAAACAGACGAACCAATTCGCACACGCGGCTGGACGCACTGGCATCATCTCTTCACCCCGCGGCAGTTGCTGGTTTATGGATTAATTATTGAAACTGGATTGACACTATCAACCAGCAAGAATCAATCCGTTGAACTTTTATTAAGATTGGGAATTATCACCAATTGGAATTCCAAACTTTGCATGTGGAATTCTGACGCATCAAAAGGTCCAGGCGGAACAGAGCAAACTTTTGCAAACCAAGCACTTAACACACAATTTTCTTTTGGAACACGAAGCGGTGTTTTTTTATTTGAAACCATTCAAAAAACTTTTAACTCTTTTTATAAATTTCTAGGAGAATTGAATGTTGAACCAATAGAGGCAAGAAATATTCGTCAATCAAACGACTATTGGATCACTGATCCTCCATACGCAGATGCGGTCAACTACCACGAATTGAGCGAATTCTTCCTCGCCTGGTACGAAAAACACCTGCCGCGCCTGTTCCCCAACTGGTACGCCGATTCCAAGCGCGCCCTCGCCATCCGCGGCACCGACCCGGTCACGTTCCGCCAGAGCATGGTGGTGGCTTACCGCAACCTGACCGAGCACATGCCCGACAACGGTTTGCAGGTGGTCATGTTCACCCACCAGAACGCCGCCGTGTGGGCAGATCTCTCCCTCATCCTGTGGGCGGCTGGACTGCGCGTCACTGCGGCATGGACGATTGCCACCGAAACGAGTTCCGGCTTAAAAGAAGGCAATTACGTACAGGGTACGGTACTGCTGGTGTGCCGCAAGCGCACACAGAACGAGCCGCTCTTTTTGGATGAACTCCTGCCGCGCATCGAGCGCGAAGTCAGGCGTCAGTTGGATGCCATGCACGCGCTGGATGACGCCAGCGAACCCAATTTCAACGATGCCGACTATCAACTGGCGGCTTACGCCGCCGCCCTGCGCGTCCTCACCGCCCAGCCTATTGAAGATATTGATCCTGCGCGCGAGATCAACCGGGTGCGTGCTCCTGGCGAAGAAAGTCCGTTGGAAAACCTCATTCGCAAAGCCGTCAAAATCGCCTGCGATTACCTTATCCCACAGGGACTGGATGAAATGTTCTGGAAAAAACTCGACCCCATGGAACGCTTCTACCTCAAAGGGCTAGAGGTTGAATCCCACG
Source organism: Bellilinea sp. (assembly GCF_034432615.1). Lineage (GTDB taxonomy): Bacteria > Chloroflexota > Anaerolineae > Anaerolineales > Anaerolineaceae > Bellilinea. Next base: position 14,172 of record NZ_DAOUBL010000146.1, on the reverse strand, counting down.
GTGAATACCGCAATGGGGTGTATCAAGAACTGGCGCGCGGTTTTGGCGTGACGGAGTACACCTCCCTGCTGGCAGATACCACCGCAAACCGCACCCGCCTGAAAACTCCCCGCGAATGGGGCAGACGGCAACTGGGGGAACAGGGCTTTGGCGCAACCCTTTTACGGCAGGTTCTGTTTGCCATTTACCAGATGGAACAAAGCGATGATGCGGGGCGCGGCTTGAACTATTTGAAGAGCGAACTATCTGATTATTGGGCGCTGCGCGAGTCGCTACTGCACCTGCTTGGATACTTAGCGGGATTTCGGCGCATCAGCGGTATGGAACACTGGCACCAGGCGGCAGAAATGGCTGAGATCCTCCGTGCTCGAATTCAAAACGACCATGTCTGAATCTCTGATTCATCGCTTTTCCTCCCGCCGACAGAAACTGGGGCGCACCTTTTTAGCCGAGCGTCTGCGAGGCGCACTGGCGTATGACCGCATTGCAGGTTACTTCACCTCTTCCCTGCTTGAAGTGGTGGGGGAAGAGTTGGAAAGCGTACAGGGAAAGATCCGCATGGTGTGCAACTCGCAACTGGATGAGCGTGATGTCGCCACCGCGCGTGCTGCTCGCGATAGCCTGTGGCTCATGTGGGGCAACTCAGCACCGGAACAGTTGCTAGATATGCCAGGGGGAGAACGACTGCGGGGACGGTTTGAACGACTTTACAACTTGCTGCGCAGTGGCAAACTGGAGGTGCGCGTCTTACCGGATGATGCTTTTGGCTTGATCCACGGAAAAGCCGGGATCATCACGCTGGCAAACGGCAGCCGTATTTCTTTTTTAGGTAGTACGAACGAATCACGTCAGGCGTGGGAAATGAACTACGAACTGGTGTGGGAAGATTCCTCGCCCGAAGGCGTGGCATGGATGCAGGAAGAATTTGATGCCCTGTGGACTTCCCCGTTTGCAGTCCCGCTTGCCGACGCCATCGTTACGGATATCGAAAGGCTTTCAAAGCGCCGTGTTATCTATCAACTTCCAGAATGGCAAAGAGGAACGCGCGAGCCTGCTCCGGTCATCGTCGAAACCCCCCTTTATCGAAAGTCAAACGGGCTATGGCCGCACCAGAAATACTTTATCAAACTTGCTTATGAAGCCCACCACGGACCTTACGGCAAAGCGCGTTACATTCTGGCAGATCAGGTTGGATTGGGTAAGACCATCCAGCTGGCTACGGCAGCCCTGTTGATGGTTCTGACTGGCGAAAAACCAGTACTCATTCTGGCACCCAAAACGTTGCTCTGGCAATGGCAAACAGAAATGCGCGATTTGCTGGATATGCCTTCGGCAGTTTGGAATGGCAAGCAGTGGGTGGATGAATCGGGACTGGTTTATCCATCGAATGGGCCAGAAGATATTTTGAAATGTCCCCGCCGAGTGGGTATTGTCTCCACGGGTTTAATTTCTCGCCAGTCGGAAATCGTCAACTATTTACTCCGTCTGGAGTACGAGTGCGTCATTTTGGATGAAGCGCATCGCGCTCGCAGGCGCAATCCTCACCGACCCGATGAGAAAGCAGAGCCGAATAATTTATTTTCTTTCATGCAGAAAATCGCTGAGCGAACCCGCAGCCTGCTCTTGGCGACTGCTACCCCCATTCAACTGCATCCCATTGAGGTTTGGGACTTGCTTGAGGTGCTTTCGCAAGGCGCGGATGAAGTATTGGGTAATGCATTCAGCCGATGGCGACAGGCTAAAGACGCACTCCCTCTCATAACAGGTTCTAAATCGCCACCAACCGATCTAAATGAGCAGTGGGAATGGTACCGAAACCCCCTGCCCCCGGCTGGTGAGGGCCGTGATTTTGAAATCCTGCGGCGTAAACTAAATGTCCCGGCTGATCAGTCCGTTGTGCCAGGCGATATGCTGGAACATTTGAGTGAGCCAGACAGAAATCGCATCCAAAAGAATTTTGCTAACTTTCTTCAAAATCACAACCCTCTCCTCCGTCACATCGTGCGCCGAACACGAGAACAACTTGAAAACCAGCGTGATCCAGAGACCCATGAACCTTACATGCCTCGCATCGAAATCAAGTTGTTTGGTGAAGCGCCTCATGAAGCCATCCCTCTTCCTGCGTACCTGCACCGGGCTTATAACCTGGCGGAAGAGTTCTGCAAACAATTTGGCGAGCGAAAAAAGGGAAGCGGCTTTTTAGAAACGCTCTTATTGCGTCGGTTGGGTAGTTCCATCTATGCCGGGCAATGTACCGTTGAGAGAATATTAGGGAACAGTTTTGAGGAAGAAGAGGAAGAAGAGGAAAAAGAAGATGCACCCGCCATTGTATCGTCGCGGCTTGCTGAGCAAATTACCTCGAGCGAGAGAAAAATTTTGGAGGAATTGCATCTGGCATTGAGCGCTAATCGCGAACGAGACCCCAAATACGAGAAAGTCCGTGAATTTTTAATTCAACACAAATGGCTGGAAAAATTTGGGTGCATTATCTTCAGTCAATATCGCGATTCTATTCAATGGCTGGGGGAACAACTAACCGTCGAGTTACCCGAAGAACCGATAGCACTGTATTCTGGACCACAAACCTCCGGACTATTCCAGCATGGTCAATGGATCCCAATGGGGCGAGAAGAGATCAAGCGGCTGGTTGCACAAGATAAAATCCGGCTGTTGTTAGGAACCGATGCCGCCAGTGAAGGATTGAACCTGCAACGGCTGGGGAGTTTAATCAATTTGGACTTGCCATGGAATCCAACCCGATTGGAACAACGCAAAGGACGTATTCAGCGCATCGGGCAACGTTTCAGCACGGTTTATGTATGTAATCTGCGCTATAAAGACTCGGTTGAAGATCGTGTGCACAGCCTTCTTTCAGAGCGTCTGGAGAACATTTACAGCGTCTTTGGACAATTGCCAGATGTTTTGGAAGATGCCTGGATCGCTTTAGCACAGGGAGAACGAGAACGAGCAGCCAGTATTATTGACGCAATTCCTCGCCAGCATCCTTTCGAAATCCGTTATACAAGAGTTGAAAATGTAAATTGGGAGACTTGCGCTGAAGTATTGCATGGGCAAGCACGAAGAGAGGTTTTGCAGAAAGGCTGGAAAGAGTAGGTAGTAGAAAGAGAGTCAATATTCATCTTTGATAAAAGCGGAAGATGGGAGGAAAAATTTTATACCCAATTTTTTTGAAAATTCGTAGTAAGAAATATCTATAATAATCGAACGACTTGCCAGAGTAGTAATGCTTAGCGATCAGGCATTTTGCCAAAATCTCCATATAGAGAGCGGAAATCAAACATACACAATACGCCTTATTCTCAAAGACGCCATCACCGTAGTACGCCTACCGATTCCTTTGTTGATCTGCTCCAGAATTTTGGTGGTAGGGATTATACGGCGATGGACAAAAGGGAAACGAATATCCTAAAACCGTTCGGCAAGTTCCTCCATAAAAGCAGAAAGGTTCGGGGCACACAGGCATACTTCTGGATTGAAGCCTGCAGCAAATCCTCCTTGTTTGTTATATCGGAGGCGTTGAAAATCACCCGCGGGTCGGCACTCCACCTTCAATCTGTTGCCTAGTAGGGGTATGACAACGCTATCGGGTCCATTTTTTACGCAATCTGCTTTCAAACATTCATAGAGAGTGTCAGGTAATGGTGGCAATGGGGTTAATAACAATCTCTGCCCAGCCAAATCATGAAGCAACCGACAGATAGCTACTGGCAGTCTATGACGCGAAGATGGACTGCTGGTCGAAAGCCGCTATAGTACTGCGGGAGGCTAAAAATGATATTTTATTTAACATGATGTTCTAAAAAGAGCATTGGAAGCGGATGTACTCGAACAATTGGTTAGAAAGTCTGAACAAAGGGGGGAAAAGTAGAACTATTGTCTCAGGCATTTTCTCGGACAAGTTTTATGCAATTTACTTAGTAAGTGCCATCCTGTAAGGTCAATCAAATGAATGGCAATTAGCCAAACGATACTTCAGCCTAGAGTAAATGTGAAATCTGTTTGAGTCGAATCTCTTGAAGGTGGCTGAGGGAATGTTATTTAATCTAGCGACTGTTCAATGACTTCCTCGCACCTTATAGATTCCACATAATGAATTTTCACCATTAAAGTGAAACTAACCAATAAAGAAACTTAAAAAACAAGAATCTCCTTATTAAAAAGTAATTTTTTTTTGATGATGAAAGACACTAGGAAAGATATAATTAATTTGTATGATGTATTCTTAAAAAATCCATTTTATATTACAAAAAAACAAAATCTCCAAAACTTTCCATAAAAAGGGGGACAAAAAATGCGTATCTTTTCACAGCGTTTTCTTTCTTTTCTGTTTGTTATGGTTCTTGTTTTAGCACTCTTTAGCAAGGGGCAAGCGAGTACCTCTAGCAGTGAAACAGTACAAGAAACTGCCCAAAATAATGATGAAGAAGTTATAGAACGCGCAGCATTAGAAGCGGTTTCGAAACAACCAAATCTTCTTCCAGTGGGTTATCAGCAGTTTTCCCTCAACAATGTTCGAATTGTGGAAGACTGGGCTTTCATGTCTCTAAGCAGTCTTCCAAAAAATACTGATATTACGCAAGACTTCTTACCTCCATTTCTTGTTTTTGCAGTGGGTCAAAAACAGGGATCTGACTGGTCTGTAACCCTCGAGACTGACCCAAACTACATCAACTTGCTACAAGCATTACCGGAAACCTTGCTTCCCAAGGAAAGTAAACAGGTTTTTGCTGGCACTTCAATCGTATTTTCTCAAAGTTCATCACAATCAACTCAACAAGCTACCTACTCGATTCCGCATCTTCCATGGGCAGAGGGAGAGTCGTGGCGATATAATCAGTCGCCCGGTGGTACTGGTTCGCATATGGATTCACCGAGTGCATTTGATTTTGGCACTCCTACTCAAGGGCAACCAGGGACGGTTTTTTCGGCAGATGCAGGTATTTTGATTGAGGCTAGAGAAACCTGCCTTGCTATTCAGCGCTCTGATGGTTTGATTCTCTGGTACCAGCATATCAATATGGGCGATGTTGAGAGGTGGAAAGGATCCTTATACCAACCCATAAATGCTATGGTAGAGCTGGGAAAAACCACAACGTTAGATGGTTGTAACGGGGGGACTAGTGGGCACCATTTACACTTTGAAATTTTGACTAAATTAAGCGGGCCTAGAACAAAGGTGGACTATCAGGGCTCAAGCATCAATGATTGGGTGCTAAGTGGAGAAACTCTTGTTCGGGCAGGAGTTACCCTTCATCCCAACTACAAGGATCTTGTGGAACACAAACATAATACAGTTCCTCTACCTCCACCTCCTGTAACTGGAAATTCTTGGGCTGAAGAACAGTTCTCTGTGCAGTTTCCCTGGTACTACCTAATCAGTGCCGGAGATAGTAGAGTCCTTACTGTAAAATTGGATGGGGAGGATCTTTTCCAAAAGCCAGCTTGTGCTAAAGCCCTTTGGCTAGGCCGCGGGATTCATATAATCCAGTATGAATATCAATCCGGTAATACTACACCAGAAGTTCATAGACAATTTTGGCCGTTTGTTAGTCCAACTTGTGCTGCTGAACCTTTAGATCCACCTCCATCTCAAGCAACTCCTCCTCCAGCTTCTACACCACCGCCAAATGACGCCTCTGCTTATGAAGCTGATGTTACTCTCCCTGACGGAATTACAGTGCTCCCCAATCAAGGGATTACGAAAATATGGCGTCTACGGAATACTGGTACTTCAACTTGGGGGAATGGTTACAAATTAGTATTTATACGCGGTGATCGGATGGGAGCTCCTGAATCGGTAGATGTTCCTGTAACCGCCCCTGGAAGTACTGTAAATTTGAGTGTTCCATTAGTAACACCTAGTAAAGATGGTTCTTATGCTGGTTATTGGCGACTTCGAAATCCTCAGGGAACCTTTTTTGGGAATGAAATATGGGCAAAGATAAATGTGAAATCGCCAAATACAAATACGATTACACAGCTTTATACGGACCCACCCTCTCCCAGTAATACTAATGCTGTTACTATTCGCTCAAAAGTTGAGAATTTCCCCAATTTCCGAGCTATGCGTATAAAGATCGATGGGGAGGTTAAGTATGAGATTGGATCGACTGAGGTAAACTTTACTTGGAACACCACAGGCTATCAACCTGGCGACCATAGTATTACTGTAGAAGTTGCAGATGGATCAGATCTCTCTTGGAGTCGCGCTCATTCTCGTAGTGTAATATATCGGCTGACTGGTACCTCTACTGGTGTGAATCATACACCTAACCGGCCTGCCCCTAGATCTCCCCATGATTGGTATGTGTATTATTCAGGAAATACGGCTAATCTATGCGCCAGTAATAATGGAGACCCCGATGGTGATGCTATAACTGGATATTACTTTGAAGTAAACGGGGCTCAGAATTGGAATAGCGGATGGACTAGCAACTCATGTGTGACCACAAGTGGTCTTGGCCCATATAATTATGAATGGCGAGTTCGTGTGCGCGACAGTAGGGGGGCAGAAAGTGACTGGAGCGATCGATGGCACTTTACTATAGTAAATCCCAATTTAACGATTACTGAACTTCGCTTTGAACCTCAGGATAGCGCCAGTGAGAGGGTGAAAATTCGTGCTTGCACTGCTGGTCAAGGGGGAGTAGGAATTACGATGCGTGTAAGTGTGAATGACAAAGTGGAAGGTAGCAACGAGCCAGATCAATGGCACATTATTCATGAGTTAGGAGTACCATGTTATAGCGATATAGACGCGCCCATTTGGACTACTCTAGAAAACAAAACAGGCTATCACAAGGTGCGAGTTGAGGCTCATGGGGCTAGCACTGGTTGGGATGGAGCAACAGTACGCGAAGAGACATTCTATGTTCCTGAACATCGGCCCGACTGGACGCGTCTTATTTCCCCTGTCCCCGCATCTCAGAACCCGCGAGAGCCGATCTTCCTTCCATCTCAAGATATTACCTTCCAGTGGAAACCAACACTTCGCGCTCAGAACTATACTTTGCATATTGGGACATCCCCAAATCCTTCTCAAAGTAGCAATCCGATTTACAGACAAACGTTCTCATCTGGGACCCTGCAAGCGACAGTACACTTTGGTCAAGCGTATGACTTGCTATACTGGCAGGTTACTGCTTCAAATGGTTTGGGCTCAAACAGTTCTAATGATCAAATGTTTGGAATTGATATCGCGCCACCCACATGTAGTATAAACCTTCCAGGTACTACGACTTCTCAAACGGATTTTACGGTTTCCTGGTTAGCTGGTGATGGACTATCTGGAATCAAGTCAGTAGACATCCAGTATAAGGATGGAGACCGGGGCAATTGGCAAGATTGGCTGGTAGCAGTACCGGCTACTCAAACAAGTGGAGTCTTCAAAGGGCAGCTTGGCCATTCATATAGTTTTCGTTGTCGTTCAATCGACAACGCCAACCAAGTTGGTTCTTACTCGGCAGAATCGCCTTTCATTTCAGTGACTCAACCACAGTCTCAAGCTGATCTGGAGATTGAGCGGGTACGTGTTTTTCCTGAACCTGAAGGTGGGTACCTTATTGCGGTAACTGTTCGAAACCGAGGTACTTCAAGCACCGGCAATGGGTTCTTTACTGACCTATACTTGGACCACATTCCAACTGGCAAGGGTGATTTCACTGGAAGTTTGCAGTTCTGGGTGAATGATCCTATTCCTGCTGGTGGACGCGCAACCCTAACCGCAAGGATTGAGGGTCCAACAGAAATAGGGCTAATGGCTGCAGCACCAGGTGGGGAAGTAAGTGCAATGTTATATGTGCAGACCGATTCTACAGGTAGCTTAAATGAGGAAAACAATCTTAACAATATTTCAGATGGTACAGAAATATGCTTTGCCTCTGGAGATATTTATGAAAACGATAACGATGCAGTTTCAGCACGTCTGCTTCAAGACCCTCAAACTCATAATTTTCATCAAGTTGGAGATGAGGACTGGCTGAAGTTTTCAGCAGAAAAGGGTAAAACATATGTAATAAGTACCGGCGATCTTGGACCCTATGTTGATACTTACTTGTACTTGTATGGATCTGACGGCAAAACACTTTTGACATCTAACGATGACAATGGCGAGGGCTTAGGTTCTCGAATTGAATGGACAGCTACCTCAAGTGGCACTTTCTATATTCAGGTAAGGCAATGGAGCCCAATTTCAGGTGGCTGTAAAACAAGTTATACCATTCAATTCGGCGACTTTTTTAACAACAAAATCTACCTACCAAACATTGTCCGATAATCCAAAAGGTTTAGATACCTAGTAGCGTCCTTGTATGCCGTAGGTAGTACCGAAAGCACCGTTGCCATACCAGAAAAACCAATCAAGCCAGGCGGGGTAAGCCTGGCTTGTGTTTGGGGAGCGCAACCTAGGCAGGGTACTTGTCGAGGAAAGCGCGCGCCGCCGCCTGGAGCGCACGAGCCGGGGGCGTCCGGGCATCCATCTGGGCGTACCACTCGATACTACTGCGCGGGATGTTGCGCAGTTTCAGCCCGGCGTGCTTCTTGAACGCTTCGGGGACGATGAAATCCCCGATGTCGCCCTGTACCTGTGCTTCAGGTTGCGGCACAGTTGCCGGGTCAGGGACGGGGTCTGGCTCCGGCACAAAGCCTTCAGCGGCTACCCGTTGGACCGCCGCTTGCGTGCGCTTTTCCGTCCATTCCCCAGCAGGCAGCGCCCAGTCGGGCAGTTGGGGCGGGTTGACGATCTTGCGTTTGGCGTGGTCGTAGTCACACCACACCTGCGGCAAGGCGTACAGGTACGCCCCCAGCCCAAACTTCACACACGCCCGCTTGAACGCCTGCGCTGACGCGCTGGTCACCGCGTTGGCTTCTGTCCGCTCGCCATCTTCACCGCTGGACAACAAGCATTCTCCATCGCCCGTGCGGGTCACTCCGGCAATCGTCAGACGGCACAGCACCACCACCCGATCCGGCAGCATCGTGATCCGGTAATCATCCTGCCAATCCGGGCAGACCAGATTGAGCCGCTGGATGTAGGAACGGCTGTCCACATACGCCAGCGCCAGGGCTTTGGTCTTCTCGCGGTTGGTCGCCCCAGGCTTGAACTCCACCTCGTTCGAGGGGAACGGCTCCACTAAAGCCGCAAGGATTTGAGAAATATCGAATTCGTGAGACATGACAAACCTCCTTTGTGTCCCCCTCTGCGGCGGGGGACAAAACTGGTGTTTTGCCCTGCCGCATCAGGGGAGTTCCACACGGTCTCGCTCCACCCACGATCTACTTATCGTGAGCAGAGGGAGACCGTGCGGAGGGAGGTCGCTCATCTCCTGCCGTCCTCGCCTCTCCTTGCCTTTCTCTCTGCCTGTTCGGTTGTTAAAGTTCCCCAAATCGCCTGCCCGGAGTTGCACCGGGTGATCCTCGTCAGGCGGAATGTTCGGGATGGCAGGGCGGGGTAAGCCCTGCCAGGGTGTTACCCCCGAAGGGGGGCTAATCGCTCGCCTTTGCCATTTCAATCTGCACCTGCCAGAGCAGTTTGAGCAGAGGAGAAACTTGCTTTTCCCATTCCGGCTCCACCTTTGGCAGGCAGTCCGGGCACAGTGCATATCCGGATACAACCGGTACCGGACGCAGGGGAATGTCGGCGTTGCACAGGTCGCAGTACACCTCGGCGTCGGTCAGTTCGGGTCCGCTCTCTTCGACTTCCCCGTCCTCGCTGACAAAAACATAGGACGGGCGGGTTTTGGGGGGATCCAGAGTTCGAGCGCCATGCTACGCCTCCACCCGCTGCTGGTGTTCCAGTTGCGCCAGCAACACATGCTTGCACGGGGTTTGATGTCCGTGCTTGGCAAAATCCTGACAGGTGCACGTCCACCGTTCCCCCGGCACGTTCGTCGAGGGGTCAAAGACGACTTGATAGATGGACGGGTTCCGACGGTCTGACATACTCGACCAGATTTGCCACATCACCTGTCCTTTCGGCAAATGAAACTTCGCCAGAATCTTGATCATCCCGGCTGAGGCGCCCACCAGCGCCCGGTTCAGTCTGTCCATAACGGCTTTGGTCAACATGGTATTCCTCCTTTTCCCGGTACGCCGTGCCGCACCGGGAGAGATTGGTTCTCCCCGGCACGGCGGGGTTTGGCTTACTGGGATTGGAGTGCTTTTAACCACCACCGTCGCTGTTTTCGCCGTTCTTCCTCGAAAGCGTCAGACAGGTACCGAATTTCATCGTACACATGCTGATCAATTGCTGACGCCAGATGATCAGCAAGGTATTTGACAAGCGCCCGTGATGCTTTTCGCCCCGACAGGGCTGTAACGATGTCGTCTTCGGTGATAACGATGTTGATGACCGCCACGACTTTATCCAGATTGTTCGGCATGGTATTCCTCCTTTCGGGTCGGCTCCGCACCGCCGACCCAGTGAAATGGATCGGCGGGCAGGTGCGGCTGCCCGATTGGAGTTAGAACGGCGGTTCTTCGGTGACGGTGGTTTTCTCGTACAGGCGTTGTTTCAGCCTGGCGACTTGCTTCTCCGTGAGGAAATGCCCGCATTGCGGACAGCACCACACCTCACGGATGTCGTCCCATACCTCACCGGCGTAGAAGTGGTAACCGCCGGTATATCCCATGAATTCGGCTTTTTCGTGGCGACACTGGCGTTTTCGGCGCTTTATTTCTCTTTGGAGTATCTTCACGCCGCTTTCTTCCAATGCGAGATGCGTTCCTTCTTCGCACCGGATGGCAAAAGCGTGTATGCCGTCACTTTCAATAACCTGGCACTCGATACCCAAAGCAATCGCCTTTTTCACCAGCCGGTCAATCACGGACTTTTTCATGGACTTCCTCCTTCTCCCCAGCATCCCACACCGCCGGGGAACAGGGTTTGTTCCCCCGTGTGGGCGGGGTTGAAGAAGGGCTTGGCTTGGCGAGCGATATAACCTTGTTAAGGTGCTGGTGCAAACACCCTTTCGGGTGGTATTGCCGTAGGTGCAGGTGGGATCACCTGCACAGGGAAATCAGGCGCAAAAACACTTTTGGCAAAGCACATTCCCGTCAAGATCAATAAAAACTGCGGGCGCCTTGTGCGGATTGCGAAACCGGCGGTTGCTATCCCATAAATCCCTACCGCACTTTTTGCAGTAGTAGTGCGGGTTGGGTGCGGTGGGTACACAAGTGCCCGGTTGTGGATCGGGATTGATCACAATCGTGACCACTCCCGGCTTGCGCTCGACCCGGAAGCCGTTGCGCAGGGCTTTCTCCCGCAACCGAAAACATTCCTGCGCATCATCTGCTTCCTGGCGGGACCCGCCATAGTACTGGCTTTCCGTCATTGCCATTTTCAACCTCCTTTGCCCTCATCCGTGACTGAGGGCGTGTCTGGTGGATACGCCCTGTCACGGCAGGGAAAGGATTGCGCCTGATATTGACTTGGTAAGGTGCTAGGGGGGCTGTCTGGAAAGGACATCCAGGCAGCCCTTTGGGTAAGGAAAAACAGGTCAAATAAACCCGTTTTGACCAGCGAAAAAAAAATTGGCTGTCGATCAGGCAGCCAATTTTCGTAGATTGTGGGCTATGCTTACCAGCCCCCACTCGGTTTTGACCTTCTCTAAACTACGCAGGTGGAATCTTCGGAAAGCCATGTTGTGTTTGATCTGCCCAAACACCGTTTCAACCTCAATCGAGCGTGCAGCGCGCAGCCGCTGTCCCTCCGCGCTGGTCAGGTTCTCGCGTGCTTTGCGGCGGTATTCCAGTAAGCGGAAGGAGATGCGGATCTTGCGGTTGCCCCTGGCTCGCGTGCACTGGTTTCGCAGCGGGCATTCGGCACAATCGAAACATTCGTAGGTGTGCCGCTGGCTCTGGTAGCCGTTGTCGCTGGTGTAGCGCGAGGTGTACTGAAAATGCAGGCGCTTGCCCGCCGGGCAGATAAAGGTGTCGCTAGCCGGGTCATAGGCAAAGTGTTCGGCACGGAACTGGTGAGCCCGCAACACCTGCGGGTTGCGGTAGCGATGGGTATCCTGGTAGAAGGTGTTGTACTTGATGAAGTTCTCGACATGGTGCTGCTCCAGATAGGCATAATTCTCTTCACTGCCGTAGGCGGCATCCGCCACAATCTTGTTCGGTAAGCGCCCGCCCGTGTTTGTGCGCACCTGTTCGAGATGCGGGATCAGGCAGGGCGTGTCTCCTGCGCGGTTGTGCACGCTGAAACCGGTGATGAACTGCCCCTCCGTGCCGATCTGCACATTGTAGGCGGGTTTCGGCCAGGGCTTCTCCGCCCCGCGGTCTTCCTTCATGCGCAGGCAGCTGGCGTCCGGGTCGCTCTTGGCATAACTCGAACGCCCCGCCAGCGTCTTGGTCTGCTGTTCGTACTTCTCCAGCCGCGGCAGGCAGTCCTCTTGCAGCTTCTTCAACGCTTTGCGTGAGGCCCGGCTTTCTTCTTCCCGCTGTGGACGCTCGCGCAGCCGCTGGTTCAGTTTCTCGATGCGTGCGCGCAGCTGTTCGGCATCCATCTCCCCACCCCCACCTTCTGATCCGCCGCGTTCCTCCAGGTCTTCCTCCCCATAGGCAGCCTGCTCGGCTTCGTTCTCCGCTTCAATCTGTTTCAGCAGCTCCTCGATCTGCACTCGCACGCGCTTCTGGTAGGTGTTTTTGCGTTTCGCCCACACCACTTTGTGTTTGTTGGCGTCCGCTTCGATCTTCGTCCCGTCTACGAAATACGTCTCCAGCTTGACCTTGCCCGCCTCGATCAGATACGCCAGTACCTCGCCAAACACCTCATCAATCACTCCCTTCATCCGACTGCCGCGAAAGTCGTTGATTGTGCGGAAGTCCGGGCGGTTGCCCCCGCTCAGCCACATGAAGTGGATGTTCTCCCGCAGCGCTTTGGCAATCTTGCGCGAGGTGTAAATCTTCTGAGTATAGGCATACACCAGCACCTTCAAGAGCATCTTCGGATGATAACTGGAGGTGCCTCCCCCTTTGTACTGCGCCAGCAGGGGGCTCAAGTCAATCTGATCAATCGCATGGTTCACCACCCGCACCAGGTGGCCTGGCTCGATGAGATCATCGTAACTGGGTGGCAGCAGATAGGGTTGACCCATTACATACGGTTTGAAGACAGGAGCAGCAGGTTTTCTTTTCATGCCCCCATTGAATCACGTTTCTCCCAAAAAGAAAAGGGCTGTCCCTTACTTTTTGGACAGCCCCATGCTAAACTGCTCCGCCATCCCCGAACGAAGGCTCGATTAAACCACCGGCAATCTCGTTGAACTTTTTGAGTAGATCGTCCCTCAAAAAAGTCAGGTGAAGATTGCCGTTTGCATACCTTTCCCATTTGAAATAGTCGGTCTGCCCTTTTCGGTCGTTCAGCCCGTCCACAAGAGGACTGCTGTAACTGTCAAATGGAAAAGATTTTCCGTCAAGCAGGTGAAAGATTTTGTCCACCTGTATCAAGTGGCGGCGGGTGCGGGTGTAGATGTTTACGTAATAGGGAGTTTCATGGATCACCCCTTCAAGGATGATCTTTTTCCCTACGAAGAAACGCCCGTTTTTTTGTTGGTCTTGTACTGGCTGTGCCATGTAGTACCGGGGCGAAGGAAATCGAACGATTCGCGGATCATCTCCGCAAAAAGTTCTTTTGCCGCTCCGCCAGCAAGCAATTCCTGTACGGCTTCCTCGCTTGGTTCAGGAACGGATTGATAACCGTAACCGTTACCTCTCAGAAAATCCTCAAAACGCTCCAGTCTGGAGACGGAGAGGACTTTCTCTACCCCGCTTGCCGTAAGTAACGCCCGCCAGGTGTGCTGTTTAAGTGCAAGCAAACGTTCTTCCATGAACCGCACCGCGTAATCGCCACCCATACCGAGCCCTGACGCTTCAGCGAGTTCGAGCGCACGCTGAATTTCCTTACCGTGTGCTTCGATTTCTTGCTTGACTGTGCGGTAGATCGCAAGCACTTCGGTAATTGTGTAGGGTTTCTGAATAGAAACAACAGACATGGTTAACCTCCTTCTCCCGCCGTCTGCACCCGGCGGGAAACTGGTGAGTTTCCCCCGGTGCAGCGGGGTTGAAGGATGGGACGGGAGCAGTATTCGCCTGTTAAGGTACTGTCCGGGATTATCCGCCCGGTCGCGGATTTGGCATCGGGCAGGGCAG
>NZ_DAOUBL010000145.1:0-2180 GCF_034432615.1 Bellilinea sp. | reverse complement strand
GCACGCAGTGCACCGCGTATCTCATCATGATCGGTGATGGCGATGACATCCAATCCGGCACGGCGGGCATGTTTCAGCACTGCTTCAAGAGTAGCAGTGCCGTCATAACTGTAAATGGTGTGAATGTGCAAATCTGCCTGTCCCATAAATCCTCGCTGATTGGATTGATTCCCAAGCGTATTATCAGACAGGAAGATTAAGAACGGTTCAAAAGCGGTTTAAGAACTGGTTGTTATCCTGTAAAAAAGCGGATTGACTCACATACCGGTCAATCCGCCCATCATTCCATGAAACAGTTTTTTTTCAGGCAGGTGTTTGCTCTGCTAAAGCAGGTAGCGGCTTTCGATAAGATTGGAATGCATACCACAGCGCTCCCAAACCAAGCAGGGTGGCGAGCAAGCCAATAACCCAGCCCAAAATTGGGATGGCACGCAGCATAACATAGATCAGCACACCGGCCAGCAATGCCCACAAGCGGGGATTTTGTGCCTGCGGTGCAATCTGGCGTACCAGTAACTGACCGACCCAAAATGATGCGACCAGTTTACTGCCATAGGCTACCAGCAGGGTGAAGGCGGCTGTAAAAACTGCCAGGCTTGAAAAGCCAATCCCGAATATGGCGTTGCTCAACCCTCCCAGGGTAATCAGGCTGAGCAGCAACCCAATCCCAAAAATCAACCCACCCGCCAGAAGGGCAGCGACGTAACCGCCCAGCAAACTCAGCAGGCCGACTCCGGTGGAAGCCAGTGGTTGACGGTTGGCTTCGTCCACCGTGCGCTGGAAGAAATTGGGCAGCAACCACAACACCAGACCACCGAGAATTAACAATGTAATCAGATTACGAAGGAGATTGACAATCGCTTTAACGACTGGCAGGGCAAAAATGCCGCGCGGTGGTTGGGAAGGGGAGGGCTTTTGATCGGTTTGTGCCGGAACAGGGGTCTGGTAGATAATCTGGCCCGCCGGCCGGCCCTGAATGGCTGAAGATTGATCGGTGGGGCTGGTGTACTTCAAGTCTCCCCCGATGACAGCCTGAGAAGAGATGCGCAAACCTGGCCGAATCGCAGGTGGTAAACCTGGCTGCATGGGCATAAACCACATGGCGGTATCACCACTTTCGGGTGAAGAAACATCCACCACTGCATCCCCACCGATGCTGCCATTAATTTCCAGTGCTGCAGCCGAAGCCCTTAGATTGCGCTTTATTTCTCCGTTTAAGATTGCCTGATACACACCCACAAAGGTGTCGGTGTTCACGCTGGAACCGGCCATGCTTTCCAGACTGTAACCGCCGTAATATACATTTCTTCCAATTTTTGCGTTATTGCCTATGAGCAAAGCAGCGCTGCCGCCGAACACGCTTCCACCGACATTGCCGCGCACCTCCATGTAACGGGCTGCTCCAAAAAGATTGCCGGCCACCTTGCCGCTCTCGGAAAGAATCACATCTGAGCCGAACATGAACAGGTCGCCGTTGATGGTGCCGTTGACGATCACGCGGTTTCCGGCGGCAATAACTGTTCCGTTGACGGTGCCATCCAGAATCACATCTCTGGCAGAGATGAGCAGATCGTCATTGATGGTTTCGTTAGCCGGCAAGCTGCCATCATCATCAATTACAGTTGCCTCTACCGGTCGCACGAAGATGAACATTGAGGTCAGGAACAGTGCCAAGAAGGTTATCAGGCAAGCCCAAAATTTTCTTTGGTTCGTGATCATTTCAATACTCCTTTTTCTAATCTATGGACATCCTACTTACGTTAATATACCCTCTCGGGTTGTAATAATAGCCAGGATTAAACGAACGTTAACACGCGTCGGCTTTTAGCGTGAAATGAGTAGAAGCACGTGAAATTTTCAAAATTTAATCAGCCCGCCTGACGGGGTGGGTTGAACCTGCTTGTATCTGATTCTATGCAGTCAAGGGGTTATTCTTTTAGCTGCTCTTTACTATATGCGTGGTGCAAACCCATCTGGTCGGTTTCGATGATGGCTTTCTGCATTTCTTGAACCATGCTTACGCCATGGCGGTATTGGAACGGCCACATCGAGCGCAGGTGGAAGAAGGCTACCCGGTCGCCATCCCGCAAGGGGTGATCTAAATCGGGCTGCAAACCGGGCATGGCGCTCAATTGTCCGTTAATGAAAGTGATACCTCGTTCCTGTGTGTCCATTCCAAG
>NZ_DAOUBL010000144.1:0-31336 GCF_034432615.1 Bellilinea sp. | reverse complement strand
CCCTTGAAGCGGTTTTCAACCGACTGGATCAGCCGATGGCATTGGGTTATTCTTGTGCCGGGACGGTTGTGGCAGTCGGTGCAGGGGTGGAGGAATTTAAACCCGGGGATCGGGTTGCGTGTGCAGGCGGGGGTTACGCCGTGCACGCTGAGTATGTCGTCGTCCCCAAACACTTGCTGGCGGCTTTGCCGGATCAGGTAGATTTTGAGAGCGCCGCCTTCACTACGCTGGGTGCGATTGCCTTGCACGGATTTCGGCTGGCGGAAGCACAGCTGGGCGAACGGATTGCGGTAATTGGTCTGGGTTTGTTGGGTCTGCTTAGCGTGGGCATTGCCCGCGCGGCAGGCTGTAGCGTGTTTGGGGTGGATTTAGACCCGCACCGGGTTTCTCTGGCTGAACAAATGGGCGCCATTGCAGCCGAACGCTCACAGGCAGAAGAAACTGGTCGCTCACTGACACAGGGGCGCGGTTTTGATGCTGTTTTAATCTGTGCGGATACCCCCGCCAGCGACCCGGTAGAACTGGCGGGGATACTGGCGCGCGATCGAGCGAAGGTCATTGCAGTCGGGGCGGTGGGCATGTCGTTGCCGCGCAAGTTGTACTATGAAAAAGAACTTCAATTGATCATTTCGCGCTCATACGGGCCGGGGCGTTATGACCCACAGTATGAAGAAAGCGGGATAGATTATCCCTACGGGTATGTGCGCTGGACAGAAGGCAGAAACTTGCAGGCAGTAGTGGATCTGCTTGCCAGCGGAAAGTTAGATGTCAGGCCGCTGATCACCCACCGCTTCCCCATTGAACAGGGTGAGGCTGCCTATGATCTGATCAGCGGAAAGAGTCGTCAGTCGTTTCTGGGTGTTCTTTTGACCTATCCCCAAAGCGAGGAAGCGACTGCACCGCTGCGCCGCATCGAGTTGAGCCCTCACGCTGCGCCGCTGGAAGGACTGCCGGGCCTGGGGGTGCTTGGAGCCGGCAATTACGCCATGGCGGTGTTTTTACCGGTGGTGCAACGAAGCGGCGGCGTGCAGAAAGTGGGCATAGCCACAGCCAGCGGATTGAGCGCGCGTCACGCCGCGCAACGCTACGGTTTTGGTTTTGCCAGTTCTCAGGAAAGTGATATTTTAGGCAATCCGCGGGTACAGGTGGTGGCCATTCTCACCCGCCATCAGCATCATGCCCGGCAGGTGATGCAGGCTTTGCGCGCCGGTCAGCATGTATTTTGTGAGAAACCTCTGGCAATCACCCCCGAAGAATTGAATGCCATTCAACAATTACTGGAGGAAAAGCCGCCTGCCTTGTTGACGGTGGGCTTCAACCGCCGCTTTGCGCCGTTTACGCGCCAGATGGCTCAGTTTTTGGAAAACCGGTGCGAACCGATGTTCATCCACTACCGGGTCAACGCCGGTTATTTGCCTTTGACCCACTGGCTGCACGACCCGCAGCAGGGTGGAGGGCGAATCATCGGCGAGGGTTGCCACTTCATAGATTACCTGACCTTCCTGGTGGGCAAACCACCCCTTCGAGTGCGCACCGTTGGGCTGCCGGATGGTGAACGCTATCGGCAGGATAATGTAAGCATGACGTTTTCTTTTGAGGACGGCTCCATTGGCACGGTCACCTACCTTGCCAATGGCGACAAAACTTTACCCAAAGAAAGGGTGGAAGTCTTTTGTGCCGGCCGGGTGGCAGTGCTGGAGGATTATCGGTCGCTCGAGTTGTTGCAGAATGGCCAGCGCCAGAAATTTACAGCGCGTTTGCGACAGGATAAAGGGCATCAGGCTTTATGGGAGGCATTTGTGCAAGCCGTTCGCCAGGGCGGGCAGCCGCCGATCCCCTATGATCACCTGTTGGGTGTAACGCGTGCCAGTTTTGCAGCGCTGGAATCGCTGCGCCAGCAGGCTGATATGGAGATCAATCAGGCTTAATTCCCGGATGGATGTTCCCGTGTGGAAGAAAGCGTACTGGCTGATCAAAGAAGTGGGGCCTGTTTCACTCTTCTCCCTGGCGGTTTATCGTCTGGGTATCAAGAGCGGGTATTACCACTGGCTGACGCCCATTGGCGGCAAAAAATTGAGCCACCTCCCCCCGTTGCGGGCCGATGTATTCATCCTTCCCGATCCGATAAAGCTTTCAGAGTGGAATCACCTGCGCGGCGAAGATGGAATTGCAGAAGCAGAAGAGATTTTAGCAGGCAAGGTCAGGTTGTTTGGCGGTGCGCCGCAGCCTTTGAATCTCAAACCACCTCACCCGAATCGGCATTGGAGCGTTCTCCGTGAGCAGGGTGTAGAAGGGGACATCAAACAAATCTGGGAGCCGGCTCGTCTGGGATGGGCCTTCCCGCTGGGGCGGGCTTACCGCCTGACCGGCGATGAACGCTACGCCCGATGTTTCTGGATCTATTGGGAACAATTTTTGGAAAACAACCCGGTGAACGGTGGGGAAAACTGGCTTTCCGCGCAGGAAGTGGCGCTGCGGTTGATGGCGCTGGCGTTTGCAGTGCAGGTATTTGAAACTTCTCCGTGGTTTAATAAAGAGCGAAAACGAAATGTAGCCGAATCCATCGTGCATCACGCCCGAAGGATTGAGGTAACGCTTTTGTACGCACGTGCCCAGAATAATAATCATTTACTTTCCGAAGCGGTAGGTCTGCTGCTCGCCGCTTACCTTCTGCCCGATTGGGAGGAAGCACGCCGTTGGCGCCAAACCGGCTGGAAGTGGTTTAAGTGGGCGATTGAACATCAAATTGAAGCGGATGGGGAGTACATTCAACACAGCACCAATTATCACCGCCTCATGCTGACGCTGGCTTTGATAGCCCATAGAATTGCTCGGTTGGAGGGTATTCCGCTGACGCAAGGGATACGAGAAAAACTGCGCCTGGCTTCGGCCTGGCTGCAAGGGGTGATGGATGAAACCAGCGGTCAGGCGCTTAATTTGGGCCACCATGATGGGGCACATCTGCTGCCGCTGGGCGGTCATAGCGAGGATTTTCGTCCGATACTTCAAGCGAGCACGGCGGCATTTACCGGTGAGCGGGCGCTGCCGGGCGGGGGTTGGGATGAACTGGCTCACTGGTTCGGCCTGGATCTTTCCCGTTTACCTCAACAAATCAGCCAGCCGGCATTAGGGGGAGTTCGACGCCTGGGAGATGTGACCGAGTGGGCTAGTTTGAGGGCGAAAAAATTCACCAACCGGCCGGCCCACGCCGATCAACTGCAGGTTGAACTTTGGCGGCATGGTGTTCGCCTGGTAAGTGATGCCGGGACATATGCTTACAATTTGCCACCCCCCTGGCAGAATGGATTGGCGCTGGCTGAACTTCACAATGCACCGGTCTTCAACCGCCAGCAGCCCATGTTGCGGGCAGGTAAGTTCCTATGGTTGAATTGGGATCAGGCACAGTTTGTGGAAAAGAAGGCTGTGGAAAATGAGATCGTCTGTGCGGAGCGATATGGCTACCGCCGTTTGGGTGTTCAGCAGCAGCGTAGGCTGGAATGGGTGCAGCGGGGTTGCTGGAAAGTAACCGACCGTTTGCTGCCACTGCACCCGAGGCTGACCAGCGGACAGGTCAGTCTGCACTGGCTTCTGCAGGATGGAAAATGGAAGCCGGAGGACAACGGAATCCTCATGGATTATGGGGAATTTCAAGTTCGTGTTTCTCTTAATAGTCAACCATCCTTCACCCTGGAGTTTAAGGTGGTGAGGGCGGGTCAGGTTTTGAAAGGTAAGCCGGAAGAAGGGCTGGATACCTTGCTGGGATGGTTTTCACCCACTTATCTGGTGCGGCAGCCAGCCATTTCTTTGTGGATTCAAGCGGATGTCCATTTGCCAGTAGAACTGCAGACTGATTTTGAGATTTGCGCACGCTGAACCTTATTTAAGAAATCCCTGCATATTGAATGTTTTAAGATAAAATCAGATTAATGCACCTGTTATTAATCCATCAGGCATTTGCTTCGCTGGATGAGGCTGGCGGTACGCGACATTACGAGATGGCGCGATTTCTGGTTTCGCGTGGTCATCGGGTCACGATTGTTGCCAGCCCGGTTTCCTACCTCACCGGTAAAAGCCAAACGGATAAAGTTCAATGGCTGGAGCGGGAACAGCCTGAAGAGGGTATTACCATCCTGAGGGTGTTTACCTATCCAGCTTTGCACAAAAGCTTTTTCCACCGGCTGGTCAGTTTTTTCAGTTTTATGATTTCTTCCTTCCTGGTTGGACTGTCGGTAAAACAGGTAGATTTGGTATGGGGTACTTCACCGCCTATTTTTCAAGGAGTAACAGCCTGGCTCATAGCCCGCATAAAAGGAGTGCGTTTTCTCTTTGAGGTGCGCGATCTATGGCCGGCCTTTGCGATTGCAGCCGGTGTGTTGCGTAATCCGTTGCTGATTTGGCTCTCGGAGGGGTTGGAGCGTTTTTTATACCGTCATGCCGACCGGGTGATGGTCAACTCCCCGGGTTTCATCGAGCATGTCAGTCGTAACGGAGCGCGTTGGGTAGAACTTGTCCCGAACGGAGCGGATCCGTCCATGTTCGACCCGCATCAGAACGGCAGCCGAACGCGCCAGCAATGGGGGTTAGAGGGAGAATTTGTGGTGTTATATGCCGGTGCGCATGGCCTTTCCAATGATCTGGAAGTCGTGCTTCAATCGGCAAATATTTTAAGGGACGAACCCCATATCCGCTTTGTACTGGTCGGAGATGGCAAAGAGAAATTTCGTTTAATTCGTCAGGCGGAAGAAATGGGTTTGACCAATGTCATCTTTATGCCGCCGGTAGCAAAAAAAGAGATGAGCGAAATTCTCTCCGCGGCAGATGCCTGTCTGGCGATCCTCAAACCACTGGAATGGTATAAAACCACTTATCCGAATAAAGTATTTGATTATATGGCTGCTGCAAAACCAGTGGTGCTGGCAATTGATGGGGTAATCCGCGAGGTGGTTGAAACCCACAACGCTGGCATTGCCGTTCCACCGGGAGATCCCCAAGCATTGGCACAAGTGATTCGAAGTCTGGCTGCCGACCCGCAAAAAACCAGAGAAATGGGCCTTGCGGGCAGAAGGGCCGTAGAAAATTGCTATAATCGGAGGCAGTTCTCTATCCGGCTGGCGGAAATAATTGAAGAAATGAGGTTTTAACCATGCCAGAAAAAATTTTGATTGTTGAAGATGAACAAACCCTGCAAGAGACCCTGGCATACAACCTGACCCGGCAAGGTTATGAGGTGGAAACGGCGGGGGATGGGATTAAAGCCCTGGAAGTTGCCCGCAAAGCACATCCCGATCTGATCATACTGGATATCATGCTGCCGGGCATTGATGGCTTTGAAGTGTGCCGTATTCTGCGGCAGGAGATGACCACACCGGTATTGATGTTGACTGCCCGGGACGATGAAATTGATCGTGTCGTCGGTTTGGAAGTCGGGGCGGATGACTACCTCACCAAACCGTTTAGCATGCGCGAACTTCTGGCGCGGGTTAAAGCCATGCTGCGCCGGGTGCGCCTGATGCGTGAGGAATTCAGCGCAGCCAGCAGTGAGCCGGCTACACCTTCTCAAATAATGACTTTTGGTAATCTGGTCATTGATATTACCCGCCGTGAGGTACGCCTGAACGATCAGATTATCCCCCTCAAACCCAAGGAGTATGAATTACTTCTCTTTCTGGCTCAGCATCGCGGCCAGGTTCTTTCGCGGGAATTTATTCTCGAAAGAGTATGGGGATGGGATTATATCGGCGATAGCCGTACAGTGGATGTTCATGTGCGTTGGTTGAGGGAAAAAATCGAAGCTCAGCCGGCCCAGCCGATGCGGATTGTGACCGTTCGCGGTGCAGGGTATCGTTTTGAGGGATAAGTGATAAGATGAAACGCTCCCTGTTATGGCGGTTAGCCATTCCATTCATCCTGCTGATTATTCTGTCAGTGGGCGGGGTTAGTTTGTATGCTTACCGTTTCATGGAGCGCACCTACTATGAAAATTTACGCAACACGCTGCGTACCGAAGCCGATTTAATTGCCCGCGATGTGATCAATCATTTGCGGGAAGGGCGGATCAGCCCTGAATTGAATAATCTGGTTAATGATTATGCCGGAATCACTCGTGTGCGGGTGACCATTATCCTGCCGGATGGGCAGGTCATTGGCGAATCGGGCAGGGACCCCCTACAGGTAGAAAATCACCTCAACCGTCCGGAAGTTCAACAGGCCCTTCGGGACGGCGAAGGGAGCGCGGTGCGATTCAGTGATACTGTGCGCCAGCGGCTTTATTATCTTGCCTTGCGGATTGACGATAATAATCAACCGCTTGGGGTTGTGCGGCTTGCCAGCTCGATCGAAAAAATCGAGTCGGACTTATTGGAATTGAGGAATACCATTTTAGGCAATGCAGTGTTGGCAATTATCTTGACGATTTTGCTGGCTTTTCTGGTTGCCAATCAGACAATTACGCCATTGCGCCAGTTGACTCGCGAAGTTTCCCGGCTGGGAATTGGCAATTTCAACATCGAGTTGCCGACTCACCGCAAGGATGAAATTGGAATCCTCAGCCAGGCTTTTATTCGCATAGCAAAAAGATTGGGCGAACAAATTGAGGGATATCGGGAAGAGCGCAGCAAGCTGGATGCTGTTCTGCAAAACATGAACGACGCCATCCTGATTGTGGATGGGCAGGGTCTGGTGACTTTGATCAACCCGGCCGCCGAGCGGATTTTTAATGTTGATTCGAGCCGGGCGTTGGGTCATTCTCTGGTAGAGGTGGTACGCCAGCATCCCTTTGTTGAACTGTGGCGCACCTGTGTGAAAACCAAACGTCAGCAGATTGCAACCATCGAAACCACGCCGGAGCGTCTGTTCATTCAGGGAATTGCCACTCCGCTTGAACCTTTGCTGCCCGAAAATACGCTGCTGGTATTTCAGGATTTGACCCGCGTACGACGGCTTGAAGTGGTGCGCAGGGATTTTATCAGTAATGTTTCCCATGAATTGCGCACGCCGCTGGCTTCGCTAAAAGCGTTAACCGAAACTCTGCAGGAAGGCGCCCTGGAAGATCCCCCAGCGGCACGGCGCTTTTTGCAAAAAATGGAGAGCGAAATTGACAATATGACCCAACTGGTTCGGGAGCTGCTGGAACTCTCGCGAATTGAATCGGGCAAGGTGCCGTTCAACCTGAAGCCGGTGCAGCCGAATGATTTAGTCTCGCGGGCGGTGGAACGCATGCAATTGCAGGCGGAACGAGCCGGCCTGACCTTGCGCCAGGAATGCGCTGAGGGCTTGCCCAACGTACTCGCCGATGCGGAACGCATCGAACAGGTGCTGGTCAATCTGCTTCACAATGCGATCAAGTTCACGCCGGCAGGTGGAGAAATTGTGGCGCGGACGTGGAAAGAAGCCGGGCAGGTTATTTTCTCGGTGCAGGACACGGGTGTGGGGATTGAACCGGCTGCCCTTTCACGCATTTTTGAACGTTTTTACAAGGCGGATCAATCTCGCTCGGGAGGTGGTACGGGGTTAGGTCTTTCGATTGCCCGCCACACCATTGAAGCCCATTCCGGGCGAATTTGGGCAGAGAGCGAAGTCAACCGCGGCAGCACCTTTTACTTTTCTTTACCGGCTGCCTGAAACTGTGTAACACACAAAGGGTTGACAGAGGATGATGAGGGGGTGATTCCTGGGGTGACATTCTGATGCCCAATTCAGGAAATTTGACCGTAGCAGTGGTGAAGTAGAAGTCATAAACTAACCAATAAACGGACAATCCGCACTTTTTTTGTGAAATTTTGTTGGAATTAACCTACAGAGGAATATCGCAATGAACTCTTCGGTGACCATTCTATCTCAATGGCAGTTTGCCGTTACTTCCGTATATCACTTCTTCTTTGTACCTCTTACATTGGGGCTTTCGGTTCTGGTGGCCATTATGGAAACCATCTATGTGCGCACCGGCAACGAGCGTTACAAGCGCATGACCAAATTTTGGGGTAAATTGTTCGTCATCAATTTTGCCATGGGGGTGGTTACTGGCATTGTGCAAGAGTTTCAATTTGGGATGAACTGGTCGGAGTACTCCCGCTATGTGGGTGATATCTTCGGCGCGCCGCTGGCAATTGAGGCTTTGCTGGCATTTTTCATTGAATCAACCTTTTTGGGGGTGTGGATTTTTGGCTGGGATCGCCTCTCCAAACCGCTTCATGCGGCAGCCATCTGGCTGGTGGCGATCGCTTCAAACCTCTCGGCGTTCTGGATTCTGGTAGCCAATTCCTTTATGCAATCACCGGTGGGGTATGCGGAAGAGGGCGGCCGTTTGGTGATGCAGCAGTTTTCAGCCCTGTTGACCAACCCGTATGTATGGGGACAGTTCCCGCATACAGTATTTTCCGGGTTTACCACGGCGGCTTTCTTTGTGATGGGTATCAGTACCTATCATCTCTTAAGGCGGAAACAGGAAGACGTCTTTAAACCTTCCTTCCAACTGGCAACGGTATTTGGCGGAATATCCATTCTGATGGTGATTTTGATCGGCCACAATCAGGCGCAACAGATGGTGCGGTTGCAGCCAATGAAAATAGCCGCGGCAGAAGCCTTGCTGAATACCGAAAATCCGGCTTCTTTCTCGGTTTTTTCGGTTGTGGACCAACAAACCATGAGTGAGCAGGTTTCGCTGCGCATTCCGCGTGTTCTCAGTTTGCTGGCCTACAACCGTCTGGATGGGGAAGTTAAGGGTATCCTCGACCTGCAAAATGAGTATGAACAAAAATACGGGCCGGGCAATTATGTTCCGCCAATTGGCATCATTTACTGGTCGTTCCGCATTATGGTGGGCAGCGGCTTTTTGATGCTGGCTTTCGCGGCTTATGCGCTGTATCGTGTGCTGCGCAATCAACTCAATGCCGAAACACGCTGGTTGAATCTCTTTTTACCCGCGATGGCGTTACCCTATCTTGCCAACATCTTTGGATGGTTGTTGACCGAAATGGGCAGGCAGCCCTGGGTGGTCTATGGGAAACTCCGTACAGCGGATGCCGTATCGCCGAACCTGACCCCCGGAATGGTTATCACTACCTTGCTGGGATTTACAATTGTCTATGGACTGCTGATGGTGGCGGATGTTTATCTGTTGCGCAAGTACGCGATTGCCGGGGCAGAAGCGGAACTGCCCAAACCGCGCACGGTTGAAGAACAGGCTTACTGGGAATAAGGGAGGATGCTATGGATCTCAACACGCTCTGGTTTATCTTAATTGCGGTATTGTTTGTCGGTTATTTTGTGCTGGAAGGTTTTGATCTGGGTGTGGGAATACTGCTGCCGTTTCTGGGCAAGAATGATACTCAGCGCAGAATGATTCTCAACACCATTGGCCCGCATTGGGACGGCAATGAGGTGTGGCTGATTACCGCCGGCGGGGCGATGTTTGCTGCTTTTCCCAACTGGTATGCAACATTGTTCAGCGGCTTTTATCTAGCCTTGTTTCTGATGTTGATTGGTCTGATTGTGCGCGGTATCGCATTGGAATTCCGTTCCAAGGATGAAAATCCATTGTGGCGCAAGTTTTGGGATTGGGCTACCTGCGTTGGCAGTTTTATCCCTTCCTTGTTGTGGGGAGTAGCCTTTGCCAATTTCATTCGGGGCGTTCCCATTAATGCCCAGAAGTACTATGTGGGCGGCTTTTGGGATTTGATTAATGTCTATTCCATTCTGGGTGGTTTGGTGACTCTGTTTGGGTTTTTACTGCAAGGGGCAATCTTCCTCTCGCTTAAAACCGAGGAACCGATTGCCAGCGCTGCCCGGCGTGCGGCAAGGCGTATCTGGGCGGGGACTACGGTAGCGCTGGTTGCCGCTACCATTGCCACTTACCTGTTTACCGATATACTGGAAAGGCTGGGAGTCAACCCCGGCCCGGCCCCAATTGGCGCTGTGCTGGCTTTGCTGGCTTGCGGCTGGTTTATCCGACAGGGACGGGACGGCTGGGCGTTTGCCAGTAACACCCTGGCAATTGTCCTTTCGACGGCTACCATTTTTTTGATATTGTATCCGCGTGTGCTTGTTTCGAGCCTCAGCCCAAATTTCAGCCTGACCATTTACAACAGTGCTTCTGGACCGAACACATTACAAACGATGACCATCGTTGCCTTGATTTTTGTCCCACTCGTTTTACTCTATCAGGGCTGGAGTTACTGGGTATTCCGCAAGCGCGTTTCAGCAAGCCCTAAGGACTTGCATTATTGATAACAAAAAAGTTTGTTAAAAGGACGGCAGGCAAATCCTGCCGTCCGCATATTTTTTTAACCAATTGTGAAATTGTACTTTACCTTAAAACAAACATGGCTTAAAATCACAGCACCACAATCCTTACGGGAGGCAGTTCATGAGCAGGCAATGTTGTCGAAAAGAAGTTGTCACCACGGATCAGGCACCAAAACCGATTGGTCCTTACTCGGCGGCGGTTAAGGGTGGGCATTTTGTTTTTACTGCCGGGCAAATTGGCATAGATCCGCGAACCGGCGAGATTGTTCAGGGAGGAATTGAAGCAGAAACTCGACAGGTGATGAAAAATCTCCGCGCGCTGCTGGAAGCTGCCGGTACAAACTTTGAACGGGTGGTTAAGACCACCATTTTTCTGCGGGATATGAATGATTTTGCGAAAGTGAACGCAATTTATGGAGAATTTTTCCCCAGTGAACCGCCGGCCCGTTCAACGGTACAGGTAGCGGCGCTGCCCAAAGGAGCAGCAGTGGAAATTGAAGTGATTGCCCTACTGCCGGAGGATAATTCCTGCTGTTGACAGAAAGATCTGAGCGATCAACCGATGTGAAACAGGAAATGGTTCAATCGGTTTCGGTCATCATTCCATGTTATAACGAGGAAAAAACTATTTCCTTGCTGTTGGACGCTATCTACCGTCAGACTTACCCTCGCCATTTGCTAGAGGTCATTATTGCCGACGGTGGTTCAGTAGATGATACCCGCAAACGAATTACCGATTTTCAGCAATCTCATCCCGATCTTAATATTCGGGTCATTGATAATCCAAAGCGGATCATACCGGCAGCGCTCAACCGCGCTATCGAGGCATCCAGTGGAGAAATCATCCTTCGGTTGGATGCCCATTGTGTGCCGGCTGAGGACTACATCGCGCGCAGTGTTCACAATTTGAATGAAGGATCAGGAGATAATGTCGGCGGATTGTGGATCATTGAGGCTGGCAGCGCGGGCTGGCTAGGACATTCGATTGCTGTGGCTGCTGCTCATCGGCTGGGGGTAGGGGATGCCCGTTACCGGTACAGCCGTAAGGCGGGGCGGGTGGATACTGTCCCGTTTGGAGCTTTCCGTCGTTCCTTAATTGAAAAAATCGGCGGGTACGATGAATCGTTGCTGACCAATGAGGATTACGAACTGAATACCCGCATCCGGCAAAATGGCGGGAGTGTATTTTTCGATCCTGCCATTCGCAGCACTTATTATGCCCGCCCCAATCTGACATCGCTGGCGCGGCAGTACTGGCGCTACGGTTACTGGAAATGGCGTATGCTGCGCCGCTATCCCCGCTCCCTGCGTTTGCGTCAGTTGCTGCCGCCCCTCTTTGTTCTCACCGTTGCTTTGATGCTGGTGCTGTCTTTCTTTTTTATGGCTGCCCGCTCTGCACTGGTCGGGCTGCTGATCATCTATGGGCTGGTGCTGATACTTTCCGCAGTTCCTCCTGCATTCCAAAAGCGTCAATGGTATCTGGTGATTGGCGTTCCGTTGGCGATTGCGACCATGCATTTCTGCTGGGGGGCTGGTTTTCTGGTCAGTATGATTCGCTCAGCCAAATCGTGAGATAATTACCGTATGGGTATGCGCTCCGTTTCACCCCGTCAAGGTCTTCGACTACGCCCAACTGAAAGACGCTCCACCCTTTTTTTGGGGGATTTTCTGGTCGCAATTGTTTCCCTTTTGCTGTCCCTCTATCTTTGGGCGCAGGGAGCTGAGTGGTATCGCTTTTCGTGGGCATTTTTACAGGAGAGAGTGCCGCTCTGGTTCTTTTTCCTGCCGGTCATCTGGCTTTTATTGCTGTCCGAGTCGTACAGTCCGCGCCGTTCCAGCATTCGCACCGAAACAGTACAAGAAATCACTCTGGCGGCGGGAATCAGCCTTGTGCTTTATTTGTTCATCTTTTTCATATCCGAACCCAACTCATTGCCCAGACGTGGTGTTGGAGTTTTCATCCTGTCGGCTTATTTTTTGACGCTGGGCTGGCGTTTTTTGTACATTCGATTATTTACCACGCCGTTATTCATGCGGCGGGTTTTGATTGTGGGCGCTGGCCGCGCTGGCAGTGAACTGGTAAGGGTTATTAAAGAGATTTGGCCGCCGCCTTTTTATCTGGTGGGTCTGGTAGATGACGACCCGGAAAAAATTGGCGGCGATGTTCTGGGCTACCCCATTCTGGGTGGAAACGAGCAATTATTTGATCTGGTGCAGGAGCATCAGGTCACTGATCTGGTGTTTGCCATCTCGGGTGAAATGAACCCGCAGATGTTCAGCCGACTTCTCGAAGCGGAAGAACAGGGGATTGAAGTAACCACCATGCCCACCATGTATGAGGAGTTGCTGGGGCGTATCCCGATTTATTATTTGCAAACCGATTGGGTGTTGCGCTCATTTGTAGATCAAGTCCATGCCAGCGGTTTTTTTGAGCTTGCAAAACGCTTGATGGATATCTTTGGTGGACTGGTTGGCTCGTTTGTGATGGTGGTGTTATTCCCAATCATCGCCCTTCTCATCCTTGTTGATTCGGGCTTTCCGATTTTCTACTATCAAATACGGCTGGGCAAAAACGGCAGGCCATATAATATGATCAAATTCCGCACCATGAGACAGGATGCTGAAAAAGATGGGATTGCCCGCCCGGCCAGCAAGAACGACGACCGTGCCACGCGGGTGGGCCGCTTTTTGCGAAAGACACACCTGGATGAATTGCCTCAGTTTATCAATGTGCTGCGCGGTGACATGAGTTTAGTTGGGCCTCGTGCGGAAAGGCCAGAAATTGTTGAGCACCTACAGCAATACATCCCCTTTTACCGGGCACGCCTGTTTGTCAAGCCGGGCTTAACCGGTTGGGCACAAGTCAATTATGGGTATGCCGAAAATGTGGAGATGAATGCAATCAAACTGGAGTTCGATTTATACTACATCAAACGCAGAAATTTACTTCTGGATTTTCTCATCCTCATCCGTACTGTGGGTACGGTGGTAGGATTTAAAGGTCAGTAGGTAGATGAAGAATAAACCCAATATTCGTAACCGCTATATTTTGATTGGGGATTTGGCGCTGATCGTCGTTTCGGTGATTGGTGCACTCATTCTGCGTTTTGAATTGAGCAGCTTGTTTTTTGCTTACCTGCCATTTGCCTATTGGATGATTGCCGTTGCGCTGGTAGTCAAACCGATCGTGTACTACTTTTTTGGTTTATACAGGCGCATGTGGATGTACGCCTCTGTGGAGGAACTGAAACTGATTGTGATTGCTGTAAGCACTGCTTCAGTAATCGTTGCGCTGGTGATGTTGCTGCTGTTCACACGCGGTTTTCTACCGGGTTATTTACGCTCGGTGTTGGTCATTGACTGGTTGCTCTCGCTGGCAATGGTTGGTGGACTGCGTTTCACTTTCCGATTTCTGGCAGAAACTCGCCGCCGCTTTGGAGAAATGCAGGCAGGCAGGGTGAAGCGGGTTTTGATTGTGGGTGCCGGTGATGCCGGCGCACTGGTCGTCAAGGAATTGCAAAAAAATCCGCAATTGAACCTGATACCGGTTGGCTTTTTGGACGATAATCCAACCAAGCAAAAACAACAGATTCACGGGGTACCTGTGGTGGGTACGATTAACGAGATGACGCGCTGGTTAGAAAAATTACGGGTGGATGAAGTCATCATTGCCATACCCAGCGCACCAGGGCGTGTAGTGAGGATGGTTGCTGATGTAGCCCGCCTGAAGGGCATTCCTTTCCGCACAATGCCGGGCATTTATGAGCTGTTGGGTGGACGAGTCAGTGTCAGCCGATTACGCGAAGTGGATATTACCGACCTGCTGCGCCGCCAACCCACTCGAATAAAAGAGGAGTGGATTGGTGAAGTACTCGCAGATAAGGTCGTCCTGGTGACCGGTGCAGGGGGTTCAATTGGCAGAGAATTGTGCCGTCAGATTGCCCGCTATAACCCGGCTGAACTGATTATGCTGGGGCATGGAGAAAACAGCATCTTTGAAGGTCTATTAGAACTCAAAGATCATTTTCCATCGCTGATGATTCGTCCGGTGATTGCCGATGTGCGCGACCGAATGCGGCTCAATCAGGTTTTCAGCCAGTTTCATCCGCAAATCGTTTTCCACGCCGCAGCTCACAAACATGTTTCATTGATGGAAGTCAATGTGGAAGAAGCCGTTACCAATAATATCCTTGGTACCAAAAATCTGGTGGAATTGGCAATCGAGCATCGGGTGGAACGGTTGGTGATGATTTCTTCCGATAAGGCGGTTCGTCCGGCGAATGTGATGGGTGCTACCAAGCGAATTGCCGAAATGCTCGTGATTGATGCGGCTTTGAGGACAGGAATGGCGTTTTCGGTGGTGCGCTTTGGCAATGTATTGGGTAGCCGCGGCAGTGTTGTGCCAATTTTCAAGCAGCAAATTGCCCGCGGCGGGCCGATCACCATCACTCATCCGGACATGAAGCGGTATTTCATGACCATTCCAGAAGCGGTTTACCTCGTTTTGCAGGCTGCCGGGATGAGCAAGGGCGCCGAAACTTTTGTGCTGAATATGGGGCAGCAGGTGCGCATCCTCGACCTGGCAGAGGATTTGATTCGCCTTTCCGGGCTTGAACCCGGCAAGGATATTGAAATTGTTTTTACAGGGGTGCGCCCGGGTGAAAAATTAAGCGAAGACCTGTGGGATGAGGGTTTCCAATTCCTGGCTACCGAACATCCAGATATTTTCCGCTCACAAAATACCGAACCGCTCAGCAGTGAGCGGCTGACCCAATTTGTGGATGAGCTGATTAATCTCGCCCGTGAAGGTTCCGGCGAGGAGATCATTCAATTGATGGATCAATTTATTCCCGGCGCTGTTATTCAAAGTACACCTCCGCCGGAGATTACCTCGATTATCTGATGCCTGTACTGGATGCAAACCAATGGAACTCCTTTATCGCTCGTTTCCCGACGGCTCATCTGCTGCAAACTGCCGAATGGGGCGAGTTCAAAGCGGCATTTGGCTGGCTGCCGCTGCGTGTGGCAAATGATCATTCCGGCGCTCAGATTCTTTTTCGTCGTTTGCCGCTTGGGCTGACGGTTGCTTACATTCCCAAAGGGCCGCTTGGATCAGACTGGGCAGACCTGTTGATTGAGGTGGATGCACATTGCCGCCGCAGACGGGCTGTTTTTCTAAAAGTGGAACCGGACTGCTGGGAAGGGTGCACCGGGCAGCCAACCCTAGACGAGATCTTTCGGGGCTGGGAGCAGTCCAATCCCATTCAACCCCGCCGGACGGTGGAAATCAATCTGACGGGAGATGAGGAGGACTGGCTCAATCGCATGAAACAGAAGACCCGCTATAACATCCGCCTTGCTCAGCGCAAGGAAGTGGTGGTGGAATTTTCCAGCGATGTTGAATTGTTTCATCGAATGATGCTGGTTACCGGTCAACGAGATGGATTTGGGGTGCACTCGCTGGCGTATTATCAACGCGCTTTTGATTTGTTTTCACCCAAAGGGATGTGCGCTTTATTGTTGGCTACCTATCAGCAAAAACCTTTAGCGGGTTTGATGGTTTTTGCCTTTGGTCAGCGGGCATGGTATTTTTATGGTGCATCCACCAACGAGGAGCGTAACCGAATGCCGACTTATTTACTGCAATGGGAAGCCATGCGCTGGGCGGCTTCGCGGGGCTGCACGGTTTATGATTTATGGGGTATCCCGGATGAGGATGAAACGGTGTTGGAAGATCAATTCTCAGCGCGGGAGGATGGTTTATGGGGGGTTTACCGTTTCAAACGCGGTTTTGGCGGGCAAATACGCCGCTCGGTTGGGGCATGGGATCGAGTTTACCAGCCGCTTTTGTATAAAATATATCAGCAGATTACCGCCCGGCGGCGTTTGGATGGGTAGTGACATGGGCTATTGTTATGAGTGTGGTGCACAATTGACATGGCAACCGATCGAGAATCGCCAACGAGAGATGTGTCCACGCTGCGGGTGGGTAAATTACCCGCAATTGAAGGTGAGCGCCGCCGCCATGGTCATACAGAAAGGGCTGCTGCTGCTGGTAAGACGGGCAACCCCTCCATGGCAGGGATGCTGGTATTTGCCAGCCGGATATGTGGAAGCCGATGAAGACCCTGTGAGGGCAGCCGAGCGTGAACTTTGCGAGGAAACCGGCCTGCAAGCTCAATGTGATGTTTTGCATGGGGTATATTTTTTCGATGATGATCCCCGCGGTAATGGGCTGCTGCTGGTATATCGTTCACATCTAACCGGAGGAGGATTGAATTTGAACGGTGAAGCTGACCGGGCTGGCTTTTTCAGCGCTGATGAGCTGCCTTCTCCCCTGACCGGTGCGGGTCATGACCGCGCGATTGCGGATTGGGTGGCATCGTTGACCGGCTCATGAAAGCGATGGACATGGAATTTCACCAATGGAATAACCTGATTTTTGACTTGCCGGCTGCTCATATTTTGCAAACCCGTCAATGGGCGGATATCAAGGCGCGCCATGGTTGGAGGCCGCTTCCTCAAATCTGGCGGGATGATAACGGGCGTATAAAGGCTGCCGCAATGGTGTTGGAACGCAGCTTGAAAGTGGGTGGTTTTTCGGATGTAGTTCGGGTGATGTATGTCCCGCGCGGTCCGCTGCTAGATTGGCGGGATGAAAAGTGGGGCATACAGGTAATTTCTGATCTGGAAAAACTGGCTCAGCGGCGGCGCGCGATTTTTATAAAGATAGACCCGGAGGTCGTGGTTGGCAGGGGCATTCCCCAAACAGAAGAAGCGATTGAAGATGGGTATGGACAAAATGTTGTGGACTGGCTGCAACAACGCAAATGGCGCTTTTCCCCGGAGCAAATTCAATTTCGCAATACGGTCTGGCTGGATTTAAGTGGTACGGAGGAGGAGTGGCTGGCGCGGATGAAGCAAAAGAGCCGCTACAATCTGCGTCTGGCGCAGCGCAAAGGAGTAAAAGTTCAACTGGGAAGTATGCAGGATTTGCCACTGCTTTACCGGATGTATGCCGAAACCTCGTTGCGGGATGGATTTACCATCCGAAACGAAGATTATTACCTGACGGTTTGGCGGGAATTTTTGGAAGCCGATATGGCCGAAGTGCTGCTTGCGGAGGTAGAAGGCGAGGTGGTGGCAGGACTGGTATTGTTCTTCTTTGCCGGGCGGGCCTGGTATCTCTATGGAATGTCACGCAATGTTCACCGTGACAAGATGCCCAATTATCCTCTCCAGTGGGAAGCGATGCGGCGCGCAAAAGCCAGAGGCTGTCAGGTTTATGATTTATGGGGCGCACCGGATGAATTCAATGAGCAGGATCGCATGTGGGGGGTGTTTCGATTCAAGCAGGGTCTCGGCGGAGAGGTTATTCGCACAATCGGTGCATGGGATTACCCTGCCCGACCGTTGATGTATGCGCTTTATTTGCAGGTTCTGCCACGCCTGCTGAGCTGGATGCGCAGGCGCGGAGAGGAGCAAACCCGCAGGGAGGTTGGTGTATGATACCACGTGTTCGATTTGCTCATTTACCCACGCCGATTGAACCGCTGCCGCGGCTGGGAGCAGCATTGGGCGGGGCTAGACTATGGGTCAAACGGGATGACTTGACCGGTCTGGCAGGGGGTGGCAACAAAACCCGTAAACTGGAATATATACTTGCGGAAGCTCAGGCGAACGGAGCACGCACCCTGATAACGGTTGGGGCGGTGCAGTCCAATCATTGCCGGCAGACGGCGGCGTTGGCGGCTCGATATGGGTTGGGGTGTATTTTAGTTCTTTCGGGGGAGAGGGAAGATCAGCCTTCCGGCAATGTGCTTTTGGATCGCCTCTTTGGGGCAGAAATCATCTATTGTGCGGCGGAAGAACGCAATCAGGTTCTTCAACAGGTCTTTGAAGAAGCCTGGGTGGCCGGAAAAAGACCCTATTTGATCCCGCTCGGCGCTTCGACACCTGTGGGTGCATTTGGTTACGTCACAGCATTTGAGGAGTTTCTTAACCAAGGGGTGGAGGTGGATTGGATCGTGGTTGCTTCCTCATCGGCCGGTACGCAAGCGGGGTTGATGTTAGCAGCCTTAAAAGCAGGCTGGGCGGGAAAAATACTGGGTATCAGCATAGATCATCCTGCCGCCGAATTACAATTACGGGTTGCTGAATTAGTGAACGAGGCAGCCGAAAGAATCGGTTCTAAGATTCACTGTCAGCCGGTGGATGTAATGGTCAATGATCAGTATCTTGGGAAAGGGTATGGTATTCCTTCCTCAGAAGAAATTGAAGCCATTCGCCTGTTTGCACGGTATGAGGGCTTGCTGTTGGATCCGGTTTACACCGGACGAGCTGCTGCTGCATTAATAGATCTCATTCGCAAGGGTTATTTCAAACCGCAGGAACGCATCCTGTTCTGGCACACCGGTGGCACGCCGGCATTGTTTGCCGAACGTTACCGCTTGTTGTTGGCGGAATGACCTGCCTCACGGTTTGAGTGAGGGGCGCCAGGTTGGGCCAAAGTCAAAATCCTTATCCGTGGTAAGCCGAGTCAGGTTGGCGCCATTGATGGTCATCAAGTAAATATCGTGATTGCGTCCATCCGGCCAGCCTTCAAAAGCGAGCCAGTTTCCGTCGGGTGATACACTGACTTGAGCAACTGGTCCTGGATCGGGCTGACCGCGCGGTGGGATGCGTACCGCCCGCGTGGTGAAGCGGTCTTCGTAGCGCAGGGCAAACAAGTTGGGAATGCCATCTGATTTCAATTGACTGTACAGGATAATTGTTCCATCCGGTACCCACTGGGGCCAGAGGTCATTCACTTCACCGCTTAGCGAAAAGCGGTTCTGGAACTGACCACTATCCGCCATGATCCAGATTTGCCCGTACACCAGTTCTCGAACATAGGCAATTTGGGTGCCAGTGGGTGACCAGGCCGGCTGTTTTTCGACATAGCGCTCACTGGTCAGTTGTTTTAGGCTACCATCTAGAAAATTATAGACATAAATATCCGGGTTGCCGGCGCGGGTGGAGGTGAAAGCAATCCGGTTGCCATCTGGCGACCAGGCCGGGTCATAATCCGATGCCGGACTGGCGGGCAAGGGGAGGGGCAAGGGGTCAGTGCTGCTGGTAAGGTCAAGGATGTAAATCTTGGCGTTTTCGTATTGATCACGCCTGCCAGCGCATGGGGATATAAATGCCAGTTTCTGCCCATCGGGTGACCAGGTGGGCTGGCAGGCGCCATCCGGCATATTGGTAAGCGGACGCTGCTGGGTGCCATCTGAATTCATCAACCAAATCTGCATCAGGCCGGTTCGGTTGGAGGCAAAGGCAATTTGACCACTTCCGCCCAATGCCGTAGGAGAGGGGCTGAGGGTGACGGTTGGGGTTGGGGTATGGGTGGGGTCAGGTGTGGGGGTTGAAGTGGGGGGTGGAGCGGGAGTATCGGTGGGGGTTGTTGTGGGTGGGGGTACAAAGGCAATGGGCTGTGTAGCGGTTGCAAAATTCACAAACAAGGTTGGCGAGGGTAAGGCCGGGAACAAAGCGCTCCGCAAAGCCAGCGGAACGCCCGGTTCAACGATAAAAAAGATGGTCAGCACGCTTGCCAGCAACAGGGAAAATGGCAGTAAACCGTTGTTTCGTCTTCGGCGGGCAACCGGTTTGGAAGTACGCCTTTTCAACATAGGATCCATGACCGCAACAGGCTGCGATTCTTCTTCAGAGGCTGGAAGCGCTTCGCTGGAAGGAAGAAGGTTTTGTATGGGTGGAGGAGTTACGGTGATCTGGCTGATGGGCGGACGGTCAATCTCGCTGGCATTGAGCAGGGCTTGCTTAAATTCCAACGCCGTTTGATAGCGGTCATCAGGATCGATTGCCAAGGCTTTTTCGATTACAGCAGCCAGTTTGCGGGAGGTTTTGGGCGCAAATTCCCGCACTGGTGTCAGTTCTGCTTTGCCAGTAGCCCGCGATAAGCCATCCTCAGGGATGGTACCGGTCAGGCAGGCATACAGGGTCGCACCAAGCGAGTAGATGTCTGTGCGGGGATCGGTGGGGGCTGTACCATATTGTTCAGGCGGGGAGTAGCCGGGCGTCATGGCTCTGGCGCCGGTGGTGGTTTGCTGGTTACCGCTCATTACCTTGGCCAGCCCGAAATCCACAAGGGCGATCTGCCCTTCGGGGGTGATTTTAATGTTACCGGGTTTGATATCGCGGTGAATAATGGGAGGTGTGCGGGTATGAAGGTAATGCAGCGCGTCGCAGATTGCCACCCCAATCAGGATCACTTCTTCTTCAGGAAGAGTGCCCAACCGTTCGATGCGCTGGCGTAAATCTTCCCCGTCAATATAATCCATGATCAGGTATTGTCCCTGACCCGGAATGGTAAAATAATCTCCTACGCGGGGCAGGTTGGGATGGCGTAAACTGGCAAGGATGTTGGCTTCTCTTTGAAACTGGCGGGCATACTCATCCGTCAAAAATAGATTTTCTTTAACGGCTACCGCAATGCCCAAATTTTCATCCATCGCCTGATATACCGAACCCATCCCACCCTGACCAAGGATGGAGACGATTCTGTAACGGTTGTTGAGAACAGTACCAGCGGCAAGCGGCATTATAGATTGATTCTACCTAAATTAAAAATTGCCTGCAACGAATTCGAAGACGGGTTTTCATTAATGAAAGGTGTTTTCGGTAGAAGGGTTTTAGTCGTGCTATAATCACCGATAGTGGCTATGCCGAACAGGATATCACAATGAATTTGGACATTCGCACAGCCGTTCAAACCGCTTTTCTCCTTTTGCTTCTGGGCGTAATTCTCAGTATCATCACCGGAGTTCGCACCATTCAATCCGGTAAACGGTTGCTGTATTTCCGTAAGCGACGCGAGATGGTTTCGCGCGGCTGGCGGTTAATCTTTATGGCGATTCTTCTGGGTGGATTTGCCTTTGCGGTCAACCGCTATGCGGAACCGGTGGCTTACCAGATCTTTCCACCTTCGCCGACCATCACCCTGACCCCCACCATTACCCTGACACCTACGATTTCTCTTACCCCAACCATTACCCTGACGCCGACACTCACCGAAACGCCGCTCGAATCATCAACGCCAGTGTTGCCGGATGAGATTGCTGCTCAAATTGAAACGACCATTACACCCAATCCTGAATCGGTTTTCAGCCGGGTGGTAATTTCAAAACGAATTGACCAGGACTTTCAGCCGGTCGATCCCCAGACTGAATTTCAAAATCCGGTTGGCAAATTGTACGGCACATTCAGCTACGATAAAATGTCTGCCGGTGGTCAGTGGTCGGTGGTTTGGGTGCGCCTGGCAGATAACAAAATTTTGTGTTTTCTGACCGAGCCGTGGACAGGCAGTACTGGCGGTTATGGTTATTCGGAATGTGAGCCACCCGCCAGCGAATTGCTGCCCGGCGAATATCAGGTACGGATCTTTGTTGGGTTGCAGTGGAAATCATTTGGTCAGTTCACTGTGGTGGGTGAACCACCGACTCCTACCCCAACCGCAACACCCACGCGCACCCCTTCTCCCTCCGCTACTGCCAGCGGGACGCCCACGCCTACTTTTACGCGTACGGTTACTCTGACGCTCACCCCCACCCATACCCGCACGATTACCCTGACTCAAACCCCTACTCATACCCGCACAATAACATTGACCCCTACGCCTTCCCGCACGCCGACGATAACCCCAACCCCCACCGTCACGCGAACCTTACGACCAACCGATACGCGTTGGCCGACATCCACACCCTGAAGCGGTTGGATGTTAAACCCGGGGTGACGCCCCGCTCATTTCCGAGATGGCGATGGCAATATCAGCAGCCAACCGGCCATTGTTCAACAACAAAGCCAGATTTGCCTGCATACTGGCGCCACCGGTCAGTTGATTGACTTTTTCCAGCAAATAGGGGGTTACAGCCGCCCCATGGATGCCCATCTGTTCTGCCTGGCGCACCGCTTGTTGAATGATGGTTTCGATTTCCTCTGCCGGGAGGGCATGTTCAGCAGGCGGGGGGTTCGCCACCAAAACAGCCGAATGAATACCCGCTCCCCAATGAGCCAGCGCTACCCGAGCAATTTCACTGGCATGTAGGCATGCAAGGTTGACTTTAAGACCTGATTGACGGGAGTAGAAGGCAGGAAATTCCTCACTCTGGTAGCCAATCACGGGTACCCCAAGAGTTTCCAGTACTTCCAGGGTGGCAGGCAGGTCAAGGATGGCTTTGGCTCCCGCACATACCACCACCAGTGGTGTACGACTTAATTCGTGAAGGTCTGCCGATACATCGAAAGGCGCGTTGCGATGAACCCCTCCAATTCCGCCAGTGGCAAATACCCGAATGCCGGCTTGATGGGCGGCGAACAGTGTACCTGCTACCGTTGTTCCACCGGATTCGCTCTGCGATAAGGCAATCCCAAAATCACGGCGGCTGATTTTTCGGCAGTGCTTCATTTTTGCCAGCCGCTCGATTTCAGCGGGGGATAAACCTACCCGAATTTTTCCATTCAAAACCGCAATGGTAGCTGGCTCGACATTGTGCTGACGGATGGTGTCTTCCATCTCGAATGCCAGTTGCTGATTGTAAGGATACGGCAATCCGTGAGTGATGACTGCCGATTCGAGCGCTACGACCGGTTTGCCTGAAAACAACGCTTTACGGATGGGGTTGGCGATTTCAAGAAAGTTGTTGATGCTCATTTAGATAATCAATCTGTCATATAGAAGTTCAAGGGAGAGGTTTGGCACTACCGCCCCCGTATGAGTCAAGGTGAGAGAGGCAGCCGTCACCCCTAATCGGATGGCTTCGTCAATGTCCATTCCATTCAAAATGCCGAACAAAGTTGTGGCAGTCAGTGCATCCCCTGCTCCGATGCTATCTACAATTCGGGTCAACACGGCGGGAATATGCCCGGAGGTTTGCGAGGTCGCATAACACACTCCCCCTTCGCCAATTGGAATTACGGCAATTTCCACGCCCATGCGCACAAATTCTCGTGCCGCTGCCAGGGCATTGGTCATGTCATAGACCTCGATGCGATTATTAAGCAGGGCAGAGGCTTCACTGCGATTGGCATTCAACAGGAAAAGGCGCGGGATGTGATTTTCAAGGCGTTTGGCCAGCAGGGTGGAAGTTGCATCCGCACAAACGGGCACATTGTGACGCCTGGCCAGTGAAAATACTGTCCTGAGGGTGGCAGGCGCCAAATTGGCATCCACAAAGACGAGGGCAGATTGGGCAAATAAATCAGATTGGTAACGCAGATAAGCCGAAGATACATGACGGAGAATGGTCATGTCATCCAGCCCATAGGAAAGGTTGCCCTTGTCGTCCAGTATGGCAATGTACGCGGCTGTGGCGGCATCGCTGACCTGTATACAACAGTTGACATCCACGCCGGCAGATGCGGTGTGATTGAGCAGTTGTTTACCAAGATCATCTTTGCCAACTGCAGAAACGAGCGTAACAGGCTGGCCCAAACGGGCAAGGTTTTCAGCCACGTTGCGGGCAACGCCGCCAAAAGAGGTGCGAACATGCGCAGGGTTAGAGGTGCCGGACTCAGGTGTGCCGATGGGTTGCCCAAGCACATCCAGACTGGCAGCCCCAATCACAAGTACCCGTTTATCGGGATGAAAATTGTCCACATCCATACCTGATCCTCTTGGGTTGGCGGAAAGTTCTGATTTTTTATTCTACCAGACAATCCAACCCTTCTTACAGGAAAGTTGCCCCACTGCTGGAAAGGAAATTTTCCAGAGCGGTGTGAATGCACTGTCTGGCAGTGATCAGTCTGGTTGGGACGACCTGTCCCTGCGAGCTCAGTTCGGCAATCATTTTACTGAGCTGGGCTTCAAAATAACGCAAAATCTCATAACAAACCTGGTCGGGCTTGTAACCTTGCCTGTTGAGCTGAGCAATGGCAAGAAAAATATCCTGTTGAATAATGCGCTGATAGGTTTGTAAACGGGCTTGATTGCGAATTTCATCCAGCACACGCGGACTGGAACGGGTCATGTTCTCGCTGGTCAAGCGCCAGGCTTCGATGTGTTGGTCCAGCAAGATGGGGTGGGTCGTGTTCCATGTGCCGACGTTGATCCATTCCAGGCGTAAACCGCGCTGGCGGGCTGCCAGGGGAAATTCTTGTGTAAAGCTTTTGAAAAAATTGCTCAACTGCGGACGGGGGACAAAAACAGGGGGCGGCAGCGGTTGAGGCATTTGAGGGGAATAAATAAAACGCAAAGGGCGGCGCAAAGGCTGACTCCATGCAATCCGTTGGATGGTGCTTTCCAGTTCCACCTGCCTGCGGATTTCAGGTTCTCCTACTGCCGAGAGAATCTCGCTGAAGGTATGATTCTGAATGAAGCGTAGGAGATGATCTTCGACCAGTTCGGTCATTGCGTGAGTCCAATGTTCACCAACCTGTTGATAGGTAAGCCAGTACAAATCGCGGAGATGCGCCGGATAAGGATTGTTCAAAGGGGTGTTGCCGCTCTGCCGCCAGATGCTGAACAGCAAATTGACATCCTGTATCTCAATTTTGATCCCATCCTTGGTTCTGCCAATGATTTTGTCGTAATGAAAGGTGTGGTCGCGCACGTCAATAATGCGGCGCAGGCGTTCGAAGCCTTGCAAGGTGCGCTCTTTTTTGCTCATCCCCGCGCGGATAAAATGAGGATTGCCATCCAGCCGCTCAAAGACCACGGCAAATTCGGGATTGGGTTTGACAATTCCCGGCCCGCCAATTTGAATGAAGGGGGATTTCCGCTGTTCGGGTGTTAATTTTTCCTCTTTAATTTCAAGGGTATCATAACGGGGAATGGCAAACGCCGACTGAAGGATGAAACGACGTGACACGGAAGTTTGAGCAATTTCATAAATATCCGATTGGTACAATGTTGCAAATTCCAATGCCAGCAAAAAAGGCAAGCCGAGTGCGGCTGCCATCAACAAAACATCCAGCGAAAAGAAGGTGTTTCCCAATTCCGAAAGCAGGAATTGAAGTGGCGTCATATCGCGCGGAACCAATGCAGGGACAAACAAACCGAGCAGGGCTGTGCCAACCTCGCCGATGGGATGGCGGACAGCCGTATAAATAAAGATGACCCCTGCAAAGGAAATTACCACGAACAGACCGCGCAGCGTAGATGTGGTATGATCAAGTCGCAGCATACGGCTGATCAGTTGTTCCAGCCAGCGCTGAATTTGTTCCAGTGAAAAATCGAAGGGGGAGGAAGAGGATGATG
Organism: Bellilinea sp.; assembly: GCF_034432615.1. Taxonomy (GTDB): domain Bacteria; phylum Chloroflexota; class Anaerolineae; order Anaerolineales; family Anaerolineaceae; genus Bellilinea. The sequence continues at coordinate 5,841 of NZ_DAOUBL010000144.1, read as the reverse complement.
TCATTGTCAATCTTCAGGAATGGACCATTCCACCAGCTGGCTTAATTGCTCAATCTCCTGTTGAAGTTTGGATTGCGCCTGAGGATTTCGTTCCAGATTGGTGCGGATAGAACGCATGAGAATGTGGAAGACTTTTTTGACCGAATACACCTGTCCAGAGCAGGTTTCTGCCAGAGATGATACCGCCTCGCTGAAAAAGGCGCGTACAGCCTGCTCCTGACTTTCGCGGGTAATGTACTGACGCTGGATCTCGATCATTTCTTTCTCTCTCTTTGCCTGACTGAGCCAGGAAGTTTGCCAGCGTTTAATCAGGTCTTTTTCGACTTCTTCCGGCATTTCCAGATCGCGGATTTCAACTTTCAGAACGCGGATGCCGCGCTCCTGTAACATTTGATATTCCATTGAAGGTACCTGTTGACCGGTTGGCTTTCCGAATAAATCCAATTCATCTACCACAGGTTGAGTTAACCTCTGGTGAATGATGGCGTGGATGGTTTGCAGGGCAGTCGGCTGATTGATGCGGCTATGGAATAACTCATCCAGCCTGAAACGGGAGAGAGTTTCTTTCCAAATATCTGCAGCCAGACGCGGGGGGAGCCAGCGCCAGTCATTCAACCGATCGGGCGTGTCTTCCGGCAGATTGGCGTCCACATTCCGGCGCAGGATGGCTTTTTCCACCGAGGACGGTCGGTAGCCGTACTGACTGCCGCCTTCTCCCGGTTGGGCGTCAATTTTGAAATGAACCACAATTTTGGGGACAAGTTCAATATTATCGCGTGTCAGGGCGCGGGTTTCCATGCGCTGGCGTTGCTGTACTTCCAACCGCGCAGGTTGATCATCGCTCACGCCGGCTGGCGCGCCTGAAGAAAGAAAGGGGCCAATTTTTCCCTTTTGAATGCGCAAATCCACAACGGCTTTGTCGCCTTCCAGATATTCTTTTCGCTCGGTAAAGGTAATGCCGGGACCAATTGCGCGGTTAAAACGGTCGTCTTTTCTCAAAACCGCAGCGCTGGCGCTATCCAAAATGACCACACCAGGGCCTTCTTTTTTGATTTCTCCCTTGCGCTGACGAATTTTACCGTTTTCGATGAAGATTGCCGGTCCATGACCTCCCTGAATGTACAAAAGCAGCCGTCGGTAAATGCGCCAGCGGTCTTCCAGTTTACGGACAGGCAACACAAATTGAGAGAAGAAGAAAAGCCAGAAAAAAAGACCCAACAAACATAAGATACTGGTTAAGAAAAGCTGCCCAACCCCCGCCACAAAACCACCCGGTACGCGATTGAGATACCAGACAACCAGTATCCCCGTCAAAGTAAGAGAAAGGAGAATCAAGCGATAGCGAGATCGGAACAATGCGCGCATACGAGTCCTGCCTGTGAATCATTTTATAACACAAACAGATTTTCGGTATGATAGAATCAAACACGAATCCCAATCTATCAAAACAGGATCGGAAATGCTGCGTTCGTTGTTTATTGCCCTTTCCAAAGCCTACTGGGCGCAGCGCTGGATCAGCCGTTGGGGGCTGGCATGGCGGGTAGCTTCCCGTTTTATTGCCGGTGAAACGGTTGAACAGGCCCTTCGGGCTGTTCAGGTGCTGAATCAGCAGGGCTTACTGGCAACACTGGATCAATTGGGTGAAAACACCCAAACGGTACAAGATGCCGAGCAGGCCGCCCAGGGAATTTTGCATCTGCTGGAAGAAATCGAGCGCGCCGGCGTGCAGGCGAATGTATCTGTTAAACTGAGCCAGCTGGGACTGGTAATTGACCCCCAACTGGTGGTTAGGCATCTTCGCCAGATTGTGGAAAAGGCCCGGCAACTGAATAATTTTATCCGTGTGGACATGGAAGATTCTACTTTGACGGATGCCACCTTGAAAATCGTTGCCGACTTACGGGATAGCGGCTTGGATAACGTGGGCACGGTTATTCAATCTTACCTCTACCGCAGCATGGAAGATACCCAAAAGCTGATCGAGCGGGGCATAAAAATCCGGCTGGTCAAAGGAGCGTATCAGGAACCACCCCATCTGGCCTATCCCAAAAAACGAGATGTGGATGCAGCCTTTGACCGCTTGAGTGATCTGTTGATTGACACCTCGCTGCGCTTTGATTATTTGCCGGCAACGGCCAGCGGACGGTTCCCGCCGCTGGCAGCCATCGCGACGCATGACGAAAAACGGATCGAGCACGCCATCCAGCGTGCCAAAAGTTGCGGCCTGCCGGTTGTGCGTCTGGAATTTCAAATGCTTTACGGAATTCGGCGTGATTTACAGCTGGCGTTGGTCAAACAGGGTTACCCGGTACGTATTTATGTGCCGTTTGGTACACACTGGTATCCCTACTTCATGCGCCGGCTGGCAGAAAGACCGGCCAATGTGTGGTTTTTTGTTTCCAACTTATTTCAGCGATGATCTTTGATATGGAACCTACCTTTTCTCAATTGGCTTTGGTTACTGGCGCAGCCGTGCGGCTGGGCAGGGCAATTGCGCTGGCGCTGGCAAAGAAAGGCTACGCCATTGCTTTGCATTATCATCATTCTGAAGAATCTGCCCGTCTATCCATTGCTGAAATTGAAAAAATCGGTGTGCCGGTTTTCCCCGTCCGTGCCAATTTGCGGAATGTGCAGGAAATCAAGCGGATGTTTGAACAGGTTGCAGCCACCGGACTGCCGCTGAGGGTACTGGTCAATTCGGCTGCGGTGATGCCCCGACAGGATTTGCTGAACATGGATGCAGAGGATTGGGACAGCGTGATGGATGTCAACCTGCGCGCGGCCTGGCTGTGTGCCGTCGAAGCGGCGCATTTGATGCATGCGGGAGGTGTGATTATCAACATCAGCGACACGGGAGCAAATAAGGTTTGGACGGCTTACCCTACTTATGTGATCAGCAAGGCAGGGTTGGAGGTGTTGACGCGTTTGCTGGCACGCCGGCTTGCGCCTCATATTCGTGTCAATGCAGTTGCCCCCGGTTTAATCCTTCGGGGCGAGGATACCCCCGCGGAAGAATGGACGCGATTGGTGCAACGCCTGCCTTTGGGCCAAAGCGGCAGCGAAGATGATGTGGTCAGGGCAATTCTGTTTCTGATGGAAAGTATGTACATCACCGGTGAAGTGCTTGTTGTAGATGGTGGATATGGATTAATCTAAAAAAACAGGAATTGGAATGCAAAAAAACATTCGTAAAGTCTTGGGAGAATTCATTCGTACTTCGCAGCCGCTGGCATTGCTGGCCGGGGCGCTGCTGTATGCCTGCGGTGTGGGTGTACTGGTTTATCTGGGTGAATCGGTTGATTGGACGGTCTACTGGTTTGGACAGGCGGTGGTAACCCTGTTGCAGTTGAGCAGCGTCTATCTCAAGGCTTATTATGACCTTGTGTCTGAAAGTTCGCCTCGTTCCGCCACCGATAATGGGCGAATGGAAGACTGGAAGCCGATTTCTCGCAATGTCTATCTGCTGGCGGCGGTCACCACCCTGACCATGGGGGCGATGACCACTTTTGTTCTTTATTCGCGGGGTGTGCTGCAGCCGGCCGGCCTGCTTTTTCTGGGCATTTCGTGGCTGTTCGCGTTCTTTTACGGGGTACCACCCCTGCGTTTGGTCTATTCCGGTTATGGAGAGTTGATCAGCGCGATTTTTCTGACAACGTTGGTACCGGGTTTTGGGTATGTATTGCAACGCGGCGAGTTAATCCCGATCATGGGGTTGTTTAATTTTCCATTGCTGGCGCTTTTTTTGGCTCTGACACTGGCAACCTCACTGGAAACATATTTCAGCGAAATCAAAGCCGGCCGGCAAAATATGATGATTCGACTGGGATGGCAGCGCGGAATGAACCTGCACAATTTCTTGATTGGGCTGGCTTTTTTGCTGGTTGGGATCAGTCCGCTGGCAGGTCTGGCATGGTCACTGACCTGGCCGCGCTTGCTGGTACTGCCGGTGGGCATCTTCCAAATCTGGCAGATGTGGCAAATTGGTAACGGTGCAAAACCGAACTGGCGTTTGTTGCGACTGACTGCAGCGGCCAGTTTTGGTTTGCTGCTTTACCTGCAGTTTTTTTCTCTTTGGACGGGATAAAATATGCCGGAATTTTTAGAATTACTTCCTCCCACCAAGGCCTTGTCCTACTGGCTGGATTTTATTCCCCAAAATAGCACGGATGTGGAACGGCTGGCGGTGGTGGATGCAGCCGGGCGGGTAACCGCTCGGGCGGTGATCAGCCCGGAACCGCTTCCAGCCTTTCCTCGCAGCAGTGTGGATGGCTATGCGGTGCGAGCGGCGGATACTTTCGGCGCCAGTGAGTCGCTGCCGGCTTACCTGACGGTCAAAGGTGAATTGCCAATGGGAAAGGCACCTCCCTTTGATTTGCAACCCGGTGAAGCGGCATTGATTCATACGGGTGGAATGTTGCCAGCGGGCAGCAATGCTGTGGTCATGCTCGAACATACTCAACCTTCGCGTGAAAATGAAATCGAGGTACTGCGCGCTGTTGCCGAAGGGGAGAACGTTCTCAAGCCGGGTGAGGATGTTCAGCAAGGAGAGGAGATCATCCCCGCCGGGGTTCGTTTGCGACCTGCGGAGATTGGCGGTTTGATGGCATTGGGGATTTTGGAAATTGAGGTTTTGCGGAGGCCAAGGGTAGGTGTTCTCTCGACGGGTGACGAAGTCGTACCGCCGCAGGTTGCCGTTTTGCCCGGTCAGGTACGCGATATTAACAGTTATTCGTTGAGTGCGCTGGTGGAACAGGCCGGTGGGATCGCCGAACGCTATGGCATATTTCCCGATCAGGCGGAGGCGTTGGAGGCAGGCTTGAAGAAAGCGCTCAATGAGTGTGATGCAGTAATCATTACCGCCGGTTCTTCAGCCAGCACGCGTGACTTAACCGCCGAAGTGATCAACGGTATGGGAAAGCCCGGTGTGCTGGTGCATGGTTTGAATATCCGCCCCGGCAAACCGACCATTCTGGCGGTTTGCGATGGGAAACCGGTGATTGGACTGCCCGGCAACCCGGTGAGCGCGTTGGTGATTGCCTACCTTTTTGTGCAACCGGCATTGAATCGCCTGTGTGGCGTAACTGGATTGATTCGCCCCGCTGTTCGGGCAAAATTGACGGTTAATCTGCCATCGCAAGCCGGGCGGGAAGATTACTATCCCGCCAGGTTGATTCAGCAAGAAGGGCAATGGCTGGCTGAGCCGATTTTTTACAAAAGCAACCTGATTTTTTCGCTGAGCCGGGCGGATGGTTTAATTCATATCCCTGAAAATGCTACCGGATTGGGAGTTGGTGAAGAAGCCGAGGTTTTCCTGCTGGGGAAAGGATAAAAACGTGAATCCTTTGAAATGGCGGTTAATGGTTATTGCCGGAGTGGTTTGCCTTTTCTTTACCGGTTGTGCCAGTGGTATTCAGGCTGCTGCTCAGCATCCTACCCCTGCGGTTATGGTGCAGGCTGAAACTACCCAAACCCGGTTGCCTACCCCAACCGAGGTCTTAACTTCCACCATGGTTTTACCCGATCCTACCCTGACATTGACTCCGACACCGCTGCCTACGGGTACTCCAACCGCTGTGTCAACTTCCACACCAGCATGGGTTTATTATCCTGCCGGGCAGATTCAAGTATCCATTTTGCTGTACCAGCGCATTTCCGAAGGCGAGCCGGAGAACCGCTACGAGGTATCGGTGGAGAATTTCCGCCTTCAAATGGAGTATCTGTCAAAAAATGGTTTTACGACCATTACGCCGGTTCAACTCTCAAAAGTAATCCTGAAGGGTGGAGACTTACCGCTCAAGCCGATCATTGTGACTTTTGATGATGGCTATCGAAGTGTTTATG
>NZ_DAOUBL010000143.1:0-5599 GCF_034432615.1 Bellilinea sp. | reverse complement strand
CAGCATGATCACATCGAACTCCACTTCTAAAACCAGCGGCAGGCGGTTCCAGCACAGGGCATTATCGCTCAGCCCGTGCAGCAAGATGATTGGCGGCTTTTGTCCGCCGGTGCGGTAGTACTGGATGCGTACCCCTTCCGATAGAATGTGTCCGTAAAACAATTGCGGCATGTTGAATTTCCCTCAACGGCAAATCTCAGTATACCCCTGATTCAACCTTCGGCAATGTTTTTGTCAAAGTTGTTTTGGAATTGAACGGACTGAACACTTGCACCTCCCGAGAAACTTGTTATAATAAGTATGCTAAGTATAGCAGGCACTTAAACAGATCCCTGCCACATTCTATGACCACTACCATCCGACAGACGACCAGACCCCTCTACCAGCAACTGGAACAGGAAATCCTGCGCCAGATTCGGCATGACGAATTGAAGCCGGGAGATAAACTGCCCTCCGAAAGCGAACTTTCCCGCCGGTTCAACGTCAGCCGCATCACCGCCCGCCGGGCAATCAACAACCTGATCCAACAGGGGTATGTCTATTCGCTGCAGGGCAAAGGCACCTTTGTGGCTCAGACGCGCATCCGCGAATTATCCGGCTTTCGGTCATTCAGCGAGGATATCCGCGCGCGCGGCATGACGCCCTCCTCCCGCCTGCTGCAAATCCGCCGCATTCAGCCCAAAGCCAGCCTGCGAGCTGAACTGAACCTGCCGGCCGGAATTGCCGTCTATCGGCTGGAACGCATCCGGCTGGTCAACGACGAGCCGGTGGCATACGAGGATGCCTACCTCCCTGCCAGTCTGTGCCCCGGGTTGGAGCAGTTTGACTTTGAAAAACGCTCGCTGTTCGATGTCCTGCGCAGCGAGTTCAATCTCAATCCCACCTGGGCAGATGCCGAGCTGGAAGCCGCCGCCGCCGATGAAACCCTGGCGGCCCGTCTCGCCATCCGTCCGGGTGAACCGGTGCTGATTGCCCTGCGTCACACCTACACCGAAACCATGACCGTCATCGAATACGTGCGCTCCGTCTACAGTGGCAAAAACTTCACCTTTTATACCGGACGGCAATACATCGGGTAAAAGACCCATTAATTTCACTTTTCAATACCAATAAGGAGGAAGTATGCGTGCAGTAAGTCGTCTTTTCTTTGTGGTTGTTTTGCTGGCGGTTGTGGTGATGAGCGCAGCCGGATGTGCGGCCCCACAACAGGCGGGCGGGCCAAAAGTCGTTAAGGTGCTTGCCATGCAGCAGGCCGGCCCCACCCCGGAGGAGATGAACGCCATTGTTGCCAAGTTCAACGAATCTTCTCCAGATGTGAAGGTCGAAATCGAGTACGTTTCGTATGATGCCCTTCACGACAAAATTGTCACCGCCATGGCGACCAATCCGCCGTCCTATGATGTCGTCCTGGTTGACGATATCTGGTATGCCGAGTTCGTCAAGAACGGTTACCTGTGGGATGTTACGGACAAGATTGACCAGAACACCAAACAAGAAGTATTCTCCACCGCCTGGGACATTACCTCGGTGAACGGACGTATCTACGGCATGCCGTGGCTGCTCGACCAGAAGTACTTCTACTACAACACCGAAATACTGGAAAAAGCCGGCGTGGATGTACCGCAAACCTGGGAAGATCTGATCGAAGCCAGCCGCAAGATCAAGGAAATGGGGTTGGTGGAGTATCCGATTGTCTGGTCATGGGCGCAGGCTGAAGCGGCGATTTGTGACTTTGTCGCCCTGCTCTATGGCAACGGCGGCAGCTTTGTGGACAGCAACGGCAATCCCACTTTCAACAACGAAAAGGGTGTCCAGGTCGTTGAGTGGATGGTCAAGACCGTTGACGAAGGCCTGTCCAACCCGGCATCCATTTCCTATGTAGAGGAAGATGTACGCAATGTCTTTTCGCAGGGTAAAGCAGCCTTTGCCCTCAACTGGCTGTATATGTACGATTTAGCCGCCCTCAATCCTGATGAATCGCAGGTGGTTGGTAAAGTTGGCCTTGGATTGGTACCGGCATTCAAGGGCAGCGGTGTACCCAGCGCCACCATCAACGGCTCGATGGGATTTTCGGTGATTGACAAGTCGCCCAACCGCGAAGCGGCGTGGGAGTATGTCAAATTCCTGACCAGCGAACCGATTCAGAAAGAATACTCCGCCCATCTTCTACCTGTCTGGAGTGGTAATTATGAGGGGCAGGCACTGGAAGAATTGAAATCGCTGAACGAATCCAATCCGGTGACTGTGCCGGCTTTCAGCGCCCAAATCGTGTATTCCCATGTGCGCCCGAAAGTGCCCTTCTACCCCGAATTTTCCAAAGCCCTCCAGCTGGCATTGCAGGAAGCCCTGACCAAACAAAAGAGCCCGGCTCAGGCATTGAATGATGCTGCCGCCAAGTGGAACGAACTGGCTTCAAAATAATTGATCTACTCGCTGATGGGGCGGGGAAACAAATCCCCCTTTCCCCGCCCCCTTTTTTTGCCGAAGGTTTTTATTGATGAGTATTCCAGCAGTAAAGCCAAAACCAATGACCCTTACCCAACAACGCTTGCGGGACGGGTTTTGGCTGCTATTCCCCGGTTTACTGGTTATTTTTGGAATTACCCTGTTTCCGATTATTTATACCTTTGTATTAAGTTTTACCGAAACCCCCATCTCCAATCCAACCCCCCAGGGCTTTATAGGCATTCGGAATTATCTTTATTTCCTCACCAATTCGGTTTTTTGGGCAGCCATCCGCCGCACGCTTTACTTTACAATTGTCTCGGTTGGCGTTGAATTAATTTTGGGGATGGGGTTAGCCTTACTGATTCATGCCCGTCCTTTCGGCTGGCAATTTTTACGCACCAGCCTGATCATTCCGTGGGCAATTCCTACCATCGTCAACGGCGCCATGTGGCGCTGGATTTACAACGCCGATTACGGCGCCCTGAATGGTTTACTGTTTCAATTAGGCATGATTGACCGTTACAGGGCCTGGCTTTCCGAGCCTGTGGCAGCCATGAATCTGGTCATTGTTGCCGATATCTGGCATTCGGTACCCTTCATTGCATTAATCCTGCAGGCAGCCCTTGCTACCATCCCGCGCGAACTGGAAGAAGCCGCCGCGGTGGATGGTGCCAATGTCTGGCAGCGGTTCTGGAATATCCGTTTTCCGCTTTTACAACCGGCTATCCTGGTTGCGCTGGTCATTCGCACGGTAGAGGCTTTTCGCGTGTTCGATATTATTTATGTCATCACCCAGGGCGGGCCTGCCTTTGGAACGGTAACCATCTCTTACCTCACCTATCTTGAATCATTTTCATACGGACGGTTGGGCGGCGGCGCGGCCCTCTCGTTTCTCATTTCCGCCTTTACGCTGGTGATGGCTTTGCTGTACATCCGACTCTTGTATCGGGAGGATTTGCGCTGATGAAAACATCCCGTCAGCTTGGCAGTAAAGCCCTCTACTTTTTATTGACGCTCGTGGCACTGCTGGTCATTTATGCCCCCATCGCCTGGCTTTTTCTCGCCAGCATTTCCACCCGCGCCGACCTGCTGGCCACCCCGCCGCGTTGGATTCCCGAACACCCCACCCTCAAAAATTATCTGGATATTCTTGTGCCGGGCACGGCCGTTTCCGAAGTTGCCCGCACCTTCAAAATCACGTTGGGGAATTCCCTGCTGGTGGCATTGACCACTACCGCCATCTCTCTGGTGATCGGTTCGCTGGCTGCGTACGCGCTGGCGCGTTTGCGGCTGCCCTTCCGTAATACAGTGTTTTTTGGCGTGCTGAGTGTCAGGATGATTCCGGAAATTTCTCTGGTCATCCCGCTGTACATCATCGCCGCCCGACTGAGCATTCTGAACAAACCAATTGTCCTGATTCTCACCTACCTGAGTTTTGCCCTGCCTTTTACCATCTGGATGCTGACCACCTTTTTTGAAACCGTGCCAGAAGAACTGGAAGATGCCGCTTTGATTGACGGCAGTTCCCGCTTGAATACCCTCTTTCGCGTTGTGATTCCGGTAGCAGCGCCGGGAATCATCTCCACAGCCTTGTTCACATTTTTACTGGCTTGGGATGAATTTTTCTTCGCCTTGATTTTTACCAGCACGGTAGCAGCCAAGACCGTCCCGGTTGCCATTGCCGAATTCACCGGGCGTTATGCGGTGGATATTACCGCCATGATGACCGGCGGTATTCTGGCAGCCCTTCCGCCTGTACTTCTGGCGCTGATCTTCCAGCGTTTCATCGTCAGTGGACTTTCCGCCGGAGCCGTTAAAGGATGAGCCAGACTGAATTTGTGGTTGGGATTGATTTGGGCGGTAGCAACATCCGCGCCGCGGTTGTCAGCCAGCAGGGAGAAATTAAAGCCTGGGCGCAGGCGCCAATTGAAGCAGCCCGTGGCGTGGAACAGGGCATTCAGCGGATTCAAAATCTGATCCGGCAGGTAATGGAACAGGCCGGTATCAGGCAAATTGCCGGAATCGGGTTTGGCAGCACCGGCCCCATTGACCGGAAAAGGGGACTCATTCAAAATCCCTACACCCTGCCCGGCTGGGAAAATGTGGATATCCGCACCCCTTTAAGTCGGGCTTTTGATGCACCGCTGATCATGGAAAATGATGCGGATGCCGCCGCACTGGGAGAAGCCTGGCTCGGCTCGGGTAAGGGCACTTCCCGTTTTGCACTGGTGACCGTTGGCACCGGTGTTGGCAGCGCATTCATCCTTGGCGGGCAAATTTACCGCGGCATGGACGGGGAACATCCCGAAGCCGGCCATCAGGTACTCGATCCGAACGGCCCGCCCTGTTATTGCGGCGCTCGCGGCTGCCTGGAGAGCCTCGCTTCCGGGCCGGCCATCGCCGAAAGTGCCCGCAGACTGATTCAGCAGTATCCAAACAGTTCACTCGCCGGCCTCCACCAAAGTGGACAGATCATTGAAGCAACCCATGTAACCGAAGCCGCACGGCAGGGTGATGAATTTGCCCAAAAAATTATCCGCGAGGCGGGCTGCTATCTCGGACTGGGATTGGTCAATCTGATTTTGTTTTATCTGCCGGAGTGCATTGCGCTGGGCGGTGGGGTAATGAAAAACTACGATTTGTTTTTCCCCCACATTCAGCAAGTGCTCCGGCAGCATGATGTCGTCGTACCCACCCGCCGCGTTCGGCTGGTGCCGGCTTCATTGGGCAACAAAGCCGGTGTGCTCGGTGCTGCGCGGGCTATCTGGCTTGAACTTAAAGGATAATCGAACATGAACAACAATCCCTATGTGCAAGATATTCTTTCTCAACCGCAAGCCCTGAGAGCCGCTTTGCGGGGTTATCCATCTGAAGAATTGAATCGGCTTGTGACCGATCTGGATCGGTCGAAGTTTGACCGAATTTTGATTACCGGCATGGGCGCTTCGCTGAACGGCTCATATCCGGCTGTACTGCGCCTGAGCCGTCTGCCGTTGCCGGTGCAGTGGATCGAAACCGCCGAACTGGCGCATTTTTCCAGTGGTCAAATTACCCCCCGTACCCTTTTATGGGTCGTTTCGCAATCCGGGCGCAGCGCCGAAATTGTGCGCCTGCTGGAGTTGTGCCGGGAAAAGCCCCCCGCTGCCTTGCT
>NZ_DAOUBL010000142.1:0-29279 GCF_034432615.1 Bellilinea sp. | reverse complement strand
CCCCGGCAATCAAGGCGCCCGTTTGACCGGTTTGCAGGTTGATTGGGCTGCTCATGCGCCCGCTGAGGGTCATTTCCAGGGTGCTACCGGCCTGTAAATCGGTTGTGCTGAACAGATCCAACGTTACTCCTTGAATCTGGCGCTGACCCATCGGCTGCAGCTGGCTGCTTTGGAGGGTCATGCTGCCCTGTGGAATCATGACAATCGCAGCATCTACCGGCAGGTTGATAGGGATGCGCACCGTCGTCCGGCGAGAGAGCGGCAGATCATAGGCAAACAAAATCTGGCTGCCGCTTCCGGGGGGAACAGGCTGCGTATCCGCAAAACCCTTTTCAGTCATGATGAACCGCCCGCCAACCGCACCGCTCTGGAATTGTAAATTGGTTGCACCTTCGGGCAATTCAAAATAGACTACCGGTTGGCCGGGTGCCTCACCGCTAATCACCTTGCTGCCGGTGTTGTTCAATAAGAACAGCTCCGCCACTTGAATTGCATCGGGGTTGGTAAAATCAAAGAAAACATGCAGACGATCCACCCGTAATGCCGATATATCGGTCGTAGTGTCATAGACCGTGACGGGCAGTTCAATCGGATTACTCAGCGGATCACCCAGATTATGAAACACATCCGAATTGAAGGTAAAACCCTGATAATTGACCGATACGATGAAAGCGCGGCCGGGGACGATTTCGACATCCGGAAAGGTGTAGGTACCGTCCGCTGCTACCTCGGCTTCCGCCCCATACACTTGCGCCATTCCATCATAGCCGGCCAGTTCAGCGGTCAAACCGGCGGGCAACGGTCCGCCGGAGCCGTTGATCACCTTCCCCTGAATGGCAACTCGCAAATCAGATGCCGGTTGCGATTGTTCGCTCTGATTTTGATCAGCCGTACCGGGGACAATCTGCTCCAGCGCGGGGGTTTGAACAGCGGGAGAAGTTTCAAAACTCAAAGTACGCGAAAAGGCCGCCAGCGCCAAAATTTGGGAGTCGTTAAATTCGCTGGCAAAGGCAGGCATGTTGCCTTTTCCACGCTGAATAATACTGGCCATCTCCACCAGTGAAAGGGATGCCAGCCGCGAATTATCATCCCGCCAGCCGGGCGCCTGTGCACTGCCCTGCCCATCAACCCCATGACAGTTCTGGCATTTTTGCTGATACAGTTCAGCGCCTTGTGTCAGCAAATCTTGCGGCAGGGAAAGGCTCAGGGCATACGCCACTACATCCCAGCGTTGACGTTCATCGAGCGAACGGAAAGGCGGCATAAACCGCTCGATATTGCCGTTGGTCACAATCCGGTACCATTCCACCGGTCGCGCGCCTTGCGCCAGCGATAAGTCGCCCAGTGGCGGCACGGGCACCGTCAATTGAGAGGCCTGCGCCCCATCCCCCATGCCGCGTTCCCCATGACAGGCGGCACATTTCTCGGCGTAAATCTGAGCGCCGCGCTGCGGGTTGGGCGGAACGGTTGGATACAATACTTCACTGGTTGCCGCCGGAGACTGCTGAGCAACAAAAGACTGTGCATTGGGCGGCGGCGTAACATCTGCTGCCAGCGAAACAGCGCATCCGCTCACCCCTGCCCAGACGAGGACAAGAAGCAAACCACGAAAACAGGCAGTTCCTTTTTTAAGAAACATGGTCATCCATTCTAAAGTGATTTTTCAACGGGATTCCCGCATTTGGAGCAAAAGCGGTCATTTTGAGTAACTGGATTTCCGCATTGTGGACAAAAACCGGCCGGACGAGCCTGTTGCTGCCGCTTGCGTTCCAGAATGGCCAGTTCAACCTCATCCAGCTCAGCCACGGCAGCCGGGCGGCCCGCCGCATCTGCCCGGCGTGCGGCAATGGCTGCCTCAATCCGTTCTTCGGCTGATTTTTGCCTGCCATTGCCCGGTTGAAGCGCATCCAGTTGGCGAAGGATGTCTGCCCCGTGTTTCAATAAAGCCGCCCGTTCGTGCGGGTAATCTTCAGCGGGGATCTTTCCAAGGGCGTAATCAAATTCCAGTTCCTGCAAGGCAGAAAGGACACGTTCCTGCTCGGCAAGCAGTGCAGACCTCAAATGATCTTTTTCCTGAGAGGTTTTACGCTCCTGGATCAATTTTTCGGTTTCTTTAATTCGCAGAAAAGGCTGTGTCAAAATCATCCCTACCAGTAATGCCAGCGCAAGGATTAGCAGAACGGAGCCTAAATCCATGAAATTGATTCTCCTCGCATCAAAGTTTAAGGTAGCAGCGGGTCAACTGCGCCCCGAATTTCGGTAACAGACAGGAACGGCCCTTTTTTGACGAACGCCAATCTTCCCTCACGGTCAATGATGTAGGTTTCAGGTACACCCTGAATACGGAACATCTGCGAAATGCGCGTGCGCAAATCGGGGCCGTTGGGGTAAGTCAGTCCAAATTGCTGAATGAAGGCCTTGGCTTCCGGTTCCGTATCCACGTAATCCACGCCCAAAAATACTACATCGCCGCGCGGCTTGTAGAATTGCCAGGCTTCTTCCAGTTCAAAGGCTTCCTGCTCGCAGGGTTTACACCACGAAGCCCAAAAGTTTACCACAATCACTTTACCCTGCATTTGCTGGGTGTTATATACTTCCCCGTCAAAGGTTTTAAGTTCAAAATAGGGCACCTTCTGGCCGATGACAATTGGGCCTTCCTGAGTTCGGCGCAAACCCAAACCAATCAGCACCAGAAAACCGATCAGCGCTGCGAACACCAGACCGACCACCCAACGCGGCAAGGTCTGGCGATTCGTTCTTTCAGCGTTGTTGATTCGCTCCTCAACCATTCAATCTTCTCCTCGTCCCATCCCATTGAAAGGGAATGCTTATCTGCCTTCGCGCTCCCGACGGCGTAGTTCTTCCTCAATCCGCGCCAGATAAGGGTCTTCCGCTGATTCGGGAGATGTTCCGCTTGCAGCAGAATCGCCGGTCACGGCGGGAGCAGGTTTTTGCATCGAACGGAAAACCCGCACAACGATCCATACCCCGCCTAACAGAAAAAGCGGCGGCAGAACATACACCAGCCAGTTCAAACCCCGCGCAGGGGGAACATCCAGCACACGGTCCCCGTACTGCTCGGCAAAATACTGGCGGATTTCTTCATCCGTCAACCCCTCGGAAAGTTTCAGGCGGATCAACGCGCGCCATTGGGCACAGGCCTGGGTAGGACAGACATCCAGGGGAATGTTTTCACACACCGGGCAGTACATTTGTTTTGCCACGCGGTTAACATCGTCATCCGAAGGGGTGGGCTGCTGAGCGAAAGCCGAATCAACTGCCATTGCCAGCAGAATGCCCGCCAGCACCACCAGTAAAGCCAACCGCTGCAAAAAGCCTGTTTTTCCGTCCATACGCATCAATCTCCGCTCGAACGGCTGGGAATCACCTGACCCCGCCGCACCGCCACCGCCACCGGCTGAGGATCCTTATCCGGCCAGGCTGCTACCAGCATCCCCAAAATAAAGACAAAGCCGCCAATCCACAACCAGTTGATCAGAGGATTGTGATAAACCTTGAAAGTCACACCGGTGGAGGAGATCGGCTCCCAGTCCACCAGCAGCACATACAGGTCATCCTCAATCGTGCTCCTGACCCCGGGAATCGTCATCGGCTGCATGGAGTCAAAGTACAGGTCGCGGCGCGGGTGCAACTCTCCCAGCATACGGCCGTCACGACTGACCAGCACCGTCGCGCGGGCAACATTGCGCCCATCGTTGGCATCAAAGATATCCAGCCGCGTAAAGGTGACTTCATAACGCCCCAGGCGCAGTGAACCGCCCGGCGGAATGGTGCCCTGGGTTTCGGTCTGGAACATTTCAATACCGATGATTCCCAGCGCCATCAACACCACCCCCAGATGGATAATATACCCCCCGTAACGGCGGCGGTTGCGCGCCATCAGGTTGAAAAGCGCCGCCAGTAACCCTTCGCCGGTGCGGCGGCGGCGGGCAGTGACTCCACGGTAGTATTCAAACAAGGTGATAAAAATGACCAGTGCGACCAGCAGAAAACCGAGCAGCGCTCCAACGTTGCGAATTCCGCCGGCAAATACCGCAATGACCACCACCACAGCCGCCAGAGCCGGCTTCCAGAGCGCCTTGCCCAGTGTTTTCAGCGTGGAATGCCCCCACGCCGAGAGCGGTGCTATCCCCATCAACAGCAAAAGCCCGGCAAACAGCGGCCCGGTGGAGCGTTCGTAAAACGCCGGTCCCACCGTTACTTTTTGTCCGGTGAACAACTCCGAAATGAGCGGGAAGACCGTCCCCCAGAAAACAACCACAAGGATGCCCATGAAAAGCAGATTGTTCAGGAGAAACAGCGCCTCACGGGAAAGCAGGGAGTGCATCGTCCCTTCGGAGCGCAGAATGTCCCAGCGCCACACCAGCAGCCACACAGAAATGATCATGGACAGGGCAATAAAGCCAAAAAACATCGGGCCAATCGCGCTTTGTGCAAAGGAATGAACGCTGGAAAGAACGCCGGAACGTGTCAAAAAGGTGCCAAAGATGACCAAAGCATAGGTGAGAACAATCAGGATCATGTTCCAGCGTTTGAACAAACCGCGTTTTTCCTGAATCATCACCGAGTGCAGGAAGGCGGTTCCGGTCAGCCACGGCATGAACGCGGCATTTTCAACCGGGTCCCACGCCCAGTAACCACCCCAACCCAGCACATCATACGCCCAACGGCTGCCCAAAACCAGACCCAGAGAAAGGAACAGCCAGGCCACCAGCGTCCAGCGGCGGGTGATGCGGATCCAACGGTCATCGGTACGTCCCGTGACCAGCGCCGCCACTGCAAAGGCATACGGAATGACGAAAGAAACAAACCCAAGGTAGAGCATCGGCGGGTGAATGATCATACCCGGATGACGCAGCAACGGGTTAAGCCCACGGCCATCCGCCGGAATCAACGGCGCAGCGCCGGCAGGCGGAAGCATGGCAATCACCTGATTGCCAGCCGCCGTTACCCAGAAACGCACAAACGGATTTTCAAAGAAAAGGATTAAAGCAAGGAAAAAGGTCAGCGTAACCAGCCCGACCAGGATCACCCACGGCAGAAATTCGCGGTCGCGTTCCCACTTGCGCAGGGTAACCGCAGTGGTGAAGGCTGACATCAGCCATGCCCAGAAGACCAGCGAGCCGGACTGTCCACCCCACAGCGCCGTGATCTTGAGGTAAAGCGGCATGGTACTGCTGGTGACATTGTAAACATACTGGACCTGATACTGCCCGGTGACCAGCAGCAAAATGATTGAAAAGGCAACGATACTGATCAATGGAAAGGTGATCTGCATGGCTTTGCGGGCGCTTTCCACCCACGCCAGCGAATTCTTGCGCACTCCGACAATCGAGGCAAAGATACCATACAATGAGGTGATGAAACTCACAACCAGTACACCAAAACCGATATTTGCAAGCATATCCTCTCCTCTACTCCCTTAGGCGTAAACAGCAAAGCGCCGGGGGCATCTCATCCCGGCAGAAAAATCTGGATTGGAGCACACTCCCGCCGAATCAGCCATCCATCGCCTGATCGGGAACGGCTTCCTCATAGCGGGTGGGACATTTAAGTAATAATTCCTCAGCATAAAAAATGCCATCCTGCCCCAATTTTCCCGTCACAATCGCCTGAGCTTCATTGCGCATCAGATCGGGCATGACGCCATTGTAAACCACTTTCAACCGAGGTTGAGCAGGGTCATTGACCGCGGAATGAAGCACCGCCGCAAGCCCGCCCTGCGCTGTGATCTCTTTCTGGTCACCGGGGATATGGGCAATGACAAATTCCAGCCGCAGGGTGCTGGAATCGTATTGAATCGAATCGCCAATCACCGCACCGGAAATGCGCAATTCGCGATCTCCAATTTCGGCCGCTTTTTCTTCCAGTTCTGCTACCGTTATAAAATACTGCGCACTGGCCTGCATTGAAGAAGCAATTAAATAAATAACCGCTGCAACAATCAGCAGTCCGCCAATTAAGAATTTCGTTCGGCTTCCTGAGGATGTGCGCGCGGTGGATTGAGAGTCGTTCATCGGACCTCCTGTAAAGATAAATCACAATGGATGAATCATGCTCCGTTTTCAATTTTCCATGCAAACATTAATCGAAAATGAGAAATACCGAAAAGAGGGATGAGAATGTATAACCTCAGGTGAAAATTGGCACAATCTCATTGGAGGGTATTATAACCTGTTTTATCGGATTTCAGTTTGCGCCAGCACAAACTTGACTTTTTGCTGGTTGATTCATGACAATTGACAACACGACAGCCATGCTGGTAAATGCCGCCAGAGATCATTCATTACTCTTTGGGTCGCCTGAGCAAAGACATCCCAGCGCCCATATGCCTCTCCATCGCTGTTATCCACCAGATCCGTAACCCCCCGCAAGATCAGGCAAGGGGTTTGGTTGCGCTGAGCCACCCAGGCAATGGCACCGCTTTCCCAATCGCCGGCAATGCCATTAAATTGAGCAATCAAACCGGGAATTTGAGATGGGTCGAGGTCACGATCCGCGGAGAGCAGCGCCGCACGGTGTACAGCCTGCGGATAGGGCTGAGTCAGCCAGTCAAGATTCAGCCGGATATGGTAGGCCTCCAGCGCTTCCCAACTGTCCGACATTCTTTCTTCAATATCGTACATCCACGTTTCTTCTGCCAGAACAATCTCACCCCGCTCAATCCTTCCAGAAAAGCCGCCGCAAGTACCTAAATTAATCACCAGTTTGGGCTGCCAGCGTTGAATGGCATACTGGGTAGAAGCCGCCGCTGCGGTTTTCCCCCAACCGCCGTGAAAAATTATCAGCGGCCGGTTTGCAATAACGCCTTCCACGAAAGTCCCCAGCGGGTATGACCTGTGATTCATCCCCCGTAAATGAGGATCGAGGGCTTTCCATTCCTCATTTGCAGATATGATGACCACTCCCCAGATGAATGAATCCATCCTCAATCCTCAGTAAGCGGTTCGTCTTCTTTTGGGAAGATCTGGTTACTGGTCAACAAATCCAGCAGCGACTTCCGGCGAGGAGTTTCCAGCCGGCGGGTACCGCTTTGAGCTGCCTGCCAGATCCATTCAGCCGCTTCATAGGCGGCTCTCGGCTTTCCGAGTCGGCGTGCCTGTGCGGCACGCTTTTTCAGTAAGGCCTGTTGGTTAATCCATAAATGCGAAAGCGCCTCTAACATCTCCATGGGGGATTCAACCCGCTCGCCGGCTCCGTTATTGACTACATACTCCATATTGCCGGTTTCCTGCCCGGGCAACACATCCACCAGAATCATCGGCAGTCCGCATGCCAGCGATTCGGTCACAATCAACCCGCCAGCCTTGCAGACGATCAGATCAGAGGCGCGCATGAACGACGGCATTTCACTGGTGTATTCGTACAAATGCACCGGCACATGCCAGATGACCTCGTGCAACTCACGGAAAGTATCCCGATCTTTGCCGCACACTACCACCAGTTGAAGAGGCGCGCCAAAGTGATTGATCACCTGCAAGGCGTCCATCAGTCCACTTACCCGCCGGCTGCCCACTGCCAGAATGGTGAATAGATCGGGCTGCCACCCCAATTGAGTTCTCAACTCCAGAGGGGAGCGTTTCTCCTCCGCAATTTGGGGATGTACCGGTATGCCGGTAATGTGAATTTTCTCTGCAGCCACGCCAGCTTCAATGGCCAGTTCCCGCACTTCCGGTGTGGGCACGAGCAGCATATCCACGTTGGCATGGAACCACAACCGATGCACCGAGACCAGATCGGTCACCACCGTAATCAGCGGGACAAAGGTGCGGAAGATGGAAAATACCGCCGATAGCGGCGCCTGATACAAAGGATACGTGGTTACAATCACATCCGGCTTTTGTCTGCGCACCAAATCACGCAATACTTCAAACAACATCACGGTTAAGGCGCTTTCCAGCAGCAGACTGGTCAGGGTCGTATCCGAGGCATCGTAGCCAAGTTTGTAGAGTTCAGGCGCTTTGCGCACCAGCAAATCATAATCCGACTGGCTTTCCCGCAATAAAATGGGTGTCTTTTTATCATCCAGCGGGTTGACAATTTCCACCTGCACCTGCTCGCCGTATTGACGCTGTAATGCCGCTGCCAGCGCGTTCGCCGCGCTGCGATGCCCAAAACCGGCATCGGCCGTCAAAATTAACACTTTTTTCTTATTTGCCTGGCTCATCATTCACCCGACTTTCCCAAAGTCAGTTTTCCTTCAAGGTAGGCATGTAATGCTTCCAACGCACAACGGGCTGAGAAGGCTTTGTTTTCCTCCCGGCTGCCCTGCCCATAGAAAGCGGCTGCCCAATTGCCCTCCACCGCGCTCAGCCCGATCCATACCAGTCCAACCGGCTTGCCCGGCTGGGCACCCCCCGGCCCGGCAATCCCGCTGATGGCAACCCCAACCAGTTTTTCCTCCGCCACCTGATCGGAAAACAGTCGCCGCACGCCTTGCGCCATTTCCAGCACCGTTTCCCGGCTGACCGCGCCGAACTGGATGAGGGTTTCCGGCTTGACCCCCAGCAGCGATTGTTTGGCTTCGTAAGAGTAAGCCGTTATTCCTCCCAGAAAATACTCTGAACTGCCGGGCACATTGGTGATCAAGTGCCCCAATAACCCCCCCGTACAGGATTCTGCCAGCACCAGTTTCTGACCGCGCTGGATGAATAAGCGACCAATACGGTTTTCGAGCG
Source organism: Bellilinea sp. (assembly GCF_034432615.1). GTDB lineage: Bacteria > Chloroflexota > Anaerolineae > Anaerolineales > Anaerolineaceae > Bellilinea. Next base: position 20,580 of record NZ_DAOUBL010000142.1, on the reverse strand, counting down.
GAGCTTCCATAACTCCGATTATAACCGAGTATAATTGGGCCGGACGCTATCCATGATCCAATGGAGGGAAAACCCATCATGCCGCAGGCCACCTATCATTTTCCAAACGGATTTTTGTGGGGAACGGCCACCTCTTCTCATCAGGTGGAAGGCAACAATACCAACAACAACTGGGCTGCCTGGGAAGCTCAGGAAGGGCGTATCAAATTCGGACATAAAGCCGGTCTGGCGTGTGACTGGTGGGGCGGCCGCTGGAAAGAAGATTTTGACCGCGCCGCCGATACGGGACAAAATGCGCACCGTTTGTCCATCGAGTGGAGCCGTATCCAGCCCAAACCGGATAGCTGGAACGAAGAAGCCCTGAATTATTACCGCGAGATGATTCGCGGTCTTGAACAGCGCAATATGACACCCATGGTCACCCTGCACCACTTCAGTGACCCGCTCTGGCTGATGGACCTGGGCGGATGGGAAAACCCGGATGTGCCGGCGCTGTTTGATAAGTTTGTGGCAAAAGTGGTCGAGGCACTTAAAGAATACGTCAGCCTGTGGGTGACCATCAACGAGCCGAATGTGTATACCTACGGGGGCTATCTGGGCGGCGGCTTCCCGCCGGGCAAAAATGACTTAAAGTCAGCCTTTGCCGTTTTGAGCAATATGGTGCAGGCACATGCGCTGGCTTACCGCACCATTCACCGCATCCAAAAACATGCCCGCGTCGGCATTGCCCTCAATTACCGCAGTTTTGCCCCAGCCCGCCCAGCCTCGCCCTTTGACCGCTGGATGGCTGGTTTTCTGCATAACAACTTCAACCTCTCCTTCATCCGCGCCATCAGCGAGGGTACGTTTCGCTTTGCCCTGCAAAAGACGAGCATTCCCGAAGCCTCCAAAACCCAGGATTTTGTGGGAATCAATTATTACTCGCGCGATTTGGTCGCCTTCAAACCGCTGGCCTTCAACTCACTCTTTCATAAACTTTCCTATCCCAAAAACGCCGACTTGAGCGACACCGGCTTTATTGCCAACATTCCGGAGGGGATGTTTGAAGCGCTCAAATGGGCAAACCGTTTCAAATTGCCCATTATCGTCACCGAAAACGGCGTAGAGGACGCCGACGATCACCTGCGCCCGCGCTATACCATTCAGCACATTCATCAGATGTGGCGGGCGATCAACTTCAATTACCCGATTAAGGGCTATTTTCACTGGTCGCTGGTAGATAATTTTGAGTGGGAACGCGGCTGGACGCAGCGTTTTGGCCTGTGGGGGCTCGATCCCGAAACCCAGGTGCGCACCCGCCGGCCCAGCGTGGACGTGTATGCCGATATTTGCCAGCGCAACGGGATTGCCTCCGAGATGGTGGAAAAATACGCCCCAGAGGTATTTGCCTCTCTCTTCCCCGCCTGAGCGCTGACCGGGGCGGTCCAAGCGGCCAACGGACAACGGCATCTTACGGCTGGCTGTCCGCCTTACGCTTACGGTGAAGACAATTGGATGCTTTCAACAATTGCATCCGCCAGCTGTTGAATTTCGGGTGAGAGTTCAATCTCCTCATAAGGCCCGGAGCTGAAATCATCCAGACTGATGGTGAAGATCAGATTACCGGCGGGAATTTGATAGGGCAAATCCTCTTTGTAACCGTACAGAACAACTTTATCCTTGCCCTCGTAACGGATCATCCTCTTGCGAATGGTTTGCCCGAGGAATTGAACCGTTCCGCCATCAACGACATCACCCGCCGGTACACCGGTTCTCAGGATATGGGTTTCATCATCGGCAAATTTTGTTCCAATTACCAGCGTCAGGACGCGACGGTCATTGAGGAAAAACAAATTCAAGTAGCGATCGCGAATACAGGCACCCCACTCCACAGGAATCAATACAGAATAGTGATATTGGGGATGAATGTAAAGCCGCCAGCCCTGATACTTTCCTTCTGTTTGTTGGGGCAATGCGTTCACATCAAGAACTTTATAGGACTCACATGCGGGAATTAATGTCGGTGTCCGAGTCGGGCGGGGAGAAGGGATTACTTTGTCCTGGATGGTTGGCGTAAATGTGAGGAACGGTGATGGGGTTGAGGTTGTTTCCGTTTGCGGGGTGGCTGACAGGGTGGAAGTTGATTCTGTGTCAATGGGCTCATTTGGCGTGCAAGCCGCTAAAGCCATTGCCAATATTGTTCCCAATAGAAGCCATCGGTACATTCTATTTACCTCCATTGATACCCGTTGGAACATGCTTTGCCTCAAAGACATACCCGTTTGCGCTGCTGACATTGATCGTCCTCGTTCGGCCGCAATTATTACAATATAACATCTCTGAAATCGTAATGGTACTTCCACCGGTATAGGTTGCCGCAAATGCTACATGTCCATAAGGGGGCATATACGGCAACGGCTGATGAACGATTGTGTACTCCAAGTTTTCGATACAACCTGGTCAGATATGATTCGACAGTTTTTGGGGAAATTTTCAAATCGAGTGCAATTTGATGATGGGTTTTTCCATCGCATAACAACTCCATGATTTGCCTCTCCCGGTGAGTTAATTCCATTTTCATCGTGGTCCTCCTGGATTTTTTCGGCTTCCATTCTATTCCATTGATAAGCGGGGTCGGTTGGCAAAATCATTCTCCCAATCAATCTAAACCTCAGAAAGATCAATCTGTATCCAACATCAACCCGAAGAGGGATAATTTAATTATACGAACGGGGTGGCTGCCAAAGAGGCTTCCGCAAGTTTATCGTCCTGTTGAAGCTGGAACTTGAAAAATAATTTGGTGCAACGATTGGGATATATATGAAGAGGGTGTTGAAAAACTTAGGTCAACCCCCACCTGTGGTGGTATTTTTGCCAAAATTGCGAAAAGCAGCCCCCATATGTGACTTTTTCAACACTCTCTATATGAAAATTGCCTATTGACAAAATAGAATATATGTTCTATTATATGAAAAAGCCAGTTGCTTTTTCTCAAATAGCAGATAAAAAGGAGATAACGAAAATGAACCTCTCTTCCCATCCCGACAGTTGGTCTTTGTCGAAATTGTTTTCCGGCGTTCGGCTGCGGCCCGGGCTGCTCTTCGGCTTGATCATTCTTTCCGCTTTAATCGCCTTCGAGATCTTCAACTACTCCACCACCGATTTTGCCTTGCGTGACCTGCTCGGAGATTTACGTTTCGCTGGCATCCGCTGGGCTACCATTCTCTCGATTGCCTTTTGCGGGATTGACTTTGCCGGCATTGCGCGCCTGTTCACCCCTGAACAGGGCCGTGATGAGCCCAAGGAAGTCTGGTACCTGCTGGGCGCCTGGCTGCTGGCAGCTACCATGAATGCCGTGTTAACCTGGTGGGGTGTTTCAATGGCCATTGCCAGCCATCCCGTTTCCAGCACGGCGGTCATTGATCAGGACACCCTGATGAATGTTGTCCCGGTTTTCGTTGCTTTGATGGTCTGGATCATCCGCATTTTGATTATCGGTTCTCTCTCCATCGCCGGTGAGCGAATCTTCTCTACTGCGCCAACGCGTCCAACCTTTGCTGGCTCAAGTCAGCGCACCAGCCGGCCGGCAACCATGCCAACTGCCAGCGCTTCTCCCGCCGGGCTGAACAACGCCAGCCTGTCCAGTCGCCGCACGGTTGTTCCCCGCCCCGGCCTGAGCAGCGAAGGGCTGGCACCCCGTCCGGAACCTACCTACCACAACATGCAGGCACGTTCTTCGCTGCGCGCACCCACTACTTCACAGACGACCAGCTCACGACAAACCAACCTCAAGTTGTGAGCGTACCTTTCCCACAGCGGGCAGGCATGGACGTTCCTCCGCCGTCCACCTGCCCTTTTTTTTATTACGCCAGCGGCAGCCAGACGGTAAAACGCGTCCCCTTACCGACCTGCGACTCCACCTCAATCTGCCCCCCATGCCGGTCAACAATCCACTTTGCAATGGACAGCCCCAGCCCAAAACCGCTGCTCTCGGTGCGCTTGCGGGATGGGTCGCCGCGATAAAAGCGGTCGAAGATGTACGGCAGGTCTTCGGGTGGTATGCCCGGCCCGGTGTCTTCCACTTTCAAACAGGCACGCTGTTCTATCTTACCGAGCCACAAGCGCACTTCTCCACCCACCGGAGTGTAATTGACCGCATTGGACACCAGATTGAGAATAACCTGTTTCAGGCGGTCGCGGTCACCGTTGATCAGTACCTGATCAATTTCCTCCAGGCGCAAATTGACCTTGCCGCTCGCCAGCACTTGCATTTGCTGGATGACCTCCAGTAGAATGGTATCCAGCTCGACCGGTTTCAGCTCCAACGGCAGCTGACCCGATTCCGCCTGCGCCAGCAGCAACAAATCCCCCACCAGACGGCTCAGGCGGTCCACTTCTTTCTCAATGCTGCGCAGCGATTCTTCATCCAATTCGTTCGTCAGGCGCATTAACCCCACCTCGCCCTTAATCACCGTCAGCGGGGTGCGCAATTCGTGGCTGACATCCGCTAGAAATCTGCGCTGGGTGGCAAATAATTTTTCCAACCGCTCCAGAGTCTGGTTGAAGGCTCGAATCAGGCGGCTGACCTCATCCTCAGCCGTTGCTGCCACCGGAATGCGCCGTGAAAGGTCATCGGCCTGGGTGATTTGCGTGGCAACCTGGGTCACCGTTTCCAGCTGAGCCAGCGCCTCACCCGTCAACGCCCATGTGGTTACCAGTACCACAATCATCAAGGTAATCGTCAGCGCAATCAACACGGTTGCCAGTGTGTTTTGGGTAATTTCTACCAGCGCCAGGCTCAATCCCACCTGCAGATAGCCCACCGGCCCGCGGTTGGTACGCAGCGGCACCGAAAGCACCCGCACCCGAACACCGTTGATGGATTGAGAACTGAAAAACACCTGCCCCAATCGTACACCGGCCTCATCCAGTGGACTGGTCAGCCCAACCGGACGACTGAACTGCAAGCGCCGTTCGGTATCCCACACTTGAAAGAGTAAATTTTCGGTCGGCTGGTAGGCGGATAACTGGCGAATATCAAACTGATTATTAGCGCTCACCCGCAGCCGTTCGATGATCTGATTGGCAGACTGGCTGAGCCGGCTGTCAATTTGTTCCAGCAGCACCTGACTGACGATTGAAAAAACCAGAAATCCGAATAACAACAAGACTACGCCAACCAGCGCACTGTATGTGATTGAAAGGCGCAGTCGCAGGGACATTCCTTATTCGTCTTCGCGCAGGACATAGCCCACACCGCGCACGGTGTGAATCAGACGGTTTTCCCCCTCGCTCTCCAGTTTTTGGCGCAGGTAACGAATATACACATCCAGCACATTGCTTTCACCGCCAAAATCATAACCCCATACCCGGTCGAAGATCATTTCACGGGTAAGCACCTGGCGCGGATGGCGCATGAACAGCTCTAACAAGTCATACTCTTTAGCGGTTAGGGAAATTGTACGGCCTTTACGCATTGCCTGTCGGGTAGAGGTATCCAGCACCAGGTCGGCAAAATTGAGCACCGGCACGCGCTCCGGTTGAGTGCGGCGCAGCAAGGCCCGTACGCGCGCCAGCAATTCTTCCAGCTGGAAGGGCTTGACCATGTAATCATCCGCGCCGGCATCCAGTCCCTGCACCCGGTCGCTGACCGTATCCTTGGCGGTCAACATGAGAATGGGCACATTCCCACCGGCCCGCAAACGCTGGCATACTTCCAGCCCATCCATGCCGGGCAGCATCCAATCCAATATGACCAGATCGGGGTGCGCATCCCGTGCCAGAGCCAACCCTGTTTCACCGTCAAACGCAGCATCCACCGTATAGCCCTCATAAGCAAGACTGCGCCGCAAGACCCGCACGATTGCTTCATCATCTTCAATGATCAGAATTCGCTCTTTCATAGCCCCTCCTTATGGTTACTATATCCTATCTGCGCCAAAAATTTTTTCATCCTATACCCCACACGGGGGACACTATTGAAGAAATTTTAATCTAAAGCCGCCATTTTTACTCGAAATTTAGTGTACCTATTTTGATAAAACGAAAATCGGCTATAATCCACACCATGACCGATAACGCTTTACCGCCGCCCGTATGGGTGGACCAACCTGAAACCCTCCATCGAATGGTCAACGACCTGCTGAAATTTTCACACGTTGCGGTGGACACCGAATCGAACAGTTTGTTTGCCTATCGTGAGCAGGTCTGTTTGATTCAATTTTCAACCCCCTCCGTAGATTATCTGGTAGACCCGCTGGCTCTTGCCGATCTTTCTGCGCTTGCCCCACTTTTTGCAAGCCGTGAGATTGAAAAAATCTTTCATGCTGCCGAGTATGACCTGATCTGCCTCAAACGTGATTTTAGTTTTGAATTCCACCAGATTTTCGATACGATGCAGGCAGCCCGCATTCTGGGCAGAAAGAAAATCGGCCTGGGGGATATTCTCGAAGAGGAATTTGGCATCAAACTGGAAAAACGTTACCAGCGTGCCAACTGGGGAGAAAGACCTCTATCCCCGGCGATGCTTTCATATGCCCGTTTGGACACCCACTATCTTATCCAGCTGCGTAACCGACTGGCCGAAGAACTGGAAAAACGCCGCCTGATGCTGCTGGCTCAGGAAGATTTCGACTATCTGGCTCGTAATGCTGCCCCCAATCCCGAACCTCAGCCGCTCAACGCCTGGCGAATTGGCAGCGGTAAAGACCTGACCCCCCAGCAGCACGCCATTTTGCAGGCGCTCATTGAATACCGCGATCAGCAGGCGCGTCTTGCCAATCTGCCACCGTTTAAAATTCTCCCGAACGAAGTGCTGATTCGCCTTTCTGAAACCGCTCCCCAAAGCACAGAAGAGCTGTTTCACTTGCAATTACTTTCTCCTGTTCAGTGGAGACGCCACGCCGCAGGGGTCATTCAGGCAATCCGCAGCGGCCTGCACACCTCCCCTCCGCCGCGCAATTCCAACCACCGCCCTGATGAGCACATTCTGGAACGCATGGAACTCCTCAAAGAATGGCGCAAGAAAACCGCCCGCCAGATGGGCGTTGAATCGGATGTCATCTTGCCGCGCAGTGCGTTGGAGAAAATTGCCTTCGCTTCACCCACCTGCCGTGCCGACCTGGATATCCTGATGAAAGACTTCCCCTGGCGGCGTGAAAAATTTGGCAATCAGATCTGGAAAATTCTTCAAAAAGGGAACTAAACGATGCGCATTCACTTCAACGGCGCCGCCCAAACCGTTACCGGTTCTCAATATCTTCTGGAAGTCAACGGAGATCGGTTGCTGCTGGAATGTGGCTTGTTTCAAGGTCACCGCAAAGACACCTATCAAACCAACCTGCACTTTCCTTTTGAACCCGATTCACTGAATGCGGTGATCCTCTCGCACGCTCACATTGACCACAGCGGAAACCTGCCCAATCTTATCAAGCAAGGTTTTGAGGGCAAAGTTTATGCCACACCCGCCACGGCTGATCTGGCGGATGTCATGCTGCAAGATTCAGGGCATATCCAGCAAGCCGATGCAGAGTTTGTCAACCGCAAACGCGCCAAACGCGGCGCCCCCCCCATTTCACCGTTGTACACCCAGGCGGATGCCGCGGAGGTTGCTAGCCACTTGAAGGGCATTCCCTACACCCAGACATTTGAACCCATTCGCGGCGTGCAGGCCCGCTTTGAAGATGCCGGTCACATCCTCGGTTCAGCCGCCATAGTGCTGGACATTGAAGAAAAAGGCCGCCACTTTCGGTTGTGGTTTTCCGGGGATATTGGCAGAGAACGGCTGCCGCTAATGCACGACCCTGTTCTGCCACAACAAGCCGATCTGCTAATCATGGAATGCACTTACGGCGATAAACCCCACCGCGACCCCGAAGAAGCCTATATTGAATTGCGCGACACCATCCGCCGTACGGTTGCACGCAAGGGAAAAATCATCATCCCCGCATTTGCAGTTGGACGCACACAGGAACTGGTATACTGTTTGAATCGCATGGTCAGCGAGGGTGATATTGACCCGCTGCCAGTATTTGTAGACAGTCCGCTGGCGGTCAACGCCACCCGCGTGTTCCAAAAACACGCCGATTTGTTCGATGCCGAAACGCAGGAATTTGTGCGGAATGGCACGCATCCCGCATTGAGCTTTCCACAACTAACCTACATCCAATCGGTGGAAGAATCCAAAGCCCTGAACGAACGGCAAGAGCCGATGATAATCATATCTGCATCCGGCATGGCGGAAAACGGACGGATTTTACACCATTTACGCAACAATCTGCAAAATCCGCGCAACACCGTGCTGATCGTTTCATGGCAGGCGCCCAACACGCTCGGCCGCCGATTGGCTGAGCGCGAACCGGTTGTGCGCATCTTCGGGGAATTGTGCGAACGCCGTGCCGAAGTGGTCACCATTGGAGGTTTTTCGGCGCACGCCGGACAGAATCTGTTGGTCAAGTACGCACAGGCCAGCCAGACCTTTATCCAGAAATTGTTTCTGGTACACGGTGAAGCCAACGCCGCGACTGCATTGACGGCAAGGTTGAAAGACACAGGATTCAAGGATATTTACTACCCCCCAAAGGGCAGTTTCTTTGAAGTGTAAATGCCTTATAACGTTAACATGAGCCAGGAAAAACACCCGCCAAGTTTTACTGAAAGGATACTGCGCTTTTTTTGGAAAGGCGCACGCCCACTGACATCCGCGGAACGAGAAGAAATTATCACAGTTCTCACCCCGCTCGCCTCACCGGGGTTTGATTTTTCCCTGCTGGTGGTGCTTTCTACCAGCATTGCCACACTTGGTTTACTGACCGACTCACCTGCGGTTATTATCGGCGCCATGCTGGTAGCACCCTTAATGTCTCCCATCCTAACAATTGGGTTGGCCTCGGTAATTGGAGATAGTCGAATCCTTAAAGATGCCGTGAGTGCTCTGTTGCGCGGCGCTCTTTTGGCCGTTTTGCTTTCGTTTTTACTCACCGTCATTAACATCAATCTGCCAATACTCTATCTCCAGCAGCTGCCTGAGGAGGTCATGAGTCGAACTCATCCTTCTCCGATTGATCTGATGATCGCTCTGGCGGGAGGATTTGCGGCTGCATATGCTCTGACGCGTGAGAACCTTTCGGCTGCCTTGCCTGGAGTTGCCATTGCTACGGCTTTGATGCCTCCACTTTGCACAATTGGCATTGGTCTGGCTTTCAACAATATGGAAGTTGCTGGCGGAGCGACTTTGTTGTTCATCACCAATGCGGTCACCATAGCGTTTGCCGCTGGCCTGGTTTTCTTCTTAAGGGGATTGGGGTCTCGTCGCATCCGGCGTGAGAAACGTCTGCCTCAGAGTTTGTTTCTTTCTGCCGGGTTAATGATATTGCTGCTCTTTCCCCTTACTTTTTACAGCTTTCGCTTTTTTGAAGAAGCCAATTTTAATCGGAAGATTCGGGAAGTAATAACCGAACAGGTGACCAAAATTAACAATAGCGAAATAGATGAAATGTCCATCCAACACGGCACAGAAGGCCTGGATATAGTCCTCACCATCCGCACCAATCGTCTGCTGCGTTATGATCAGGTTGTTGCTCTTCAAGAGTCACTGGTAAACGAATTGAATCAACCTGTCTCACTCAAAGTTAATCAGGTTTTTGCAGAGAGATTGGACCCATTGAAGCCACCAACTGCCACTCCCACTCCGTCCCTAACACCCACTCTCACCATTGGGCCTTCACCCACTCCAAGCTCAACAACCACACCGACCAAAACACCGACAGCAACCCCAACCAGCACATCAACATCAACCCCATCCGCCACCCCGACAGCCACCAGCCTTCCGCAGCAAGTGCAGGTCGGCCCGGTCACATTACCGCCATTGCGCATTTATCAGCAACCCGGCGGACCGGTCATTGGTTACATTGAACCGGGTAAACCGATTTTTCGTCTTTATCAAACCCAGATTCATCAGGGTCTGGTTTGGGTACAGGTGCGGGATGGTGAAAATCGAGTCGGTTGGATACCGGAAATTTATCTTCGTTCTCCAACCCCACAACCCGAGCCTACCCCGTAACTCTGTACAGCCCGTCCCCTCAATTCCTTTCAAAAATTGGAGCTATTCTGCTATAATACCAGCACCCTGGAGAGGTGCCAGAGCGGCCGATTGGGGCGGTCTCGAAAACCGTTGTGGAGGCTTCCTCCACCGTGGGTTCGAATCCCACCCTCTCCGCCAAGGAAAAACTATTACCAATGCTTGTAACCTAATAGCGGATGATATTCATCCTTTCTAATGGGTAGGTTCAATTTTCACTCCGGTGATTGCCTACAAGTGATTTTACCCCCTCAGATACTGGTTTTCGCCTCATGAATTCTGCTGAAGGCGGCTGAAAAACAGAGATACGGGCCATCACCGGAACCGCCACTCTTCTCAATTTTTCCATTAAAATTATATCAATGACAAACGAGCAGAGAGGAGGGAGGCAGATGGCAGAAACAATTGGTTTTCTGCGGGAAAACGCCACTCACGGCGAAAAAGAAACGCTCAAACATCTCAAAAACAATTTACCGAAAGAGTTCAACATTTATGTGGAAACACCCATCCACAAAAGCCGCGATTTGAAATACCCCGATTTCACCGTTGTCACCAATTACGGCGTGATTGTCCTTGAGGTCAAGGATTGGATTCAAATTATAAAAGCCACCCCTCACGAAGCCATCATTCGGACACGGGACAACAAAGAACGGCGAGAAGCCAATCCGGTTGAAACTGCCCGCAATTATGCCATAGCACTCTCTAGTGAAATCAATCACCGGCGAAACAGCGGGTTGCCCGGCGAAGCCATTCCATGGGGATACGCAGCCGTGCTGCCCAACTTGCCCGCGAGTGTCATCACTCAACTGCAAAAGGTTTGGGGGGAAGAATTTGTACTGGGCAAACAGCAGCTAGAAAACGCCGATATCTTGCTCAAGGGCTTGAAAAATTTATTTCCCGCCGAACGAATGCGTTCGCTCACTCGCGAGGAACTCGACCATATCCGTTCCACCATTTATCCGATTGTGGAATTCACCAGTGAAGATCACCGCAGCATAGTGCTGGATGAGCAGCAAGAGAAAATTGTTGCCGAACCCATTCGTAGCGAAGAACCGCAAAAACCCGTTCGCCTTAGCAAACGCGAAGATAGTGCCCTCCAGGAAGCGCTCTTTGAACAATTAGGGGAAGCTCCCCAAACGGAAGAACTGCCGCTTGAGGGCAAAAAACTAGCCCACAACTTTGCCATCCGACTGGTGCGCGGCTTTTCAGGCAGTGGTAAAACACTGGTGATGATTCAACGCGCTAAATTCCTGGCTGCGCAGTATCCTGAATGGAAAATCGGCGTTTTCACCTACAATAAAGCCCTGCAACAAATGTTGGAACGCGCTTTTCAGGGAACAGCCATTAAACCACTTACCTTCGATGCTCTGTGTCGTTCCATCACACGCCTCGATGATTCTCAATTGATTGAATTTCAGGATTGGCTGAAGGAAAATCGCCTCTCTACTCCAGCGCTTGCCGAATTCAAACCCAACGAGTTGGAAAACGAAATCAAGTGGTTGCGCGATATGGGAATTGACCAGATTGAAATATACCTGAACATTGAACGGCGCGGTATTGGACGCGACCTTCGCCTCGGACGAGAACAACGCCAAGAAATCTTTCAGGTTTACAAAACTTACCAGCAATACCTGCAAACCAATAACCACTGGGATTGGAACGAAGCTCATCGGCTTGCCTTCAAAAAACTGGAAAGCGGCGAAGCACACATTGAACTTTACGATGCGATTTTGATTGATGAGGCACAGGACTGGGCGCCCTTTTGGTTCAAAGTCATTCAGGCAATCTTGAAACCGGACGGCTTTCTGTTTTTGTCGGACGATCCATCACAGAGCATTTATCGCTACTTCAGCTGGAAGGAGAAGGGCATTGCGGTGGTTGGGCGTACACGCTGGCTGAGAACACCTTACCGGAATACTTTCGAAATTTATCAGGCAGCCTATCGCTTAATCGAAAATTTTGAGGAAATACAACAGTCGCTTGCCGAAGAGGGTGAACAGGTAACACCGGCTCTCAACCCGCAAACGATGCGCCACGGTCAGCCTCCGCTGCTGCGTAAGTGTCGCAGCGTAATGGATGAGGTCAATTTCATCTTGAATACCATTCAGACGTTGCGCAGCCAGGGCTTACGCGACAATCAAATTGGCATTTTGGTGCGCTTTCGGGATGATATTGACAGGCTGAAATCCCGACTTAAGGGTTACGATGTTGAGGTTAGCACCATCCATGCCTTCAAAGGATTAGAACTTGAAGCGGTCATTTTACCTTTCCTGCACCGCACCTTTAAACTTTCCGAAAATGACCCTCAAAGACAAAACAAAGAGTCTCAGGAACGCCGCTTATTCTACATGGCCATGACCCGCGCACGCAATTACCTCTATCTCAGTTATATGAATGAGCTCCCAGCGGTCTTTCAGGAGTTGTACAAGAGCGGCCTGGTGGATTTTGTCAGTTAGAGTTTCGCCAATACGCTGCTGGCCAGCGCTTCCAGGCCATTCAGGTCATCCAGATCCAGCCATTGCAGCATCAAGCGTTGAACGCCTGCCTCACGCAATGCGTTAATTTGGCTCAAGACCTCATCGGCAGTACCCACAATCATCCCCCTAGCGCGCAGATCCTCGGTTTTCCAGCCCCCGCCGCCATAGGTTTGCATTTTCTCTTCCAAAGCCGCTGAATCTTTACCAAATACAAGGCCGGTCATCATGGAACGCTCCACTTCTGCGGGCTGGCGTCCTGCCTGGAAAATAAGTTCATCCAAATACCGGTTCAATTCGCAAAAGGCTGACGGCGTAAGGAAAATTGCATTCCATTCATCGGCATATCTGGCTGCCAGAGGCAGGGTGCGCTTTCTGCCGTTGCCGCCAATCAAAATAGGCAGGTGGGCACCCCGCTGAGGTGCAGGCAGCACCTGAGCCTCCTTAAGGCGATAATACTGCCCGATGAAACTTACCGGCTGGTTGACCCTCAGCAGTTGCCTGAGCACGCGTACTCCTTCTTCAAATCGCTCAAAACGTTCATGGGGTGGCAGTAATTCAAAACCAAACAAATCGTGTTCGCGTTCCTGCCAGCCAGCCCCCACCCCCAGGGTCAATCGTCCGCCGGAAAGGTCGTCCACAGCAGCTGCCATGCGTGCCGTGAGCGCCGGATGACGGAATGAAAACGGCGTTACCAGCGGCCCAAAACGAATACGGCGGGTATGATCCGCCAGCCAGGTGAGCGAAACCCATAATTCCAGCGAGTCCTTGTCCGGCGGGCGGGCATTGGTAAAGTGATCGGAACGGTACAGACCGGCGAAACCCAGTTCCTCCACAGCCGTAACGATCCGCTGCCAGCGCGGCCAGTTCAAGCCATTTTGACCCTCAATCATGATGGCTAATTCCATGGGCAATCCTCCCGCTTATGCTACACTTATTCTACCAAACCAGCCGCCCTGCAAACGTCCAGCGCCGTCATCAATTTCATAACGGCGCTGGAGATTCGATTATTCAATTATAAAACAGGGGCGTAAGCCTACTGAGCAACCTCCACCGGCTTGGGAGCCAGATCACGGATGATTACGTTGATCACGGCTTCTTCCCCCACCAGACGGGCCTGGAAGATGACTTTTTTGCAGCCAGGAATTTCAACTGGCCCGGTCGTCATCGATTCGACATATTCATTCAATTCAACGGAAAATACCTTAATCAGGTAAGTTCCGCGGGGAAGTTCGGCAGTGAAACTTTGTTTGAATTTTAAGTCAATTTTGTCAACCAGTTTGAGATTCGGGCCAAAATAAACTTCAACAATCACCGGCAATTCCTGAGAAAGGCCCAGTTTTGTGCCGTCAATGCCGTGTGTGATGTGCGCAATGAAGGTTGGACATCTACCGCCCGCCTCCACCGGTGAGTAGGAAAACCCCACCAACAAGCTTAGGAACATAATAATTGAAAAAACACGAACGATGGTTTTCATTTTTCCTCCACATTTTTGAAAAAAAGAACAATTTCAATCCGTAACCCCCAAAAAGCGTTGTTTCGTGGGGGTAATCGGATTGATCAACACCCACATAATTAATATATCACTTTTATAAAAATTGTCAACAATAAGTTGCGGTTATTTCACAAAAAACCGCCAGCAAAGCTGGCGGTGGACAGACCGGGGAAAAAGGGCTAAAAAGGAATGGAACTTAGCGGCTTGAGGCTTTGCTGGCTAACTCACGTACCAAAACGCGAATGGTGGGTTCACCTTGTTCACCCAAACGAGCCAGCAAATTAACTTTGACACAACCGGGAATCTCGACCGGTCCTACCTTCATTGAATCGATGAAAGCACCCAACTCTTCCGAGAAGACCTCTATGGTATATTCACCAATGGGCAATTCTGCCTGGAAGGTTTGTTTGAACACCAATGGAATTTTTGCAAGTACGTCACCATCTTTGTAGACATAGGCAATGACCGGTAAATCTTTTGAAAGACCAAGCCGAGTACCATTGATGCCATGGCTGACATTGACGAAGAAAGTTTCACATTCATCGCCTTTGGTTTCGGCCTGTACTGGGCTGATGGCGAAACCGAAGAACAACGCCAGAACAGCAATCATGGATACGATTTTTGCAAACGGTTTCATTTCTTATTTCTCCCTTAATTTAAACAAGATGAAGAATTTGGTCCGATAAACCCTTTCTCCGTCTGTTGAAATCGATCGAAGATGGATTACGGTCTGCTTTTAAATAATACGTTATACATTGTGCAAATTCAATACTTTGTATAGTTTTTTTATCAATAATTTTTCATTTTTACAGTCTCTCCTAGTTGGTGTAACATATTTTCTGTAAATTCCAGGACCTTAACAAAATTGGTGAGTCAGAAGTATCCTTAGTGATTGCCATAATCCAAAAGGAGAACAACATGACTCACCAAAATGATTATACCTTTGCACAAGAGCTGATGGAAAAGGGATTGGAAGGTGTCCCAGAACTGATGCGTGTTCTGATCAACAATATCATGCAAGTCGAGCGAGCCAGGTATTTGCAAGCTGGCGAGTACGAACGGACGGAGGATCGTAAAGGGCATGCTAACGGATACAAGCCGAAAACGGTCAGAACGCGGGTTGGGGAGATCACCTTTGCCATTCCACAGGTACGGGAAGGCGGCTTTTATCCATCGGCCTTGGAAAAGGGACTGCGCAGCGAGCGAGCGTTGGTAACCACCCTGGCGGAGATGTATGTCCAGGGCGTGTCCACCCGCAAGGTCAAAGCCATCACGGA
This sequence comes from Bellilinea sp., assembly GCF_034432615.1. Lineage (GTDB taxonomy): Bacteria > Chloroflexota > Anaerolineae > Anaerolineales > Anaerolineaceae > Bellilinea. Next base: position 5,277 of record NZ_DAOUBL010000142.1, on the reverse strand, counting down.
ACAACTGTGCGGTGTCGAAATATCTGCCATGCAGGTCAGCCGGGCAGTTGCGCAACTGGATGAGGTGCTGCAGCAATGGCGGGAAAGACCGCTGGGCGAAATCACTGATCTCTACCTGGATGCGCGCTACGAAAAGGTGCGCGAGGCTGGACAAGTGCGTGATGCGGCGGTTTTATTGGCCACAGGCATCACTCCAGAGGGCGAACGGCAGGTTTTAGGGGTTTCCACCTCTCTCAGCGAGCACGAAAGCCACTGGAAAGCCTTCCTGAAGGCTCTGAAAGACCGTGGCATGCACGGTGTGAATCTCGTGATCAGCGATGACCACAGCGGCCTGGGAGCGGCCCGAAGAGCCGTTTTGGGCAGTGCGCCGTGGCAAAGATGCCAATTCCACTTGCAGCAGAACGCAGGCGCTTACGTGCCCAAACAGGCCATGCGCATGGAGGTGGCCGCCGATATTCGTGCGATGTTTAATGCCCCAGATCGCAAGACTGCAGAGGAGTTCCTGCAGGCTGCTATCCAGAAGTATGCCGTCTCAGCTCCGCGCTTATCCGCCTGGCTGGAGAAAAACCTGGCAGATGGTTTCACGGTCTTTGATTTTCCGCTTGAGCACCGCAGGTTGATCCGCACCACCAACAGCCTGGAGCGGATCAACAAGGAGATCCGCAGAAGGACCAGAGTCGTTGGAGTTTTCCCGAACGAAGCGTCTTGTTTAAGATTGATCTCGGCGATGCTGATGGAGATCAGCGAGGAGTGGCAAATTGGAAAACATTATTGTGCTAGCAAGTCATTGAATTGTTAAAGAAAAATGGATATTTCTGGCTCGATTTTACAGAAAAAGAGTTGCGTAATCCTCTCCTAAAAAATATTTTTTTATAAGAAGCCTAGAAGAAATATCCCCTTGACAAGCCAATTGTTGACTTGGATAATCTATAAATAGAGTAAAAATTATCCGTTTTTCCGAAGGGCAGGTTTTTATGCTGGAAATTCCATCTCATTCTAAAATTCTGGTCGTGGGCGGCGGCCCCGGCGGCGCTACTGCCGCCACTTTACTCGCCAGAGCCGGCATCGAAGTGACTCTTTTGGAAGCATCTCGTTTTCCGCGCTATCACATTGGCGAATCATTGCTACCAACCATGATTGATGTCATCAACCTGCTGGGAATGCGCGAAAAAATGGAAGCCTTCGGCTTCCAGCGCAAACACGGCGCTTATCTGGAGTGGGGCCGGGATACGTGGGCGCTTAACTTTGGTGAGCTCGCCGGCGATACTACATACAGTTTTCAAGTGACCCGCGCTGAATTCGATCACCTGCTCCTCGAACATGCCAAAAGCCAGGGCGTAAAAGTGTTCGAAGGGGTGGAGGTACGCAGCCTTGAATTCGATGGCGAACGTCCGGTATTGGCTTCCTATCTGGTTAATCAATCCGGAAACGGCAGCGCTGGTCAAACCGGTGCCATCACTTTCGATTATTTGATAGATGCCAGCGGACGCAATGGCATCATGGCAAACCGCTATTTGCGCAACCGGCGTTACCATCAGGTCTTTAAGAACATCGCTTTTTGGGGCTATTGGAAAAACACTGACCGGCTCGCCACCGGCCGCGAAGGCGATATTGCCGTGGGCTCGATTCCTAACGGATGGATTTGGGCTATCCCCTTGCATGACGGCACCATGAGCATTGGCGTAGTCATGCACAAAGATGCTGTAGCTGCCAAACGGTCTCTGGGCTTAGAGGAAATCTATCAGCAGGCGTTGCGCGAATCGCCCTTGATCGCCCGCATTGTGCAAGAGGCCGAACTTGTTTCCGACCTAAAAACCGAAACGGATTACTCCTACACCGCAGAAAAATTCTCCGGTCCGGGTTACTTCATGGTCGGAGATGCAGCTTGTTTCCTCGACCCCCTGCTTTCCAGTGGTGTGCATCTGGCTACTTTCAGCGCAATGCTGGCTGCTGCCGGCTTGATCACGATGTTTGAAGGTGAAATCAGCGAAGAACAGGCGGTATCCTTTTTCGAAAAAGCCTACCGGCAGGCTTACCTGCGTTTTCTGGTCTTTCTCTCAGCATTTTACGATATCAATCGCGGCAAAGAGTCCTATTTCTGGGAAGCTCAACGGTTGACTCAGGAAGATGTGGACGAAAGCAACCTGAAGATGGCTTTTCTCAATCTGGTTACTGGCGTTCGTGATTTGCGCGATGCACAAAGCAATACCCGCCATTTCATTTTGAAGGAAATGAGTGAACGGATCAGCGAAAACTTGAATTTCCGCAAAGACAAACAGGCCCTTGCCAGTCTGCAGGGTGACGACTTAAAAGCCGCCCGTGAAAATGCGCGCTTCTTTTCTTCGGTGGAAGGTCTGTTTGCCCTTAATCAAGAGGATGCTATTGACGGTCTGTATGTTCAAACCAAACCGCGCCTCAAACTGGCACAAACTTAAGACCTGTAACTCTAACCTAGTAAAAAAACAAGCCCGGTTTTGTTGCGCCGGGCTTGTTTTGTGCTGCTCAAACACTACCTACGGATTATTCACCGGCGCTGCCAGCATATTCTCCAATACAATTTCAAGCGCCATCGTATGGCTGCAAACCCCGCGCGTCTTGAAGAAGTCGCAGTCGCACTGCCAACGTCCATTATCGTATTGAATATGGTGCGGATTGTTGTTCCCATCCATAGTAACGGTAAAAGAATGGAAGTGAATCCGCTCTCGTTCCTGTGCATATCGCCTGGCTTTTTCCCGCTTTCCGATCATCCCATAATCCATTTCAACTGATCTCCTTTCGATTTTAAATTTACAAAAAGGCACGCGTCATCACGCGTGCCCCGAAAATGAGCCGAATTTTGAATATGTCACAAAAACAGGCATTTGGATGCGCCTCGTTTCCTTTCTATATAATATTATAACGACTCACCGGTAAAGTCAACGACCTGGCCTAAATTTTAAGAAACCTCTTAATTTGGGAGAATCTTTTCTAAAACCAGCGCATCTTCTCCGCCATGATAATAATTCAACCAGGTGGTATATATTACATAGCCCTCCTGCTGATACAACTTTAAAGCCGGCAGGTTGGATTTACGCACACACAGACGGATGCGTTTGCTGTTTAACTGGTATTCACACTGGCGGAGCAGTGCGTGTCCAATCCCCTTGCGGCGATACTCCGGCAAGACCCCCAAAGTCACAACCCACCCGGCTCCATCTCCTCTGCGCAACTCTCCCGCCACAAAACCAATCATGTGACCATTGGATACCGCTTTCAACCGCACAAAACCCGGAAAGATGAGGACAACCAACAAATCAAACCACGGCCAGGCATCCTGTTCAAATACCACTTTTTCCAAATGGTAGAGGTCTAAAAAATCCCGCCAACCAGCTTTTTCGATGAGATAGTCCATAGAAAAGTAATGAGTATTAGTAAAAAAGCGCCCACCCGACCGGAAACGGATTCACTACAGTCGGGTGGGGTTTCTCCGAGGTAGAGATTATTCTTTATTTTCCGGTGTGTAGCGCCCTTTCAGAAAATCACCCAGCAGACTGGTGAATTCCATCGGGAAGATGAACTTGGTGGACTGACCCATACCGATATTTTTGAGGGTTTCGAAGTATTGCAGGGTCATCGTCTTCTGATCAATGGTACTGGCAACCGAGAAGATGCGTTCCAACGCCGCCGCATAACCTTCGGCGCGCAGCAACTGCGCCTGTTTTTCGCCCTCAGCCTGCAGAATGGCGGCCTGTTTCTGTCCATCTGCGCGCAGAATGGCAGCCTGTCGTTCGCCTTCAGCAATGTTGACAGCTGCTTCGCGCTGACCCGAAGATTCGGTAACCACAGCGCGACGGGTTCGCTCTGCTGCCAGCTGGCGATTCATCGAGTCTTGCACATCCCGCGGCGGGATGATCTCACGGATTTCCACATTGGTGACTTTGACACCCCACCGTTCGGTCACTTCGTCCAACCGGACGCGCAAAGCCTGATTGATTTTCTCGCGCTCCGAAAGTACCCCATCTAGCATGATACCGCCGATGACTGAACGCAGAGTGGTAGTGGCAATACCTTGTGCCGCCATTTCAAAATTGCCTACTTGCAGCACACTTTGAACCGGGTCAAAGACTTTGTAATACCACAGAAAATCAATCGAGATGGGCGCATTGTCCGCAGTAATCGAGGTCTGAGCCGGAATTTCGCGCACCTGTTCGCGCAAATCCACCCGCACAGCCCGATCAATGAAGGGGATGAGGATGATCAGACCTGGCCCACGGGCGCCGATGCAGCGTCCCAGGCGAAACACGACCAATCGTTGATATTCCGGAACAATTTTGAGAGCCGTGCCGAGGAAGATCAACGCCCCCAGCACCACAATTCCTATTAGGCAATAGATGACTTCCATTTTCCTTTACCTCCTTTTCTTTGATTGACTGTTTTATTGGTTGACTGTCTTGAACACAGCTTTTCGGATATGATGATCTTGTTCGGGATTTTTCTATTCTTCATCCGCCTTTTCGACCCTTAAGATTAACCCATCCCGTTTGACTACCCGTACTTTGCTACCAGCCGGAATTTCCTCTTCGCTCCACGCTGACCACTCCTCACCCATCACGTACACTGCTCCCTCACGAAAAATATCGGTTTTCGCCTCTCCTACCGATCCTATCAGGCGGTTGAGATCAAAATCCTTTCCGCGACCGATGGCTTCAATTCCTTTTCGCCCAACGATCCAAAGAATTGGGATAACGATCAGTGAAGTGACCAGCGCCAGCCAGAAATTAACCGCCGGTTGACCTTCGGCGGTTTCAAAGAGAAATACCGACCCGGCGATGACGGCTGCAATGGTAAGCAGTAAGAAAATCCAATGACGGGAACGACGCAGCGCCAGATAAAATGGCACGACCCCAACCACCAGTACACCCAGCGCCCAAGGGTTGATGCGCAGGCTGAGCGCTCCAATACCGGCCAGCACAATGGCGAACAAAGCCCCAATTTCCAGTAAACCGGTTCCGGGTGAGAAGAGCGCCAGAATCCCCAAAACCAGCCCGAGTACCAGCAGAACGTACGCAACATTGGGATCCATCAGCGGATTCATGGCTACCTTCCTTGTCCAGAACAACCCTTTGGCAGAAAAACGTGCAGGTCTCACCTGTCTATAAAAATTATACCTGACAAAACCCCCACCTCAAAACGAAATGTATCACTTCCGGCGGTTAAACGGAGAAGACAGCCTTCTCAGGCTGCCTTTCCATCTCTACCACTATCTTATCCCTGTATCACCTACCCACCAGGAGCACG
>NZ_DAOUBL010000141.1:0-6451 GCF_034432615.1 Bellilinea sp. | reverse complement strand
GTAGCCGGTGTGCCACAGGCAGCCAGAATGGTAGCAAAAATCACCATCAGGCTTATCAACAGAAACACTTTTTTGGACATCGTCTCTTTCTCCTTTTTAGGAATTTTGAATATGAGGTGGGGATTGATAGGGTAACGGACATCACCTTTCTCCATTGTAGGAAAACCGATTGCCTCCGGCATGGAGAAAAGCGTGATTCGGTTGGATAAAACATAGAAACGAGAGGGGGAAGTTGAGGGGTGGGCTGCCGCTCTGCGGTATCGGCTATCGCCCAACCGGAATTATTCAGGCGCGGCGGTAGGCTTCCGGCGAGAGGCCGGTTTCGCGGTGAAAGACTCGGCTGAAATAGCCGCTGTCTCCAAAGCCAACCTGCATTGCAATCTCGGTCACACTCAAGCTGCTCTCCTTTAGCAGCTTCTTTGCCTGATGAATTCGGTAACGCTGCAAATATTTGATGGGCGTAGTGCCTAATTCCTGCCGAAAGCAGAAGGTCAGGTAATCTTCGGCGATGTTGATGTGTTGGGCAATATCACTGCGGGTGATGGGTTCGGCATAGTTTTCATGAATGAACAACATGGCCTGCCGCACCAGCCGTTGCGCATCCAGACTCAGGCGGCGTTTGCGTTCCAGGGCGGCGCCTATGTGGGCAATAGTTTCATCGGTTGCAAACAACCCTTTTTGCAATACCACCGAAACACCTTCGTTCAGGCGCGCCAGATCATCTTCGGTCAAATCTTTACCGGTAATCACAATCACCGGTATGTTGTGCGCCCAGCGCGCTTCGCGCATGGCCTGCAACACGGCAAAGCCGTCCATTTCGGGCATTTGCAGATCCAGCAGTACCAGATCCACTTTTTCCCTCAGGAGGATATTGAGCGCTTCGCGTCCATTCTGCGCTACCAGCACCCGGTTGGTAGGCGAATGCAGCCGAATCATGCGGGTGTGCATTTCCAGCGCCGCCACATCGTCATCTACCACCAGAAAGGTGCGCACAGCCTGCGGGGGCAAATCCGAAAGCGCCACATGCTGATCTATGGCGCGTACCAGCATTTCCGGTTCAATGGGTTTGGTCAGGTAATCCAGATTGAGCAGCGCCTCACCCTGCGGCGAGGTGTTGTAAAACATCACCGGTATTTCCTGCGCCGAAGGCAGACTTTTGATCATCTTCATCGCCCGCCAGGCCATTCCCGATTCGTCTTTGATGTCCAGCACAATGGCATCCGGCGGGTTGAGCACCAGTTGCGCCTGCCACCCGCTGGTCTGCTCAAGCGGGAACTGAATCAGGCGCACCCCCTGCTGCTGCAGCCGGTCCGCCAGACGCTGACGGTCTTCCGGCACCTCAAAGAGCAGTAAAATGGTCTTTTCAGCCCCAATGGTTTGGGGCGCCGGCAGCATCTGTTCTTCCGGTGGGGGAATTTCCGGCAATTTGACCTGAAAGGTGGTGCCCTCGCCGGTAACTCCGCTGGAAATCACTTCAATCTTCCCGCCGTGCATTTCCACCAGCGTTTTACAAATAGAAAGCCCCAGCCCCAGGCCGGGATACCCGCCCACCACACTGCGCTCAGAACGGTAGAAAGCTTCGAAGATTTTTGTCTGTTCCTCCGGCCGTATGCCAATGCCGGTATCTCGCACTTTCAGGATGATCTGCCCACCCTGAGATAAAAGCGACAGGTTCACGGTTCCTCCCGGCGGCGTGAACTTGATGGCATTGTTGACCAGATTGAGCGCCACCTGCCGCAGGCGGATTCGGTCGCCCCATACCCACGGGCCGGATTCGGGCAGGTCAGCCTGCCAGGACACCCCCTTATCCTGAGCCAGTTGCCTTCCGCTTTCGGCGACCACGCGCAAGGTTTCCCCCAGATTTACCGCCTCGTACTGCAAGCGCAGCTGACCGGCCCCGCTGGAAGCCAGATCAATCACATCCCCGATCAAACCGCCCAGATACTGGGCATAAGCGTGAACCCGCTCAACATCGCGGCGGATGGTTTCGGGCAGCATGGCGGTTTGCTCTTCGCTTTCTTCCAGAATCAAACCGCTCAGCCCCACAATCAGGTTCAGCGGCGCGCGCAGTTCATGGCTGATGGTGGAAAGAAAGCGGCTTTTCAGCCGGTTGGCTTCCTCGGCTGCCCGCCGCGCTTCGGTAGCCTGACGGTAAAGGCGGGCAGTATTCAGCGCTCCACTCAACTGCTGCACAATCGCACCGTACAAATTGAGATGGGCGGTATCAAACACCATGATGCCAATTTGCCCGGTTGGGTCAGTTAGCGGGATCAGGGTCAGTTGAAACGGACGGTTTTCAGGAAACAACCCTTCCGGCGGAAAATCCTGACTGCGAAAACGGCGTAGCGCTGCCTGCGGGTTGAGGGCATCGCGCAGATTGCTCCAGGCAAAGGGATCATCGCCCTCCGCCTCAAAGGTAATCACCAGCGCCAGCTGGATACCCAGATCGGGCAGGTAGCGGGCGAGCACATCATAGATTTGTTTCTCATCCAGGGCGGTATGCAGGCGGGCAGTGAGCAGGCTTAACCGGCTGGATGTCCAGCGCTCATTGAGCACATACAGACGGTATTGTTGCTGCATCTGGTCGCTGACAGATACCCGCGCTTCATCCAAAAGCAGCTGACCCAAGGATGGATCGCTGCGTTCTTTCAGGCTTTGCCCAAGCAGGGTAATGGCATCCTGCCAGATGTGAGCGCCATCCTGACTTTTTACGGTTCGCTGCAAAACCTCTTTCAATGCCGTTCGAAAAGCCAGCGGATCGCCGCTTTCAAGACTGGTTTCAAAGGCCTCGCTCAAATTGCGGCACAGCGCCAGGGTTTCTTCTTCGGACAGATCGAAGACCTGTTTTTGAATTTGTTCGGCAATTTGCCGAAACAGGGGTTGCGCCGCATTGAGTGAAACCTCTTCTGCTGTGGTTTTTCCGCAGCCGCAGGACTGTCGAATGACCAGATGTGCATCCGCCTCGATTGAATCCGGCAATGGCACGCCCAGGCTCAGGTGCTGCCACATCTGCTCCATGGCCTGATAGCCCATGTTGAACAGCGGGACGTGCACGCTGGTCAGCGCGGGCTGCTGCACCGCCCCTTCCAGCCGGTTGTCAAAGCCAATCACGGCCACATCTTCGGGGATGCGCAGGCCGGCCTGTTTCAGGGCATCCATCGCACCGATGGCCGACTCATCGTTGCTGGCGATCAGCGCGTCAAATTCAACCCGGCTGGCTAAAATTTGCTGGGCAGCGGCAAAACCGCCGTCATACACATGCCGGCCGTAGACAATCAGCCGCTCGTCGAGCGCCAGATCGAACTGAGCGCAGGCATCCCGAAAGGTTTGTAACCGCCGGCCCGAATCGCCCCGTAAATCGTCCGGTGAACCGGCCACAAAGGCAATTCGCCGGCGTCCGTGCCCTTCCAGATGCTGCACGGCCGCCATGATTCCGGCGGTATTATTTGCCATGATGGTAGGGCCGGGTTCTCCGGAACCGATGAACAACACCGGCAAACCGGCAGCCCGCAGCTGCTGGATGTATTCGGCACGTTCGGGAGAATGGAGGGGGGCCGCCACAATCAGCCCGTGGGTATTCCAAGGACCGACCGGCACAAAATCCTGATCGTTGGCGGCCACCGGCCAGGCCGGTCGGTAAGGATCGCTGGGACTGGCCGAAGGGCCAATCCCGCAGGCCAGCAGTAAATTGCAATTCAATTTCTGCGCGGCGCGGCTCATCCCGCGGTAGATGGGCAGCAGGTAGCTCAGGTTGGTGGCGGTACGGTAAAATTGCCAGCCGGCCAAAACGCCGATGGTCGGGCGGGATGTTGCCGGGTGACGCAGATTGGACCGCATGTTTATGATTTTTATGGTTTAAGCACGGAAATATGCTGTTGCCTGTTCAAAGAATATCATAGAACCGCAACCCACGCAACTTTACCGTCAGACTGAGGATGGTAAGGGGTGCTTGTGCATCGCGCCACGGGTTATCTAAATTTAAAAATGTCCTTAATCCCGCCCCACTTCTTCCAGAAATCCCGCAAATGCCAGCAATTCTTCTCGTACCTGTCCAAAATGGGTGGTTAATCCTTGCACCAATTTTTCTACGCGGTCTGCATCAAAAGAAAATGCATAAATGTTGCGAACCACATGGCGGAATCGCAAATATTCTTCCAGGAATTCAATACTGGTGTGGCTCAGAACCGGAGGCCTGACCTGTGAAATTTCCAATTCCATCTGATTTAACAGATCTCGATGCCAAATCGTTCCTGAAGGTACATTTCGATCCACTATGGCTGCAATCTGCTTAAAAAGCCTTTCAAAGCCAGAGTAAGCGTCATGTAAATTCAAAGCTGCAGAGTCCAAATAAAGATCGGCATCTTGCGGATTACGCCGGGCCGCATCCATTGCACGATTTGCTCGTTCGACCACGCGTTCGATTTCGTCCAATTCCTTGCGGATTCGGCTTGCGAGAATAAGGTAAGCCTCGATCATATATCTTGCCCCTCCCGCTCAATAACCTCCAACAATGAGGCTGGGCAAACATTGACATCCACCAGATTGATTTCAAATGTCGCATCCAATTCCATTACCGCCCCCATGGCGCGAAAAGTCTGCTCAGGGGATAAGCCCCACACAGCCAGGTCAATATCCGACCATTCGTGGAAAGAGATTTCATGCACCAGTGAGCCAAAAACAACTACTCTGGTTACATGGAATTGTTCACGCAACAAACGCGCTGCCCGTCGTGCCACCTCCCATCCCCTTACAACCCGCGGCTTTATCTTGGCTATCCGGCTGCGCTGGCGCGCTTCAGCGCTGGCCCGATATTGTGCCAGTTTTTCTGGGGATAAGTTCGAGAAAACACTGTTCACAAAATTTATTATACAACACACCCGTATCTGAATGACACCCAATAGGCTTCACTCCCCCCTCACCACCAGCGGGATGCCCGCCACCAGCAGCAGGACGCGGTCGGCGTGCGCCGCCAGGCGCTGGTTGAGCCAGCCCAGCCCGTCGCGAAACAGCCGGCCCAGGGGGTAAGGCGGCACCAGCCCCATGCCCACCTCGTTGGAAACGATCAACCACTCGCCCGGGTGGGCGCGGTAGGCTGCCAGCAATTCATCCAGCTCCACTTCGAGCGCGCGGTGGTACTCGCTTTCCTGCTGCGGTTCGTTCAGGCTGAGCAGCAGGTTGCTCGCCAGCAGGGTCAGGCAGTCCACCAGCACCAGCGGGGTAAGCGGCGCAGCGCGGACGGCCTGTCCGACCCGCAGCGGCGCTTCCAGGGTGATCCAGTGGCTGGGGCGGCTTTGCTGATGTTTGGCTATGCGCAGTTTCATCTCCTCATCCCCCGCCTGCGCCGTGGCGACAAACAGCACCGCCCCGCCGTGCTGCCGCCCGTAAGCCTCGGCATACGCCGATTTGCCGCTGCGCGCCCCGCCCAAAATCAAGGTTAATCGCGTGCCCATGCCTTCCTCCTCATTCCATCCCCAGCGCGCCCTGAATGGCAGCCAGAGAAGTCGTCAAATCCTCATCACTGAACACCTCAATCGTCACCACACCGCGGTACTGCTGCTCGATCAGATACAGCAGCACGGCTTTGAGCGCTTGCGGCGGAGCATGATCCAGCGAGGAGTGGTCACGCTCCGCCACCCCGTGCAGGTGAATCACCCGCGCCCGGCCGAGGTGGGAACGCAAGAACGGCAGCGGATCATGCCCCTCCAGCCATAAATGCCCCACATCCACACAGCGGCTGATACCGCCAGCCTGCGTCAGCACCCCATCCCAGAAGGCTGGCGGGTAGTGATCCAGATTTTCCACACACAGCCGCGCGGCATCCCCCACCCAGCCCGTCACAATCTGCAAAGCACGAACCGCCTGCCTTTCCCACACGGCAGTATCTATCGCCCCATCGCGGGCTTCGCGTCCGTCCAGATGAAGAACATAGGCAAACGGGTTGAGGGCGCGGGTATGCTCGATCACCCGCCGGGCTTTTACCATGGAAACATGCCCATCCGAACCATCCCCCGCTAGGCGTAAATCCAGCGGCAGGTGGACGGTGTAGGTCAGGTCAAACCGCGCCGCCAGCCGGGCCAGTTCGGCCTGCTCCGCCGCATCTGGCAGGTTGCTGGGACCGTCATCCACCTCGAACAGCACCAGTTCCACATCCTCCACCAGCGGTGCAAGGTACTCAACATTCGGCAGCAAATCCGCCGGCAGGATGTAGGAAGTGGTTCCCAGCCGAAAGGGAAAGCGTTTCTTAAGGGTCACCCCTGCCTCCAAAGGTTTAGAACGGCCAGCGCAGGTTGAACACCAGCAGGACGCACAACTCGCCCGTTTCAACCACCAGCCCGAAAACATCCCCGGTCACACCGCCCAACCGCTGCCTTGCGGTTCGCCATATCAGCGCGGCGGCGGCCAGCGCCAGCAGCAGCCCGGCCAGCCCGCGCCAGCCGTTGAGGGCAGCCAG
>NZ_DAOUBL010000140.1:0-3030 GCF_034432615.1 Bellilinea sp. | reverse complement strand
CAGATTTTCATAAAAAAGCCCCGCCGGCTTGTTCAGCGGGCGGGGCGGTTGACCGACCCCCGGGTTACTCCACCTTGACGATGGTCACCCAGAACGAACCCGCCGGGGCATCCACCTGCACCTTATCGCCCGGCTTATGATTGAGGAGCGCCTTACCCAGCGGGGATTCGTTGGAGATTTTGCCCTCACTCGGATCTGCTTCCGCCGCACCCACAATGCTGTAAGTCTCCTGGCTGTCACTGCCCTCTTCCTGAATGGTTACCCGGCAGCCGACCTGAACCGTATCCGCTGCTGGAATTTCATCCACAATTCGGGCCGTTGCCAGCAAGATTCCCAGCTCCTTGATGCGCCCTTCAACGAAGGCTTGCTCATTTTTGGCAGCCTCATACTCGGCGTTTTCGATCAATTCCCCGCCCTCCATGGCTTCATGCAAACGCTGAGCAATCTCCTGCCGGCGCTGAGTGCGCAGGTACTCCAGTTCTTCCTGTAGCTTCTCAAAACCCTCTCTGGTCAGGAATGAGGTTGGCATGTTTTCAATCCTTTTTCAATGCTGATGGTGAATTGCGGGCTTCCCCCACACGCCCTTTGGTGAGCGTTAAACGAAAGAAAATCACTCCGGTGGAGGGATTTTCGGCTTTCGTGACAAAATCATATCATAAATTGTCTTGAATTGCAAGTTTAATGCCGCAGCCGGGGTTGATGTATAATCAAATTAACGTGAGTTCGGGATAAAATCAAAACCTGGCATACAGTGATCATTACCCCCACCTGCACCTCCCCCAAAATCGCAGGGGCGATTTTGGGGGAGGCGGGAGGGGGGACGAAAATTCGAAAGTTGATGTAAAAATGATTTATCCCGAATTGACGTAAATTACATACTGCCCTGGACGGATGTCGGGGTCATCCTTTGAGAGGTGTCCAATGAACGCAAGGTTTCTCCCCAAAATCGCTCTTTGGCTGCTGATTATGGCGGGTTTATTCACAGCCGCCGCTTGCCAACTATCGGCGGATGAGAGCAACGAACCGACCCCCGATGCATTTGCCACAGCCTATGCTCAACTGACCAGCGAAGCGGCCACCGCTGCCCCGCACAGTCCTCCTGCCACCGAAACGCCGCCCATGCCGCCGCTTGCCACCCCAACAGCAGAAACCTCCCCCACCACACTCATCCCTGCCGGGCTGTGGCGCGGTTTCATTGCCCTGATGGATGGACGATTTGTGGCTTTTGATTTTGAGGGAAACCGGCTGGGTTTTGAGGCAGACATCAGCGGGGTTGAAGGCGTGGGGGCGTATAACACCACCGTTTTTCGCGATGGACTGGCTTACTCACGCTTTGAAGACGGCACCGTCACGGTGATTACCTCCGCCGGCAGGCGCACCCTGGATTTCATCCGCTCTGAAAATCCCATCAGTGCCAGCATCAGCCCGGACGGCAGCCGCATTGCCTGGTCGTATCAATTCTGGGGAGAAAACGCGCCTTCATCGGAATTGTGGATTGCCAATCTGGATGGCAGCGATGCCCGCAAAGTGGACGAAATCGGTGAAGAAGAAAACCGCGAACGCTGGCTGATTCTTCACCCCTACCGCTGGCAGCCGGATGGGAAACTGCTATATGCCACCCAACCGACCGGCATTGGCGGCTACATTCTTTACGGAAACTGGAATGGTATGCGCCTTTACGACCCTGCCAGCGGCTCGATCACCGTACTGGTCAGTGATGATGAACGACTCGGCTTGAGCCTCAGTTCCATATCCAACGACTTAAGCATGGCGTCTATCAACGGTGATGGTATCCGCGTGCGCCGCCTTGGCAGCCGTGTTGAAGTACTGCTGCCCCCTACCAGCGGACTGACCACCTGTGGAGACGGCCGGTTTTCGCCCTCCGATCAGTGGCTGGCGTATGCGTGCGGGCGCAACAACCCGGAAGATGAAGCCGGGCAGGTGCTGCTTGCTCCGGTGGACGGCAGTCTATCCCCGCAAGTGTTGTTCAACGATTCGGCCAACGCTCCGCACGTCATGGGGTGGGTAGATGAAGACACTATTGTGATTCAGACTTACTCGCGTTTTGAATCTGCCGGCGAAATCTGGCGCGTCCAACGTGACGGCACCCGTCTCACCCGCCTGACCGAAGGGTTTTTTATTGGATTTGTACCGTAAAATAATAAGCAGTCCTCCTCGCAAACAGGGAGGACTGCTTATTTTTACACTTTTTCCGCCAAATGGCGCGCCCCCTCGCGCAATGCCTGATAATTCTTCGGCAGCAGTTTGTGGTGGCGTTCCGGCAGATGTTCCTGCAGGGCTTTTTCAATTGCCTCCAAACCAAGCACCGGCAAATTGGCAAGGAACGCCCCTAGCATGACCATGTTGGCCATCCGCCGGTCACCCAGTTGCTCGGCAATATCGTTGGCCGGCACCAGCACCACCTGAATGTCCTTTCGCTCCGGGGTGCGGTCAATGATCGAGGAGTTGACCACCAGCAGTCCACCCGGTTTGACCAGCGGTTCGTACTTATCCAGTGAGGGACGGTTCATCACAATGGCAACCTGCGGATTGCGCACAACCGGCGAGCCGATTTCTTCATCGGCGATGATCACCGTGCAGTTTGCGGTGCCGCCGCGCATTTCCGGCCCGTAGGAAGGAATCCAGGTGGTTTCCAACCCGCTATCCATGGCAGCGTAGGACAGCAATTGCCCGGCGAATAAAATACCCTGCCCGCCAAACCCAGCAATGATAATTTCGGTTTGCATTCCCCGCGCCTCCTTAGAACTTCAATTCCGCTACAATCGGATGGACTTTGTAATCCCCAATTGGATAGTAGGGGATCATGTGTTCTTCCAGCCAGCGCAGCGATTGAACCGGCGTCAAGCCCCAGTTGGTCGGGCAAATGGACAACAGTTCAATCATCGAAAAGCCCAGTCCACGCTGCTGCACTTCAAAAGCGGTGCGGATGGCTTTCTTTGCCATGCGGATGTTCTTGGGGTCATGCAGGCTGCGCCGCACCACATAACTGGCCCCTTCCAGTGTTGACAG
>NZ_DAOUBL010000139.1:0-1734 GCF_034432615.1 Bellilinea sp. | reverse complement strand
CACCGACACCATGATGCTCTTCACCCTGGATCCGATCAGTAACACCGCCGGCATCCTGTCCATCCCGCGCGATATGTGGGTCAACATCCCCGGTTATGATTATCACAAGATCAATCAAGCCTACTATTTTGGCGAACTGGATAAACTGCCCGGCGGCGGCCCGGCGCTGGCCATGGAAACCGTCAAGCAGTTTTTAGGTGTGGATATTCAATACTACGCCCAGATTGACTTTAATGCCTTTGTGCGCTTCATTGACGAAATCAAAGGGGTTAAAATCCGTGTGGAAGAACCCATTACCGTGGTGGTGATGGGCACGAACCGCAAGATCACCCTTGAGCCGGGCGTCGTGACCCTGCCGGGGGATATTGCGCTGGCCTATGCCCGCCAACGCTACACTGAGGGCGGCGATTTTGACCGCGCCCGCCGCCAGCAGCAGGTGGTACTGGCCATCCGCGACCGCATCCTCAGTTTCGATATGCTGCCCACCCTGATCACCCGCGCGCCGGTACTGTACAACGAACTGGCCAGCGGCGTGCGCACCAACATGAGCCTGGAACAAGTGATTCGGCTGGCGTGGCTGGCGCAGCAAATCCCCGAACAGAATATCAAGCGCGCCGTCATCGGCACCGATGCAGTTGAGTTCGGCACCTCGCCGGATGGGCTGGATATTCTCATCCCCATCCCGGATCGGATTCGCCTGATCCGTGACGAAATTTTCACCAGCGGCGGACCGGTCGGGCCGGTTGCGCTGGCCGAGGACCCGGCATCCCTGATGCAGGCTGAGGCAGCCCGGGTTTCGGTGCAGAACGGCAGCGGAACCGACGGCCTGGCCGGCCAGACTGCAACGTGGCTGCGTGATCAGGGTTTCAATGTGGTGGACGAATCGAATGCCGATCAGTTCTACAATGTAACCACTTTCTTTGTCTATAACGGCAAGCCCTACACGCTGCGGTATCTGACTACCTTGATGGACATTCAGAATCCGCGCGTGTACAACCGCTATGACCCCAACGCCCCTTACGACATCGCTGTGGTGGTCGGCAGTGACTGGGCAGCCTCAAACCCCATGCCCTGAAACCGTTATTTGCCCAGCCGCTTAATGAAAGCGGCTACCTCGCGTAAATAGTTCATGTAGGCTTCACGGTGCACATTATGACCAGCAGTGGCAATGCGCACCGTTTTGCTTTTAGGCCATAACTTTTGGACCTGCTGAATGACCGGCGGGGTAAGCACGGCCCCCAGGGCCGGCTCACCGGTGAGGATCAAACCCGGACAGGCAATCTGACGGACAATTTCGCGCCAGTCGGGCTGCGGTTGAACAATCCAGTCCAGCGCTTCCAGTTTTACCTGTTGTTTGGCTTTTGCCCACTGGAAAAATTCGCTCTCATCCCACAGCGGGTTATCACCTTTACCTTCTGCAATGATCTCATCCAGTGATTTTTGTTTGAGATCGTTCAGCCAGGCGCGCCAGTCAGCCAGCTTCTTTTCGCGCCGCGCCCCATCTGCCCCGCTGCTTTCCTGCCAGGGAGGGTCTTCCAGCACCACACCGCGCACCATTTTGGGCAGCCGGGCAGCGGTCAGGGCTGCCGTTTCCGCCCCCATTGAATGACCGATCAGGATTGGCCGATGAAGCTGCAAGGATTCAATCAGCACACAGACATCCTGAGCCTGCACAAGCGGCGAAGCCCCGCGCGCATCCAGCCCGGAAGAACCATGACCGCGCGCATCCAGCAT
>NZ_DAOUBL010000138.1:0-6511 GCF_034432615.1 Bellilinea sp. | reverse complement strand
CCTGCCCGGCTTGCGGGATACCCAGTGCGGCTTCAAGTGCTTTTCGGCAGAAGCAGCCCGCACCATCTTTCCGCTGGTGACCATTCACGGCTGGACGTTTGATGTGGAAGCGCTCTACATTGCCCGCCGGCGCGGTTATCGAATTGTCGAACTGCCCATTCCGTGGTATTTCAACCCCGAAAGTAAGGTGCATCTGCTCCGGGATTTGCGGCAGGTAGTGCGCGATTTGCTGCTCATCCGTCGCAATGCTCAACAGGGGGTTTATGATGCCCGCCCCTCTTCCCTCTAATAAGCGCTGCGCGCCGCCCGACTTAAGCCTGGAACGCCAATTGTGGGAAAACGGCTGCCGGTTGATTGCCGGTCTGGATGAAGCCGGGCGCGGAGCGTGGGCCGGGCCGGTGTTTGCGGCGGTGGTCATTCTGCCCCCGTTTTGTGATGCAGAAACAGCGCTGCGCGGCGTGCGCGATTCGAAGCAGATGACCCCCCGCCAGCGTGAGCAGTGGGCCGAGCAGATTCGCGGGTTTGCCGCTTACTGGGGGGTTGGTGAGGCTTCTTGCAGTGAAATTGACCAGCAGGGCATTGTGCCCGCCACCCGGCTGGCCATGCAGCGCGCCTTGCAAGCCAGCGGTATCACGCCGTGCCATTTGTTGATTGACGCGCTGCGCTTACCCCGCCTGAACATTCCCCAAACCGCGCTGATTCGCGGCGATCAGCGGTCTTTGAGCATAGCCGCAGCCAGCGTGCTGGCCAAGACGGCCCGCGATGCGTGGATGCGTGCGCAGGAAGACAACTTCCCCGGTTATGGGTTTGCCGCCCATAAGGGTTACGGCACCGCCCGTCACCGCGCCGCTCTGGAAGCGCTGGGCGCCTGTCCGCTGCACCGGCGCAGTTTCAGGCCGGTTATCAAATCATTTACCCACTAGAGAGTTACGCATTTCTGATTTGTCTATGCAGCAAAGGAGTTGGTTGAACTCCAATTGAAAAAATTCAGGTCAAAAATACTTGAAAATCGTCTTGTTATGGTATAAATTAGCATTGCGTCTGGGATGAGTCGCCAAGCGTCTCATCGTGGGGCGGTTTGCCCCAACCCCAGTCGCTTTTTTTAAGGCGGGGTGAAAATGCACTTAACGGTGAGCTCGGGATCAGATCAAAACCTGGCATGCAATGGCAATCACCTCCACCTGCACCTCCCCCAAAATCGCAGGGGCGATTTTGGGGGAGGCAGGAGGGGGACGAAAATTCAAAAGTTGATGTAAAAATGATTTATTCCGAATTGACGTTATTTACTGCTTTCTCCACACCTGATACAAACCCAGCCGGCCGCCTTCGCCGTCCGATTCAAATTCTTCAATAATGGCAAAACCGGTATGCCCGGCCAGTGCGCTCAACTCCTGGCGCGAAAAAAGATGGACATAGCGCAATCCGACCTGCTCGGGCTGCCCGGGCAGGTAATGACGCCAGTCCAGCAGCGTATCGCCCTCTTCCAGATCGTTTTCGTCAATTCCGACCCGTGACCAGGGCTGAATGCGCGCCTGCCAGCGCGGCGAGTACTGAAACTGCCATTCGGAGTGGATGAACAAACCACCGGCAGGCAGCAGGCTGTTCACCTGCCGCAAAATTTGCTGGCGCAGGCCGGTAGAAGGAATGTGGTGCAGGACGGCAAAGGCCAGAACCACATCCACCGGATAGGCAGCCGCCACCTCCACCCAATCGGGGTCGGCAAGGTTGGCGCGCGCAAAGCGGATATCCACCCCGCCGGACGGGGCAGCGCGCAAGGCAGCGCGTGCCTCCGCCAGCAGCGCTGGGGAGGCATCCAGGCCGAGGTAGGAGCCGGTCTGCCAGCGGCGGTCAAGTTCCAGCGCAAGCGCGCCGGAACCGCAGCCTAAATCCAGCAGCCTTCCGCCAACCGGCAGGTTTTGCAATACACGGCGCACTCCCGGTTGAATGCGCCGGCGGGTGGCGGCGAAGGCGGCCGCAAAATTCTGGTAAAATTGGTCATTAATCTCAAGAAGTTTCTGGATCGTTTCAGAACGCATGGGTTTTACACAAAAATGCAGGCTGGTTTGCGCTCAATCATACCGCAAAGTATGTCATTAATGACCTCAAGGCGTTATAATTTTGTGGTGAATTTATGGAAGAGAAGTTAATTGAAACAAAAGTGACCTATACCCTTGAATTGGAAGGCACGCTTATTTTGATTACTGGTGTACCTGCGCGTGTCAATCCAGAAACAGGAGAACAATTTTTTGCTCCGGAAACTGTGGAACGACTGCAGGAAATTGTTTGGAAAAAAAGGAAACCAAGCCGTTATGTGCAGGTACCGGTCTATGAATATGCATAACCTGAGATAAGACTCATTTATCGGTATAAGGTTTAACCCGATGGACAAACAACTCTGGCTGGCAAACCGCCAGTTGACGCCTGAAAAAATGGAATACGCCCGCGCCGTGCTGGAGGAGATTCGCAGCGGGGTGGATGTCTTTCAGGCGGTGCGCCGCCGCCCACTGCCGGGGGGCGGCTACCTCTCGAAATCCTTGCTGGTTGCGGCTTACCGCACGCTGACCGAAAGCGGCGAATGGCCGGAAGATGATGATCTGCTTGCCCGCCTGCGCATGAAGCCGGTGCGCACCCTTTCCGGGGTGACCACCGTAACCGTGCTGACCAAGCCCTATCCCTGCCCGGGCAAGTGCATCTTCTGTCCGACCGATGTGCGCATGCCCAAAAGTTACCTGCCGGATGAACCCGGCGCGGCGCGTGCCTTTCAGAACGACTTTGACCCCTATCGGCAGGTACAAACCCGCCTTGACTCCTATCGTGCCAACGGCCACCCAACCGATAAAATAGAACTGCTGATTCTGGGTGGGACGTGGAGCGCCTACCGCCGTGACTATCAGGAGTGGTTTGTGCAGCGCTGCTTCGATGCCATGAACGGCTTCGACTCGGCCTCGCTGGCTGATGCCCAGCGCGCCAACGAAACGGCTGCCTGCCGTAATGTGGGACTGGTGATTGAAACCCGCCCGGATGAAATCACCCCCCGTGAAATTGCCTGGCTGCGCTACCTGGGGGTGACCAAAGTGCAGATGGGGGCGCAGTCGCTTGATGACCGTATTCTCGAACTCAACCAGCGCGGACACACCGCCGCCCAAACCCTGCAAGCCACCGCTCTGCTGCGCGCCGCCGGCTTCAAAGTGGTGCTGCACTGGATGCCCAATCTGCTGGGGGCAACCCCCGAAAGCGACCGGCAGGACTTTCAACGCCTGTGGCAGGGTTACTGCCCGGATGAGATCAAAATTTATCCCTGCCAGTTGCTGGAAAATGCCGATCTGTACGAATACTGGCAGCGCGGTGAATACCGGCCGTACACCACCGAAGAATTGATTGACCTGATTGCCGACCTCAAACCTGGCATACCGCCTTACTGCCGGGTCAACCGCGTGATCCGCGATATTCCCTCCACCCACGTGGTGGAAGGCAACCGCCGCACCAGTTTGCGGCAGGATGTGCTGGCGGAATTACAACGGCGCGGGCAGACCTGCGGGTGTATCCGCTGCCATGAGGTGCGCGGCGAAAAAGTTGACCCGCAAACCCTGTCTTTTCAGGATTACACCTATACCGCCGCCGAGGCGGAAGAGCATTTCCTGCACTACCGTACCTCCAACGGCAAAATTGCCGGTTACCTGCGCCTTTCGTTGCCTCTGCCCGCGGCGCCGGATATCGGCCTAAACGATTTGCACGGCGCAGCCCTGATCCGCGAGGTACATGTCTACGGCCAATCCCTGCCGGTGGGTATGGAGCAGCAGGGGGCAGCCCAGCACAGCGGAGTTGGCACGCGGCTGATTCAGGCCGCCGAGGAAATTGCCCGCCAGCGGGGATTCGCGAGGATGGCGGTGATTGCCGCCATCGGCACGCGGCGGTATTACCAGCAACGCGGCTTTGCAATGGGCGAATTCTACATGGTGAAGGAACTGAAATAAAAAAATTCTCCCGCATGAGGGAGTCATGCGGGAGAGGCGATCAGGAAGAGTACGGACGGCGCCCTTCCACCGGGCGCAAGTCCCGGCTTAGAGGCGCAGAAAAGTATCCCGCAACCGAACAGGGCGATTCTCTCGGCGGGGTGGATACGACAGGCAGGGGCAATTCGAGGGCAAACTCATCCTCAATTTTTGCGTTCTTCGGATTGCAGACCGATCAGGCTGAGCGCCACGAACATCGTCCCTACCGCTGCAACAACCAGATAAACCACTGTAGCCATTTTGACCTCCTCCTCCTGAAGGACCACCAGATAAAAGGAGCCGGATGAAATTCCACACATCAGGAGGCTCTTGAATTAATATAACCCTCGTTTCACCCAAAGGGTTCACGCCTTCGACGGGTTTTGTACCTGTCCGGGGGGTTCGTTCCGACCTAACCAGATGTCGAGTCAGGTCTCATACTCACGGCCCCCTGCTTGTGCAGACATTTCATATTCTCATTGTAGCAAATTTCTGCTCAAAATCAAATAAAAATTTTGTAAAGTCCGCATTAAAAAGCGCAGGGTTATTTCTTTATAGGTATACGACAAACCCCCTCAAAAAGTTCCCGCCTACCGGTTTCATCCAGATTTCTGTAAGATATGAGAAAGCTGATCAACCCCGCTTCGGGAGATTGCCTCGCTCGCTGACGCCTGCTCAAAAGGGCAGGCTATTTTGTGTTCGTCTTAGCTGCTTACAGATGCGACGCCGTTCAATGCAAAGGCGCAAAGACGCAGAGAAAAAAAGAGTATCCTTTGCGTCTTTGCGATCCATCTTTTTTCGCCTTGTCAAGCAATGTTCCTCCGCCCCAAACCGTCTCATTCCGAACGAAGCGAGGAGTCCCCCCTGAAGGGAATCACCCCCTCCCTGCTGTAATGGACCCCAAAAACTGGACAGTACCCTAAGGGGGAGGGTACACTATGAGGAAGGAGTCCAGGATGATCAACCGACGCAAGTACGATCCAGAGTTCAAAGTACGGGTGGTGCTGGAAATGATCAGCGGTCAGAAAGGGCTGATGCAGGCCAGCCGCGAATACGGGATCAAAGACACGGTGCTGTCACGCTGGAAGCAGGAATTTCTGGAGCGAGCAGCCCAGGTATTCGAGCAACCGAAAGGCAGAAATCGGGATGAAGAACGGATTGATGAGTTGGAGCGGATGGTTGGGCGCTTGATCATGCAATTGGAAGCGGCAAAAAAAGTCTTGAGGTACTCGGACTTCACATCCAGGAAAAGCGAGTAGCGGTGCAAGCCATGCGTGAAACCCTGCAAATGCCGGTTGAGCTGGCTTGTGAGCTGCTCAGCCTGCCGCGCAGCACCTATTACTACCCGGCTCATCCAGCCGACGAAAGCAAGTTGGAAGCGGACCTGCAACAAGTGGTTGGGGAGTATCCGCGGTATGGCAGCCGACGCGTGACCCACCAGTTACGCCGAGCGCCGTATAATTACCGCATCAACCGCAAACGGGTGCAGCGCCTGATGCGCCAGCGGAACTGGCTGCGGCCGATCAAGCGGAGAGGATACCGCACGACAGATAGTCGTCATGCCTATCCGCGATATGAGAATCTGGTCAAGGAACTGGAAATCACGCATCCTGAGCAGGTCTGGGTTTCGGATGTGACCTACATTCGCCTGGGAAGCGGATTTGTGTTTCTGGCGATTGTACTGGATGTTTTTACCCGAGCGGTGCGTGGTTGGGGTCTGTCCATGGCTTGTGACACGCAACTTACCCTGGCTGCCTTGCGGATGGGCTTGAGTGACCGGGTACCCTTCATCCATCATAGTGATCAAGGCGGGACTTACGCTGCCCATGTCTATCTGGACGAGTTGAAAAAATATCGTATTCGGATCAGCATGGCCGCTGTCGGAAAGGCCGAAGAAAACGGTTATGCCGAGCGGTTCATGCGGACGGTCAAAGAAGAGGAGGTGGATCTGTCAGATTACCGCGACTTTGTGGATGCTAAACACCAGATTGGGCAGTTTATCCAGGATGTCTACAACCAAAAGCGCATCCATTCTTCTTTGGGATATCTCACCCCGGCTGAGTTTGAAGCCAATTGGGCACTCAACTCCATGGAGGATACCCCTTAGCTTTGCTATTTTTGTGTCCAGTTTTATGGGTCCACTACATGCCTCCCCCAATATCGCTTTCGCGATATTGGGGGAGGTGGGTGGGGGCCGTGCGGGAAATTGCCGCGTTCGCTAGCGCTTGCGCGCAGGCACATCTCCCGCACCGACCTTTACAACAGTTTTCCCAGCGCCTCCACCAGTCGTTCGATCTGCTCTGCTGTATGCGTGGCAAAAATGGCAATCCGCAAGGCGCCGCCGGGCGGGGTGGAGCTGTACGAAGTGACATGCGCCACGCAAATGTCGCGCTCGAATAATCCGGCGCGCAGGCGCGCCAAATCCACCCCCGGACGCGCCCGCAGGCACAGGATGGGTGCCGGCGTATTGGGCAGTTCCCAGCCCAGCCGGCGCTGGCGCGCACGGGCCTGCGCCGGCT
>NZ_DAOUBL010000137.1:0-3448 GCF_034432615.1 Bellilinea sp. | reverse complement strand
CCTGCAAACACAGCAGCAAGGCCACCGAGAGAATCACCGCCAACCAGGTTTTGCCCTTGCCCAAACCAGTCAACGGCGCCGCGCCGACCAGCAGGAGAATGATCATCCAGATGGTATATAAATCCACCTGGGCCAGCAGCGGGCGCAAAAAGGCGGTGAAGCCCTCGGCATCGGCCGCTAAAAAGCCGGAAAGTCCGGGCGCCTGAATCACCTGGCGGGTGGTCAGCATGTAAACTGCCTGCACGATGAAGCGCAAGGCGAACGGCATGCTTGCCCAGGCCGCCAGATTGAGCGCGGCGGTGTTGCTGCCGCGGCTGCCGACCATGGTCAGCGCCAGATGCAGGATGCTGCCCAGCAAAAACCAGCCGATCCACACCCCGGTCAGTGCGCCCAGGGCGGGCAGACCGTAAATGACCATCGGGCTGGCGCGGTTTTGCTGGCTCTGAAAGTACTGCTCCTGCTGTTCGGGCGGCCAGTACTGAAAGTCGGGCGGCAGTTCGCCGCTCGGCTGAGCGGCGGCGGCGCGCGCCGGCCCGCCAGCCAGGGATACGATCAACGCCAGCAGGCTCAACACCAGCAGGGGCGCCAGCCAGACGCCTTTTTCCTGCTGACTGACGGCCTGCATGGTGCGCCCCGGACGGAAGAAAACCGGCAGCAGCCAGTCAAAACGCAGCCGGCGCGGACGGGGTTCTTCGATGATTTCGATATCGTTCGATTCGGTTTCTGCCATGGGTTTCCTCGTTTACGAAAAATGCAGCGGTTGACGGGCTTACCCGTTCCACCTTAAATAACGTCAATTCTGGATAAATCATTTTTACATCAACTTTCGAATTTTCTTCCCCCTCCCGCCTCCCCCAAAATCGCCCCTGCGATTTTGGGGGAGGTGCAGGTGGGGGTCATTGGCATTGCATGCCGGGTTTTGATCTTATCTCGAACTCACGTTAAGATAAGACGATGCGCTGTGCGGAAAGTTCCCGTTTTCGATCGGTTTGATTTTGAATCTATCATAAGTCAAGGGGTTTGGGCAAGATGGTTTTTTTTTATCCACACGGCTTTCTCAAAGTTAAAACCGGTCAAACCGCAGCCGGCGGGCGTTTTAAGTCAAGTCGAGCGATTTTGCCCCCTCCTGCGCCTCCCCCAATATCGCCAATGCGATATTGGGGGAGGTGGGTGGGGGTCGTTTCGCCACAATTCAAGTTTCGATACAAAATTTCAGAGTTGTCAAGAAACTTTGAGAAAGCCATATTTTATCCAAGGACTTGAAAATTATACGGCACAGCCGTATATATATATTTTATAGAATTCAACGAAGGCGCGGATTGCGGAGCTCATCCTGAAAATGGTATTATGAGCCAATAATACTTCCGCCCGATTCCATCCCCCCGCTGCCATCATCCGCCGTCAGGCTGTATCATCCCCACCGCCTCACTACTCCCCCTCATTGAATCGGCCTGGGGCGGGCATCGCGCGGGGACTGCACCACCACCTGGCTGAGGTCGAATTTGCCCAAAATGCTGCGCACCTGTGCCATGTCAAAGCGCTCGCTCTTGACGAAAATCCACACCGGCGGGTGGTCATAGACGCTGAAGGCCTCTTCGGCGGCAAAAAAGTTGAAGTTGAACAGCGGCAAACGCGGCGGCGCCCCCCAGCGCACCTGACCGCCGACATCCGAAATATAGAAATTGCCGATGCGCCACGGGGCTTGAAAATGAGCCGCCAGATCAAACCCCAGCCGCCCGTCGAACAGCGCGCGGTAGTATTCGATGGTCATCGGGTAGGTCAGCTGCAGGCGGGCAACGCTCCAGATGCCGCGCTGGCTGGGCAGGATGATGTAATCCACCTCCGCCAGCCGTTCGTAGAACATCTGGCGCTTGTTTTCATCGTCGTACCAGCGCACCTCCATCGTCACCCCGCGGTAAAAATCGCCGAACGGGTCGTAAGTGGCGCGCGGCACGGGCAGTCCCTCGTCCCACGATTCGTTGGCAAGCGTCAGGCGGTAAATTTTGAGCGGTTGATCGGATGGATTGTGCAGGGTGAGGGTGTACACCTGCCCGGCTTGCAGTTCTCCACCCGAAAGTTCGGCCTGGACGGGGCTGCCGCGCGCCGCACCGCCGGCGCGCGGTACCTGCAGGCTGGTTTCAGTCAGCAGATCGAGGCTGCTGCCCTCGCGGTACAGCGATAAACGCAACTGCGCCGGCGAATCGGCGGGGTTGAACAGGCGCGGCAGGGTGACCGAGCGCAGCGTGCCGCTCTCGCGGGCGGTGAAAGTCAGGGTAAACCGCTCGCCGGGCGGGATGGTCAGTCCATCCGGCACGGAAACCGGTTGAAAACGGCTGCCCTGAGTGGTTTGCAGCTCGAAATGCACCGGCGCGGGAATGTTCTGGAAAATCCACTCGGTGGCCTGCAGGCGGGTATGCGGCTGGCGATAGACGGCGCTGACGAAGGCATTGGCCCAGATCAGCGTGCCGCCCAGCACAAAGACCATCAACCCGCCGGCTGCCACCCGCCGCACAGTCAGCCGGCCCACCCCCATGCCGCCGCTGCCTGCCGATTGCCACACCTGCCACAGCAGCCAGGCCGCCAGCAGTGCCAGGAAGGGATAGATTGGCAGAAAGTAGCGGATGGACTTGACCCAGCGGGTACCCATGAACAAAAAGTATCCACCTACCCACACCAGCGGGATGAGGTGGGCGCGGTAAAGCAGTCCTTTGCGCAGCACCTGCCAGCCGGCCAGCCCAAATCCCAGCCAGGCGGTCAATCCAAAGGGCAGCCCCATGCCCCATACCACCATGTTCATCAGCGGGAAGAGAATCGCCGGGCGGGCCGCCCACTGTTCGCCGGGCGGGCCGCCGCCAATCCCGCTGGATTCCATCTGGGCAACCTGCATACTGTCCACCCAGTCCTGATTGAGGTGCAGGGTAAAGAAGGTGGTGTCCCCCTGCGGTGCGCGGAAGGACATCGGCTGAGTTAGCCGGAAAGCCAGCAGGGCGGAAAAGGCGGAAAGCACCAGCAGCAGGGCGGTGCTGCCAAAGATGCGGCTCAGATCGCTCTGGAAGCGCAGTTTCAAATCGGTAATGCTCAAAAATGCAGCCACCACCACCATGCCAATCAACGGCAGCAGGTTGATTTTGCAGGCCAGCGCCATACCGGCGGCCGCCCCAAACAGGGCAAACCAGCCCGCCGCAGCCGGCACAAGGCGGTAAGCGCCGTCCGGATACGGGCGGCGGGCGAGGGGCGGCTGTTGGGCAATGCGCACGGCAGCGTACAGCGCCAGCATGGTGAAGAAAGTGCCGAAGTTGTCCACCGTCATGAAGTGGGACTGCTGAATCTGCATCACCGCCAGCGCCGAAAGCGCCGCGCCGGTCAGCGCAATGCGGTGGTTGTACAGTCTTCTACCGATCAAGTACAGCAGCCCAATCGCCAGCGCGTCCGCCAGTGCCGAAAGCCG
>NZ_DAOUBL010000136.1:0-8840 GCF_034432615.1 Bellilinea sp. | reverse complement strand
CCAAAGTGCAGCGCCCGACGGTGTGTGACGCCCTGGATACTTTACTGGTGCATCACAAAGTAGCAGATACTCTTTTACCCAGGGTATTCAACCGGTTAAGCGAAGCTGGTGTTTTCTTTCGATTAGATCAATCCGTATTTGAAAAGCTTGACCTGAAAATGTCTGATCAGTTTCAACCGGCTCAATCCGGAGATTTTGATACAGAATGGTTGTCTCTGGTAATGGGTGTAAAAATTGTGGCCAACCTTGATGAAGCCATCCAACACATTGAGGAACATTCAACTGCTCATTCTGATGGTATTCTGTCTGAAAATCCAGAAAATATCGATATATTTGTTAACCGGGTTGATTCTGCAGCAGTATATGTCAATGCCAGTACCCGGTTTACGGATGGGGGACAGTTGGGTTTAGGCGCTGAAGTGGCTGTTTCCACTCAAAAATTGCACGCGCGCGGTCCAATGGGTTTGCGGGAATTAACAACCTACAAATGGGTTATCATGGGTAATGGTCATGTTCGCGAGTAATTGTTCCAAACCAGATTGTTCCAAATCTTGGGTATAAAAACAATCCGAGAAAAGCCTGACCAAAAAAATAAATGGGAAACAGAAAAAACATTTCCTGCACATCATTTGGGGAGAGCGGTTTGCTGGTTGTTTTTGGAAACGGGATTAATTTGGAAATCAACCAGCGAGTTCACCTCCTGGCAGAATGGGTAAAAAAGGCAAATTTGCCCGGTGTTATTGAGGTAATTCCTGCTTATGCTTCAGTCCTCATTGGTTTTGATCCATTTCAGATTGAATATGATGCTTTGCATAGATTGATCATGGAATATGAAGAAGGACAGATGGAGCCGCTTTTATACCGCTCTGAAAAGTTAATTGAGATTCCTACAATTTATGGAGGCGAGCATGGCCCAGATCTGGAGTTTGTTGCACAATACAATCACCTCTCACCCGATGATGTCATCCGGCTGCACAGCGAGGCAGAATACAGGGTGTTCATGATGGGGTTTAGTCCTGGGTTTCCCTATCTTGGCGGCATGAATCCGGCAATTGCTGTACCCCGCCTTTCCTCACCACGCACCAGAGTACCTGCCGGCTCGGTGGGTATTGCCGGCGAGCAAACCGGTATTTATCCGATCGATTCAGCCGGTGGGTGGCGCTTGATTGGATGGACTCCGTTGAGGTTGTTTGATCCCTGTGCCGAACCACCATTTTTGCTTGAGCCGGGTGACAGGTTGCGATTTATTCCAATTTTGCGGGATCAGATGGAAAATGATTGAAATTTTGGATGGGGGTTATTTCTCATCAATCCAGGACTTAGGAAGGGTAGGGTGGGGGCAATACGGGGTGCCGCGAAGCGGTGCCATGGATGAATTTGCTCTGCGGGCAGCCAATCGGTTGGTGGGAAATTCCGATGAAAGCGCTGGAATTGAAGTCGGAATAGGCGGTATTCAATTTCGAGCATTACAAAATATGATAATCGCAGTGTGTGGATGGGGTTTTTCGGTTTGGGTAAATGAGAATAAGATGGATCTATGGCAATCATTTCGCCTTCGTGAAGGTCAAACAGTGCGTATAGACCACGTTGGTGGTGGAATGTGGGCAGTGGTTGCAATTCAAGGGGGGATTGACGTGAAACGCATCATGGATTCACGTTCAACCTCGTTGCTGGGTGGTTTTGGTGGTTGGCAAGGAAGATTATTAAAAGAAAAGGACTGCCTGCCAATTGGCGAAACTCTTAACAAAACCGTACAAGAGCCGGTGCGTATCTTGCCCCAAAACGCAATACCACCATATTGTGACAATTTATGCTTACGAGCAGTGGTTGGACCACATTTGGATTTGCTGGGAAACGAAGCTGATCGCCAGTTTTTCCAGCAGACTTTCACTGTCTCTTCATCTTCAAATCGTACCGGTTACCGGCTGCAAGGTGAATCGTTGAGAGTGAAATTTAACGGAGAGATGATCTCTTTTGGGATGCTTCCAGGAGCGATTCAAATACCGCCAAGTGGTGAGCCAATTGTAATGATGGCTGATGCCCCAACCAGTGGCGGATATCCGGTCATAGCGGTAGTAATCCGCGCAGATTTACCTTTGTTGGCACAGGCTGAACCGTTCAAGAGTCGTATTCAATTTAAACCCGTTTCTGTGAGGATTGCCCGTGAAGCCTATGTGGAAATGATCAAAAGACTGGATTATATTCAAGAAATAGATCAATTTATTGAACCCTGGAATTGGGCAGGAGCAATTCAATGATAACTATTGATCTCAATTGCGACATGGGAGAAAGTTTCGGGCGCTACACACTTGGGTCGGACGAAGAATTAATGCCATATCTCAGCTCAATCAATCTTGCCTGCGGATTTCACGCAGGAGACCCGATGGTGATTCAGCAAACCGTCCAAACGGCGGTCAAATACAATTTAGCGGTTGGGGCTCATCCGGGCTACCCGGATTTACAGGGATTTGGTCGTCGTAAAATTGAAATGTCTCCAGAGGAAGTTGAAGCAATGGTTCTGTACCAGATAGGAGCTCTTTGGGGCTTTTTGCGGTCAGCTAGGATTGAGATGACACATGTAAAACCTCACGGCGCGCTGTATAATCAAGCGGCGCAGGAGGTGCGCCTAGCCAATGCAATTGCCCGTTCTGTCCGACGTTTTAGCAAAGAGTTGATTCTGGTTGGTCTGGCCGGTTCAGCTTTGATTGAAGCCGGGTTGGAATGCGGTTTGAATGTGGCAAATGAAGGGTTTGTGGAGCGAGGCTATCAGGCCGACGGTCGTTTGGTGCCACGAGGAATGGAAGGGGCGGTCATTCATGATCTTATAATCGCTGCCCGGCAAGCGATACAATTAGCAATGGATGGAATAACTGTGCACAAGGGAGAAATGGCGATGAATGTAAAGATAGATACATTGTGTATACATGGAGATTCGCCAAATGCATTGGAAATTGTCAGGGCAGTCCGCTCAGCGCTGGAAGAGGCAGGGTATAAAATACAAAGACTTTCAGGCTGAGGCGGATTTTGGTAGGAAAAAACATAGCGTGGAGGGGGTAAAAAATCGAAAAACATTAATATCACCCAAGATAAGATCTATTATATTGGGATAAATTATTTATCCCATTATTGTGTCATTGTGGCTTGACATCATTGTGTAATTGCGTTATTCTAATCAAGGAGGTATATGATATGAAACGCAGTCAGTTGATCCTTGATGAAAAAAATGACTGGCGGTTGAGGGAATTGGCTTACCGGGAAGGTAAAAGCATTTCCGAGATTGTCCGTCAGATTCTGGATGAGTACTTTGCCGAACGCGAGCGAAAAGAGCGGGAACAATCGGTTCAGGCTTTACGCAAGTTGGACCAAATTCGCGAATCAACTGCAAAATTTGGCGTGTATGAAGGCGATCCGGTCAATGAGGCTCGCCAGGAAAGGGACGCCGAGATAGAGGATGTATGGCGTCAGTGGTCATAGACGCAAACCTTGCCATTGGACTGGTGCGCCAAATGCCCTTTTCGGATGCCTTTCGGCGGTTGATTGAGGGCTGGATTTACAACGGGACACCCATGCTGGTGCCCGGCTTGTGGGATTACGAAGTGGTCAGCGGACTGCGAAGGTTGTGGCAGCAAAAAGCCCTGACAGAAGAACAAACCTTCGGCGGACTGGAAGAAATCCTGAACCTGGATATCAAGCGGTATCCGGCAGAGCCAAAATTGATGCAATCTGCCCTGCGCTGGGCAGCGCGGTTGGGACAGAGTAAAGCCTATGATGCCCAGTATGTGGCTCTGGCAGAACAGTTGAACGCGGAGTTGTGGAGCGCCGACCAGCGGCTGGTTCATGCGCTGAGAGATCAGGGCATCCCCTGGGCGCACTGGATTGGGGAAATGTGAGGCTTTAGAAAGTCACGTGGGTAATTACACTGGGGGTAATATCCTTTTGGGGTATCTCCTTTCCCCGGCGGGGGTGCAATAAAACCTCTGCCCTCACTCCCCCTGCCCGGCCGGGCGGTTGAGGCGGTAGGCCAGCAAAACCGCCAGCGGCGGCAGCAAAAAGAGCAGCCCGCCCAGCAAGTTGGTGGTCAGGTTCAACCCCAGCGGGTCGGCCAGCAGCAGAATCAGCCCCTCGCTCACGTAGGCCGCCAGCAGCGCTTTCCACCACATGCCGCGCCCGGCCGTGCGGCGCAGCGCCAGCCAGCCGCCCAGTCCAACCCCCAGCGGGTAAAGCAGGATGACCGCTAAAATGCCGTAAATCAGATCCTCCCAGCCGGAAGAGCGGATGACGTTGAGATCCAATAACAGGCGGAGGAACAGCACACCGCCGATCACGGCAAGGATGCCGCCCGTAATGCTGCCCAGCAAACCGAACAAGATTCTTTTGGTCATAGACTTCACCTCACTCCTCCACTGACATTTCCAGGCGGTGCGCACCTTTCAGCCCGGCGGGGAGGAAAGCCTCAAGCGGCTGCCCGTCCAACCGGCAGGCGGTCAGGCGGCTGCCCCGCCCTTCTACCTGCAGCGAGAGGCGCGCGCCGCGGTAGGGCAGGTATTCCAGCTCCAGCCAGCCCAGGCCGGGCGGCAGGTAAGGCGCAAAGTGCACCCCATCGGGTTCAAAACGCATTCCCAGCACGCCCAGCAAAATCATGCGCAGGTAAGCGGTCGCACTCCAGCTCTGGCGAGCGCAGGATTCCCACTCCCAGCCGCTGGCGCCCTTGCCCGCCTCCTGCAGTCCGCCGTAGATTTCGCCGGTCAGCGGGTGGTAAATTTCGGCGCACTGGGCAAAGCGGTTGAACAGCACGGTCAGGTGAGCCAATTCTTCATCAAACAGATCGCTCCGTTTGCCGCGCAGGCCGGCCTCAGCCCAAAAGGCGTTGATGAACGGCCAGATCGTGCCGCTGTGCCGGCCGAAGCCGCCGCGTTCGGCATAGCGCGCAAAGGTCGGCCAGACGCAGGCCACCCCCCACGGCGTGCGGTACAGGCGGCGCAGGATGGAGGCAGTCTGTTCGGCGTCGGCAATTCCGAACAGGATTGCAAAGGCGTGGCCCAGCCCTTCTTGCGCCTCACAGCGGCCTTCTTCGTCCAGTAAATAGTCGAAAAGACCGCTGCGCGGGTTCCAGAAATGGCGGTGGATGCTCTCCCGCAGGCGCTCGGCGGTGACCTCGTCTTCCGGCAGCGGCGGCAGACCCAGCTCAACCGCCATGCGCGGCAGAAGCCGGTACACCGCGGCGTAAACGCAGTTGGTGGAAAGGGTCATCATTGGGATGCCGTAGCCGCGCGAGGCCTTTTCGGCGGAGTGGTACTGCACCCAGTCGAGGATTGAGCTGGTCGCGCCGGGCGAATAGCGGTCAGGGTAAGCGGCCACCCCATCGCCGTAGACTGCCGGCCCGCGGAACAGACCGAACTGCGGATCGTACTCCTCATCCTCAAAACGGCGCAGGCTGTTGCGCGCCGCCCGGTAACCGAGTTCCAGCGTGTCGCGGTCGCCGGTGTAGAGGTAATAAGCCCACAGGCCGACGACCCAGAGGACCGCATCCCAGTACTGCCCGCCGATCGCAACCCCGTCCGCGCTTTCCTCCAGCACCGAGAGCAGCGTATCCCGCGCCACCTGCGGGTGAGTCAGGCCCAGGCCGTTCCACACGTTGATGGCGGCGTCGCGCGTCCAGGGCGTGTCGTAGTCCAGCCCGGCCAGCAGCACCGGCCGCCGTTCGCCGCCCGGCGGGTACGGCTGGATGTTGCCCAGCAGGTCGCCGGCGGCGATGCGATAGGCGCGTTCGACGGCCGCATTGCCGCAGCGCAAAGTTGGAAAGGCCGCAATCTCAAATTCCATTCTCACCCCCCTCCCCTTCCGCCGTAAAAGCCGACGGCAGTTCCACCCAGCGCCGCCCGATGGAGCGCGGGTCATCGCCCGAGGCAAGCGGCTGGAACAAAAGGGTGAAGCGTTCGGCAGCCGGATGAAGCAAATAGCCCTCCCCCACCCCCGGCCCGCAGGAGGCGCTGCCCAAACCCAGTTGTCTGACATCCAGATTCAGGTAAACCTGCGGGCGGCGCGCCAGCTCGACGCTGTGCAGGGCGCGGTAGAGGTCATCGGCGGTGAAGTGACTGACCGAAACTTCCAGCAGGCGGTCGGCGCTGGCCAGCAGCCCCCAGCCGGCTGCATCCCGCAGGGCTGCCCAGCGCACATCGGTTTTGTTGCCGTTTTCCTGCGGCATGATGTAGGGCACAAACTGCTCATCCACGCTGCCGCAGTACAGCCCAACCGGCGCGCCGCGCTTGCGGTCGGCATAACTCTCATGCGGGCCGCGCCCCAGCCAGCAGAACTGTTCAAAACCGGGCGGCAGGGTCAGTTTAACCCCGAGGCGCGGCAAAACCGGCAGACGGCCGAAGGGTCGCAGGTCCACCTGCAGCGCCAGCCAGCCGCTGCCGGTCAAGGTGTAGTTGCTGAACATGCGGTATCCGGCCGGCACATCCCGCGCACAGATCCGATGAACGGCGCGGACGCTGACGCTGCCTTCCTCTCCGCTCTTCCAATGCATCTCCAGCAGATGGTGTTCCAGGCCGTCCAGACCGGCGTCCAGCCACTCGCCGAGCAGTTTCCCATGATGATCCTGCGCCCACTTGAAACCGTCGTTGTCGGTCGGCGCCCGCCACAGGTTCAACTGCACGCCGTGCTCGACCAAGCGCACACCCTGAAAGCGGAAGTCGGTCAGAAAACCGCTGTGCAGGTCAAAGTGAACTTCACCGGCCGGGGCGCGCAGGTGCAGCCCGCTTGAATCGGCCTGCGCCTCTACCGGCGGCAGGCCGCCGGGCGTGTGAATCACCGGCGGTACATCCACCGGCAGGCGGAATTGCTCCCAGGCGACCTCGTGATCGGCCTCTGCCCAGGCGCAGTCCTCCGCCAGCCGAAAACGCAGGGTCAAAAAGGCTTCCTGTCCCGGACGCAGGGGAGGCAGGCGGTAGTTCAGCTGCAGCGGCTGGCTCTCGCCGGGCGGGGTAGAAAGAAGCGGCAAACTGCCGCGCTGCCAGACTTCGCCGTCCACTGCAATTTCCCACTCGCCGCGCAGGTGGGAAAGCGGGAGAAAATCATAGTCGTTGTGAATTTCAACGCGGCCCTCGCGCAGGTCACGCGGCCTGACCCGCAGCGGCTGATAGACCTTCTTCACTTCGTACAGCGCCGGATGCGGGGTGCGGTCGGGGAAAACAATGCCGTTGATGCAGAAGTTGCGGTCGTTTGGTTGATTGCCAAAATCGCCGCCGTAAGCCCAATAGCGCCTGCCCTGCGGATCGGTTTTCAGCAGACCCTGATCCACCCAGTCCCAGATGAAACCGCCCTGCAGGCCGGGCGTGGTGTTGATCACATCCCAGTACTCCCCCAGCCCGCCGGGAGAATTGCCCATGGCGTGGGCGTATTCACACAGGATCAGCGGGCGCGGGTCGCGCGAGGTCAACCCAAAGCGGCGGATTTTCTCGACCGGTGGGTACATTGGGCAGACAATGTCGCTGGCGGCATGGCCGCTCTCCCAATCGGCGGCGATGGCGCCCTCGTAGTGCAGCGGACGGGTGGGGTCGCAGGCGCGCATCCAGCCGGCCAGCGCGTCGTGGTTGGCGCCGTAGCCCGATTCGTTGCCCAGCGACCAGACCACCACGCAGGGGTGATTCTTATCGCGCTCCACCATGCGCGCGCCGCGCTCCAGAAAGGCCAGCCGCCAGTCGGGGTCATGGCACAGCCGGTTGTAAAGCGCGTGCGCCTCGATGTTGGCCTCGTCCCATACGTACAGCCCGTATTCATCGCACAGGTCATACCAGCGTTCGTCGTTGGGGTAGTGCGAGGTGCGCACGGCGTTGATGTTGTGCCGCTTCATCAGGCGGATATCCGCGATCATGCTTTCCAGCGAGAGCGTCTTCCCGTACCGCTCATCGTGTTCGTGACGGTTGACCCCGCGGATGCGCACTGCCCTTCCGTTGACCAGAAACTGCCGGCCGCGCACCTCCACCCGCCGGAAGCCGACCCGGCAGGCAACGTACTGCAGCGGCGCGCCGCCCTGCTCCAGCAGGCGCACCACCAGCGTGTACAGGTGCGGCGTCTCGGCAGACCAGAGCAGCGGGGCGAACACGCGCCGCACCAGCCGCACCTGCGGCAGCGAATCTACTGCTACACGAAATTCCGTGGATTGATAGCCCTCGAAAACCGCCCGCCCGTAGGGGTCAAATAACTGCATCTCCACCCGCGCGCCGTCAGCCTGTTTCAGCGCGCCGCCCAGCCGCACGTCCACTTCCAGGCGGCCGCTGCGCAGGTCTTCTTCCAGCAGGGGGCGGGCAAACACATCGGCAATGAAAAGCGGCGGCAGGCTGTACAGCCACACGCTGCGGTAAATGCCCGCCATGCGCCAGTGATCCTGATCCTCCAAGTACGAGCCGTCGCTCCAGCGAATCACCTGCACGGCAAGGTGATTGATGCCGGGCTGCACCAGTTCGGTGATGTCAAATTCGGCCGGCAGGCGCGAATCCTTGCTGAAACCGGCCATCTGCCCGTTGACCCACACATAAAAAGCCGATTCCACGCCGTCGAAGCGCAGGATGAGCCGCCTGCCCCCCCAGTCCGGCGGGACATCAAAAGCACGGCGGTAGAGGCCGGTCGGGTTGTCGTCATGCGGCACAAAGGGCGGGTCAAGCGGGATGGGCATCTGAATGTTGCAGTAGATCGGCCTGTCGTACCCCTGCAGCGTCCAGTTGCCGGGTACGCTGATCGCGTCCCATTCCTGATCGGCAAAATCCGGCTGCTGAAAGCCGCCCGGCAGGGTGGAGGGGTTGGCGCACAGGCGAAAACGCCAGTCACCGTCCAGCGAG
>NZ_DAOUBL010000135.1:0-10738 GCF_034432615.1 Bellilinea sp. | reverse complement strand
TGTAGCGCTCGCGCAGTTCGCGCACTTTTTCAACCGCCTGCTGCAAGCCCTCTTCGGTGCGGAACACACCCACATCGTCCGACATGACTTTACGCAGCTCGCGCCCGATTTGGGCCGCCTTTTCCCGTCCGCTGCCGTTGAGCAGGTTGTCCAGCTGGCGGCGCACACCGCCGGCGGGATCGGCCGGCAGGCGCGGCAGGTCGGCACCGTTGGCATATTCGGCGGCTTTGATGCCGGCGTACTTGCCGAACACCACCAGATCCACCAGCGAATTGGTGCCCAGCCGGTTGGCGCCGTGTACCGAAACGCAGGCACACTCGCCGGCAGCGTACAAACCGGGCAGCACCGTCCCCTGACCGTCAATCACCACCTCACCAAACTTGTTGGTGGGAATGCCTCCCATTGCGTAATGAGCGGTGGGCTGAATGGGCATCGGGTCTTTGACCGGATCCACCCCCAGGTAGGTGCGGCAAAAATCGGTAATATCCGGAATT
This sequence comes from Bellilinea sp., assembly GCF_034432615.1. Classification (GTDB taxonomy): domain Bacteria; phylum Chloroflexota; class Anaerolineae; order Anaerolineales; family Anaerolineaceae; genus Bellilinea. The sequence continues at coordinate 10,244 of NZ_DAOUBL010000135.1, read as the reverse complement.
TTGGAGAGAATTTCCTCCGCCGTAACGCGGTAGGGCGTGCCGTCCGGGCGGGTACGCCCGTCCAGTTCGGCATATTTATTGACCGTTTCCGGGCGCACATCCAGATAGACGTAGTCCTTCCCGTCAACGCCGCGCCCTTCCTTAATTTCAAGATAAATTGCGCGGCTGATCACATCCCGCGAGGCCAGGTCTTTGATGGTGGGTGCGTAGCGTTCCATGAAGCGTTCGCCCTTGCCGTTGAAGAGGATACCGCCCTCGCCGCGCACCGCTTCGGTGATGAGAATGCCCAATTTGTAAATGCCGGTGGGGTGAAACTGGAAGAACTCCATATCCTCAGCCGGGATGCCGTTGCGCAGGGTGATGGCCACACCGTCACCGGTGTAGGCGTAGGCGTTCGAGGTGATCTCCCACATGCGCCCGTGCCCGCCGGTGGCCAGCACAACCGCCTTGCTGTGAAAAACGTGCAGTTCGCCGGTAGCCAGTTCCACCGCCACCACCCCGGCGGCTTTGCCGTCCGAGAGGATCAAATCCAGCACCTGAAATTCATCGTAAAAGGTGATGCCGTTTTTGATGCACTGCTGGTAGAGCGTTTGCAGAATCATGTGGCCGGTGCGGTCGGCCGCATAACACGAGCGGCGCACCGGTTTTTTGGTCAGGTTGTTGGTGTGACCGCCAAAAGGACGCTGTGCGATGCGCCCGTCCGGCATGCGCGAGAATGGCAGCCCAAAATGTTCCAGATCATAGACGGCCTGCACCGCCTCACGGCACATGAACTCGATGGCGTCCTGATCGCCGAGGTAATCACTGCCTTTGACGGTATCGAAGGCGTGCCACTCCCAGTGATCCTCTTCCAGATTGCCCAGCGCCGCACCAATACCGCCCTGCGCCGCACCGGTGTGTGAGCGGGTGGGGTACAGTTTACTGAGTACCGCCGTCTTTGCCCCGCGCGAGGCGTTCAGCGCCGCCATCAAGCCCGCTCCGCCGCCGCCGACAATGATCACATCAAACACATGCGTTTGGGTCATATTTTTACTCCCTCATCCAACCGCTATTCCAGCGGAAATTGTTGATTGACGCCGCCAATCAGCGCAATGGCGCCGATCAGGAAAACGACCAGCCAGAAGATGAACAGGCCCCAGTTGAGTATTTTGCGCCCCCGCTCGCCGTGAATAAAATCGTTCAGCACCTGGCGCAGCCCGTTGACTCCGTGCGCGAAGGCGAATCCCAGCAGCAGGGCATCGAACACCCGCCAGAAAATGCTTGCCCAGCGTTCGGCCACGTAGCCCAAATCCATGGCATGCACACCTACCACCACATCCTGCAAAATGGCGTGAATCCACACCAGCGGGATGAGCGCAAAAGCCGAATAACGCATCCACTTCCACGCAATCATTTCGTAATTGGGTTTGACTTTAACCCGCCGCACGGTTTCTGTTGTCGCAGCCATGTTTACCTCCTACCCGCCAAACAGGGCAATTCCGTAGTTGTGAAAGAGAATGTTGCGCACCATCCAGAACGCCGCCGGCAACCACAGGATAATGGAGATGATCAGGGTGGTGCGGGTGGATTTGCGCTGCATCTCAATGCTCCACATCCCCGGTTTGAACATATCGAAGTAGGCAATCCGCAGCCCGTTGACGCCGTGGAAAAACACACAAAAGATCAGCGCAATTTCGCCAATCCCAAACAGGGTGGTCTGGTAAAGCGCCAGCGCTTCCAGGAACAAGGCCGGCCGAAAATACACAAAGGCAATATCAATGATGTGAATGGTGAGAAACAGCACCACCCCCAGGCCGGTGATGCGGTGTAAGAGGAAGCTCCAGTGACCCTCCCGTCCGCGGTAGCCGGCGTAACCGGTCAGGGTCGTCTTCAAAGTGGACATATTCACCTCCGTCTAAGGTATGGGACGGTTAAATTGTAGCATATTCAAAAATCGAAGTGTAGTAATCGGGTAGAAAAATTCCACTCCGATAGGGTGATTTTTAATTAACCTCTGCCCGCTTAACGCCGAATCATCGGCAAAAATACCTCAAAAATTGGGGTACAGGTCTGATGCAGGTGGAAATCGGGATCTTTCTGGCTGAGGAATTGGTGTAAAGGGTTGCCGGGCACGGGGTAGCCATCCGGTACACAAAAACGGTTTTCGTTCAAGTCCAACCCATCTAGATTCCCGGGCTGGAGCGAGCCGGGGTTGAACAGTGCCGTCAGGTTGGTCAGACCGGCAGGCGGAAAACCCAGCAGGTGATTATCATTCAGCCACAATACATTCAAAGCAGTCAGATTGCCAATCGCCGCCGGTATTACGCCGCTGAACTGATTATGGTCAAGGTAGAGGTACTGCAACGAAGTCAGGGTAAATAATTCTGGTGGTAATCCACCGCTAAAATCGTTACTGCTCAAATCAAGGATGGTCAGCTGGTTCAGACCGCCAATGGCGGACGGCAGGCTGCCGCTCAACTGGTTGCGGCTGAGGACGATTTCGGTCAAACCGCTGAGGGTGCCAATTTCGGGCGGGAGGCTGCCCTGCAGGTTATTGTTGGCAAGAGTGAGACGGGCAACCCGGTTATCCACAACCTGCACACCGTACCAGCTGGCTGCCTCAGTGTCGGTCAGCCAGCCGATGTTGACGTTCCAGCCGTCGCCACCGGTGGAGATGTAAAAGGCTGCCAGTGCCTCACACTCTGCCCGGGGAATGTCGGTGACGGTCTGGCAGAAGTCGGTTTGCAGGGCGGGGCGGGCAATGACCGTACCGTTCAGGGCAAACAGAAGAATAAAAAGGAAGGCGGAAATCCGATAAAAACGTTTCATAGCATCTGTTTTCGACGCGATTCAAAATATTTACTTTGTTTACTAATATTATAACGATAGTGTGCCAACCGGCAAGCAGGCAGAGGATAAGGCGCGCGGCTCTCTCCAAACACCTGAACAGGTCTTTATTTTTCCTTCCCGCCTGCCTGCCTTCGTCTATCCCCCTGTCTGAGGCGGCCCCCTGCATTTGGACAGCCGCTTTTACGCCTAATTTAGACCGCTTTTACAGCCCATTTATGGACGCTGCTGATGGACCGTGTTAATTTGATACCGGCTTAATCGGCTTTTTAGAGAATTCTCTCTTTACCATTCAAACCCTTTACAGTGGAGTGACCATGTTCAACTTTTTCAATCGTTCCATCCGCAACCAGTTATTGACCCTGCTGGCTGGAGTGGTGCTGGTGCTGCTGATTGCCGGGGTCGTCAGCGTACTGGTCAGCGCCAACGCCGTGCGCGCCGAGGTCGAGCGCGGGCTGATGGACTACACCCTCGCCAAAGCCAACCAGATGGACGGCTTTCTGGCCGCCATTGCCCGCGTGCCGGTTCAACTGGCCGCCAGCATCGAAGCCGACCCGCGACCCGATCTGGACCTTCTCAACCAGCGCATGGCCGCCATCCTCAAAAGCAACCCGGACATTTACGGTACCTGGGCGGGTTTTGAACCCTACACCTACCAGCCCGATCAGCAGCTGCTGGCAATATATCACTGGTACGACAACGGCAAGCCCAATTTCGTCGTGACCACCGATCAGGACTATCTGGACGCTGTCTGGTATGCGCCCGGCAAGACCAGCCCCAAACCCTTCTGGACGCCGCCTTATTTCGACGAGGGTTTGGGAAATGTCCTGATGACCACCATCTCGGTCCCCTTTCACCGGGATGGCAAGTTCTGGGGGATTGCCACCGCCGACATCTCCACCGAGGCTCTCAATCAAGTGCTGCAAGGGATTGCCGCCAGCGAAGAATACAACCGCCAGGCCCACGCCATTTTGTTCGATGAGGAAGGCAACATACTCGGCATAGATGATTACCGGCTGGCAGCTGATTCGGTCGAAGGCTTGCTGGAAGTCAACGCCGCCTCCCTGTTCGGCGGGGCACTGCAGCCCATTCTGGAACAATCTGCAGCCACATCTTACGGCTATCGGTTGATCAAAGACCCGTTTGGCAACGCCGGGCAGGTGTATGCCGCCTTTGCTCAACTTCCCGCCAGCGGCTGGACGCTGATCACCTTTGTGCCGCAGGCGCTGGTGCAGCAGCGCGTTTCAGCGCTGATGATCACGCTGGCGGTGGTCATCCTGCTGGCAGCCCTGCTGCTGGCCGGGGTACTGCTGCAGTATTCCCGCAGCCTGACCCAACCGCTGCAGGCTGTTACCCAATCCTTGCAGCACATGGCGCGCGGCGAACTGGAAGATGACCTGCGCCTTGACCAGCGCATCCTCAACCGCGCCGATGAAATTGGCCTTGTAGCCCGCGAAACCCATCAGGCAGCCGAGTTTCTGCGCGAAATGATCGAGGTCGCCGGGCAAATTGCCGGCGGCAACCTGCAGGTGCAGGTACAACCGCGCAGTGAAAAAGACCGGCTGGGACACGCCTTTGTGCAAATGACCGCTAATCTGCGCGGGCTGGTGGCAGAGATTGTCGAAAACGCGCAAAGTCTGCTCTCGGCTTCCAGCCAGCTGACCCTGGCCGCCGAGCAGGCCGGGCACGCTGCCAGCCAGATTGCCACCACCATGCAGCAGGTGACCAGTGGAATCTCTCAACAAGCCGAGTCGGTCGGGTTGACAACGGCCACCTTCCAGCAAATGGCAAACGCCATTCAGGATGTTTCGCAGGGTTCCAAAGAACAAGCCACCGCAGCCGAACAGGCCGCCGTCATCACCGCCGAAATCAGCGCCGCCCTGCGCCGGGTGGCGGATAACTCGCTGTCCGGCAGTGAAGAAGCCGCAAAGGCGGCCGAATACGCCCAAAGCGGCGCCAAAAAGGTCAACGCTACGTTGAAAGGAATGGAGGTCATCCGCAATCAGGTAGCGCTTTCCGCCGATAAAGTGGAGCAGATGGGCGAGCAGTCCGAAAAGATTACCCTCATCGTTGAAACCATCGAAGAAATTGCCGCCCAAACCAATCTGCTGGCGCTCAACGCCGCCATCGAAGCCGCGCGCGCCGGCGAACACGGCAAAGGGTTTGCAGTGGTCGCCGACGAAGTCCGCAAACTGGCCGAGCGGGCAGCCGCCTCCACCCGCGAAATCAGTACGCTGATTAACAACATCCAAAACACCGTTCACGAAGCCGTCACCGCCATGCAGGTCAGCGCTCAACAGGTGGAAGAAGGTGTGCGTCAGGCAGACGAGGCCGGCAGCGCGCTAGAAAGCATCCTGAAATCGGCGCAGGTGGTGCTGGATCAGTCGCAACAGACTTCCAAAGCAGTGCAGCAGATCAACCAATCCGCCAGTGCCCTGGTCAGCGCAATGGATGCCGTCTCACGGATTGTGACCCAGAACACGGCTGCCGCCCAACAAATGGCAATCGGCTCCAACGAGGTTAACATCGCCATTGAAACGATTGCCTCGGTCAGCGAGGAAAACAGCGCCGCAGTTGAGGAAGTTTCCGCCTCGGTGGAAGAGATGAGCGCGCAGGTGGAAGAAGTGGCTGCGGCTGCCAACTCGCTGCAAGAGATGGCAAACACCTTCAACATGCTGGTGGCACGCTTCCGGCTGCGCTGACCAATTCACAGCGCCAACCTGATCCACCTGGATATTTCCTCACCAACACAGCCTCTCCCCTTGGGGGAGAGGCTGCTCTTGCCTGGATGACAATCGGTCAAGAAAAAAGATGGGGTTGTAGGGCGAATCAGGCGCCCAGCAGGCGAGTATGGCTTCCTTCCGGCACTGCTGCGCTCGTTTCCCCTCTGGCGGTTTGGGGTTGCCATGGCAGCCCGCCGTTGACTTCCCATACAGTGACTTCGGCATCCACCACCGCCTGACCCAAGGCGCGCGCAACTGAAATGCGGTGATGCCCGTCTTCGACGAAATAATGGTCACCGACCTGAATCAGTTTGACGGCATCCAGCGGCTGCCCCTGAAAACGCAGCATGGCAATCGCCACCCAGCGGTCGCGGCTGCGTTCATCCAACGGGTGAAATTGATCGTCGAAATCCTCACTACGGCCGAGCGTGCCGTGAATTTGATCAATCAGCACCGCCCGAATACCGCCATAGTGTCGGTTGCTGACCCGGCTGGCCGGCAGACGATTGAGATCAATCAGGCGGCCCAGGCGACGGCGCAGGGCATTCTTCAGGCGGTAAAAAGCCGCCGAAAAACGGGCATGTTCAAAAAGCTTCAGCGCTTGCTTGAAACTATCCACATGATGGGGATTGCCCCGTCCGTGATACCCTGAAAAGGAGTCCTGAAATGGATTTTGAAAATCAAGCATGATTTCACTTCGTCTTTCTGCTGAAAGCAATACGCCCGATCCATAACAACCTTGTTGAATATACTGCGGCCTTGGGTTGACCTCATCCTGCTGAAGGAGGTGCAAACCTTAGCCATTTGACCAGTTAATGTTTCGGAGCGGAGTATAATTCCTTCGCAGTGGAACTTCAGGTTCTGCTGAAATCTCTACCCTGTCGCCTGAGAGGATTAACTGGATGAAACATAAAGTTGCGCTACTGGTTCTCCTTTTTAGCCTGCTGGTTTCGGCTTGCAGCCCGGCCCAGCCGACCGAAGTGGTCACCCTCAAAGTGGCGGTGCTGCCTATTCTGGATGTTTTACCGATGGTGGTTGCCCAACAAGAGGGCTTGTTCACCAACAACGGCGTCAACGTTGAACTGATTCCGGTTGGCTCGGCTCCCGAACGCGATCAATTGATTTCAGCCGGTCAGGCCGACGGCATGGTCAACGAACTGGCTTCGGTCATGTTCCTTAATCAGGATCAGATTCAGGTTCAGGCAGTCCGCTTTGCCCGCACAGCCACAGCCGATCAAGCCCTGTTCCGTATTCTAGCCGCCAAAGACAGCGGCATTCAAAGCGCTGCCGATTTGAAAGGCGTTGCCGTGGGCGTCTCGCAGGCTACCGTCATCGAATATCTGACCGAGCGCCTGCTGCAGGCCGAAGGACTGAGCGGGGATGAAATCCAGACCGTTGCCGTTCCAAAAATCCCCGACCGGCTGGCGTTGCTCGCCAGCGGCGAGTTGAAAGCCGCCATGCTGCCGGAGCCGTTTTCCACCCTTGCCGCGCAGCAAGGCGCAACGGTTGTGCTGGATGATACCCTGCGCCCGGAATACTCCTTCAGCCTGATCACCTTCCGCAAGGCAGTCATTGACCAGCAGCCGCAGGCAGTGCGCGCCTTTTTGGCTGCCATTGAAGAAGCCGTGACCCTCATCAACGCCGACCCGCAAAAGTACAGCGGTTTGATGGTGGAACAAAAGATGGTGCCTGCTCCACTGGCCGAAAGTTTCAAAGTACCCACCTACCCGCTCAAGGGGGTTCCCACTCAGGCCCAATTTGACGATACGCTGGCATGGGTCAAAGAAAAGGGTTACCTGAACAAAGACCTGGCCTATACCGATTGTGTCAATGGGAGCTTGTTGCCCTGAAAGGGTTACCCCAAAAGGGGTGGCTTGGAATGGTTTTCTCAAAGTTTCTGGAAAATCCTGAAAGGTTGTTTTTAAAAATATTTGGTATCCATCCAAAAACTGGATTGTGGCAAAACGAACCCCCTCCCACCTCCCCCAATATCGCTCACGCGATATTGGGGGAGGCGCAGGACGGGGCTGAGAATGTTCAAAGGGATTTGAAAATGGACTTCTCCAAACCGACATCTGTTGGCGCTGGCAGGTCGCAATATGACAGCCTTCGACTTTAAGAAAGCCATGGGTGGCTTGTCAACGCCTCTTTTTTTCACAAATTGTGATGATTGAAATCGACTCAATCACCTTTGGCTACCAGCCCGCGCTGCCGATCTTCGAAAATTTCTCATGGCAGGTACAGCGCGGCGAAGCCTGGGCGGTCATCGGGCCTTCCGGCTGCGGCAAAAGCACCCTGCTCTCGTTGATTGCCGGTCTGCTGCGCCCTCAGCAGGGCAGTATTCGGGTGGATGGACAGCCGCTCACCCGCCCGCGTCCGCAAACCGGCTTGATCATTCAGGATTACGGCTTGCTGCCCTGGGCAACCGTGCGCGAAAACGCCCGGCTGGGGTTGCGGGTGCGCAATTTTTACGGGCCGGATGGCGTCCATGCCCCGGCCGACTATCAGCGCACACTGGATGTAGAGCCATGGCTGGAACGGCTGGGATTGCTGCCCTTCGCCGGTCAGTATCCGGCGCAGCTTTCGGGTGGACAGCGCCAGCGTACCGCCATTGCCCGCACGCTGGCCCTCAACCCGGATGTTATGCTGATGGATGAACCGTTTTCTTCGCTGGATGCGCCCACCCGTGAGGGATTACAGCGCCTGACACTGGAATTATGGCAGGAAGGCGGCCTGACACTGATTCTGGTTACCCACGCCATTGAAGAAGCCGCCCTGCTGGGACAAAAAATCTTACTGCTCAATCAGCCGCCCAACCGCACGGCGCAGATCATCGAAAACCCCCTCAACCTGCAGCCCGGCTACCGTGAAACGGACGCCTACCGCGCCCTGTGCCGTCACCTGCGCGAGCGTTTGGAGGGAGTATGAAACGCCGCGATTTGCTGCTGGCCAGCGCTGGCTTGCTGCTGTTCTGGCAGGTGATTGCGAAGGTGGTCAACCAGCCGATCCTGCCGCCACCCGACCGCGTTTTGATCACCCTGTGGAACGAAACAATCACCGGTAACTTGAGCGGCCATTTCTTCGCCAGTCTGTCGCGGGTGGCTGCCAGCACGCTGCTGGCAATTTTCACTGCTGCGCCGGCCGGTCTGGCATTGGGGCAGTTCAAACGCCTGAACGCGTTTTTTTCGCCCATCATCTACATTCTCTACCCCGTCCCTAAGGTGGTTTTCGTGCCGGTAGTGCTGCTCTTTTTGGGCATCGGCGACCTTTCCAAAATTGTGGTGATTTATTTGATTTTATTCTTCCAGATTCTGGTCCTGGTGCGCGATCAAGCCGCCAATCTGCACCCGGAACTGATTCGCAGTGTGCGCAGTCTGGGAGCGGGCAGGCTGGCGCTCTTCCGCTTTGTGTTTCTCCCCGCCAGCATCCCCGGCATCCTGACCGCTCTGCGCCAGTCGGTCGGCACAGCGGTTGCCGTACTGTATATTGCCGAATTATTTGCCACCCAGCAAGGACTGGGGTATTACATCTACCTGAACGGCAACACCCTGTTCAATTATCCGGCCATGTATGCCGGGGTAATTGCCATGAGTATTTTAGGACTGGGGCTTTATTTCACGGTGGATGGATTGGAACGCCGGCTCTGCCCGTGGCAGGTTAAAAACCGCTCCACCAGCGGCTGAACAGCAGACCAGCCGCATACAAGGTCGCAAACAGCAATTCCAGCTGACCGGTTTTTGCCAGCAGGGGATTCAGCGCTCGCCCGCGCGTCCGGGCTACCTGCTTCATCAGGCGCACTGCCAGCGGCAGACTGAGCAGGCTGAGCAGCGCCGCAAGGGGCAGAACGCCCAGAATGACCCCCGTCAGCACCACCCCATAAGCCAGCCCAACCCACACGCCGTATTCCAGCACGGCGCCGCGCTCACCCAGTCGCACCGCCAGGGTATGCTTGCCGCTGGCGCGGTCGGTGGCAATATCGCGCAAGTTGTTGACCGTCAAAATCGCCATCGCCAGCAAACCAACCGGCAGAGATGACCACACGGCTGCCATGCTGAGCATGCCGGCCTGGACATAATACGTACCGCATACCGCCGCCAGACCGAAGAAGAGCAGTACGAATACCTCTCCCCAGCCATGATAAGCCAGCGGGTACGGCCCGCCGGTATAGGCCAGCGCCGAAAGGATTGCCACCACCCCCAACACCAATGCCGGCAGCCCCGCCACCCAGATCAGATAGATGCCGATCAGCGCGGCCGCGCCAAATACCACCACCATTCCGCCAATCACCTGGCGTGGGGTAAGCAGCCCGGCCTGAGTCACCCGCAGCGGCCCAACCCGTTCGCTGGTATCGGCCCCTTTTTTGAAATCGAAATAATCGTTGGAGATGTTGGCGCCAATTTGCAGCAACAACCCGACCAGAAAAGCCGCCAGCGCCGGCAGTGGACGAAAGACCCCCTCATAGGCAGCCACGGCACAGCCTACCAGCACCGGCGCAGCCGCCGCCGGCAGCGTACGCGGGCGGGCTGCCAGCAGCCAGACCTGCCAGAGAGAAAGTTTGGTGGGCGCGGCTGTGTTCATTGCAGCGGATTATATCAAAATCTGCAGAACGCCGGAATGAGGGGGCATGGCTTTCTCAAAGTCGAGAACTGTCAAACAGCAGCCGGCCGGCGCTGACCGATGTCTATTCGGAATAAT
>NZ_DAOUBL010000134.1:0-2451 GCF_034432615.1 Bellilinea sp. | reverse complement strand
CGGTGGGCGCTGGCTGCGCGTGCGGGTCACCGATACGGATACCGGCAAGACACGCGTCAATGTACGCCTGCCGCTCAACCTGGTGGCATCCGGCATCCGCATGGGGATGCGCTTTGCCCCCGAAATTGAAGGGCTGGACGTCAACGAATTGATGGCCTTCATCCAATCCGGTGAGAGCGGGCATCTGGTGGATGTGTACGACGACGAAGACGGAGAACACGTCGAGGTATACATCGAGTAAAGCCGCCTGAGAGGTTAAACTTCCTCTCCATAATTGTCAAAACGGGTCTGCAACCTGCCAATCGTCCGATTTGGCGAAGGCACTTTTTTTCCGTATTTTAGAAACCTATGGAACAGAAATCTTCCCTCAAGTGGCTGCGCGTCTTCATTCCCATCTGGGCCGGGCAGGTCTTCTCGCTGCTGGGCAGTGGGCTGGTTCACTTTGCGCTGATCTGGTGGATGACCGAAAAAACCGGTTCGGCCGCCGTACTGGCCAGCGCCTCGCTGGTTGGGCTGCTGCCGCAGGTTTTCCTTTCTCCATTTGCCGGCGCGCTGGTGGACCGCTGGAATCGCCGCTGGGTGATGGTTGCCGCCGATGGTACGGTGGCACTGGCCACAGTTGGGCTGGTAATTTTGTTTGCCAGCGGGCAGGTGCAATTGTGGCATGTCTATGTGGCCCTCTTCATCCGTTCGCTGGGCGGGGCATTTCACTGGCCGGCCATGCAGGCTTCCACCTCCTTGATGGTGCCCAAAGAGCACCTTTCGCGCATTGCGGGAGCCAATCAGGCGTTGAACGGGCTGATCGGCATCGGTGCGCCGCCGCTCGGCGCATTGCTGATGAGCACCCTGCCCATCTTCCAGGTGCTGGCGGTTGACATTGTCACCGCCGGGCTGGCAATTCTGCCGCTTCTGTTCATCGCCATCCCCCAGCCCGTCCGCGAAGATGCCCATCTGGCGGTTACGCCGAAAACGGTTTGGGCGGATGTGCGCGGCGGATTCCGCTATGTGGTTTCCTGGCCGGGGGTTTTTACCCTCTTGCTCATGGCGGCCATGGTCAATTTCCTGCTCAGCCCCGGTTCGGCCTTCATGCCGCTGCTGGTGACCCAGCACTTCAAAGGCGGCGCATTGCAACTGGCATGGATGCAGTCCGCCTGGGGAGTGGGGGTGGTGGCGGGCGGCTTGCTGCTGAGCGCGTGGGGCGGTTTTCGGCGCAAAATCATCACTTCCATGCTGTCGTTGATGGGCATTGGCGTGGGTGTATTGCTCACCGGAGCAGCCCCGGCATGGGGTTACTGGATTGCATGGAGCGGTATGTTAATTTCCGGAATTATGAACCCGCTCACCAACGGGCCGTTGTTTGCCCTGCTGCAATCCAAAATTGAGCCGCACATGCAGGGACGGGTGTTTACGCTGGTCAACAGTCTGGCTTCAGCAATGATGCCGCTGGGCATGATGATCGGCGCGCCGGTGGCCGAATGGCTGGGCCTGCGTTCGTGGTATCTGTTCGGCGGAGTGATGTGCCTGCTGATGGGATTCATCGGCTTAACCGCGCCTCTCATCAACACGCTGGATGATCAGCAGCCCGGCGGAAAACGGATCGTTCCGGCTGCCGAGCCGACTATCTCAACGGATTAATCCTCCTTCACCTTTTCTTTACGCTACCGGGGCAGAACGGACACCTGCCCCGGCACGCCGTTAAACACAATCCTTAACAATCTTCTAATCATTTTCTTATGTTTTCGTAGTAGGATAGCAACCGTCAAAAACCCGACTCTTTTTACATCTTTGCATATAAGGAGTGAAGAAGTATGAAGCGTCTACTACCCATTTCACTGGTTTTAATGCTGATTGCCTTGTTCGTGCTGCCGGTTCCGGTACAGGCTCAGGATGAAACGCCTGCCGCCGGGCTGACCATCTCCACCACCTATCCAAGCCAGATCATCGGCTTTGGCGAAGTGGTCACCCTCACCCTCAAACTGCGGGCGGACAGTCCGCAAATGGTCAATCTGGAAGTGGTGGGGCTGCCGGATGGCTGGGAAGCCAGTTTCCGCGGCGGCAGCCGGATTGTGGATGCGGTCTATCTGGACGGTGAAACCACCGTCAATGTGGACGTGCGCATCGAACCGCCCGCCAACCCCGAAGCCGGCAAGTACACCCTGAAAGTGGTGGCAAAGGGCAAGACCCAAACCGCCGAAATGCCCATCACCCTGACGGTCAAGGAAAAACTGCCCCCGCGCCTCTCGCTGGACATGGACGGGCTGCCGGTACAGCGCGGGACACCCAGCAGCACCTTCCGCTACACGGTGACGCTCAAGAACGAAGGCGGTGAAGACCTGACCGTTGCCCTTTCGGCCGATCAGCCGACCAACATGCAGGTACGCTTCGAATCGGCCGGTCAGACCGTCACCGAAATTCAACTGGCCGCCAATGAAAGCAAGAACCTGACCGTAG
>NZ_DAOUBL010000133.1:0-13281 GCF_034432615.1 Bellilinea sp. | reverse complement strand
GGCAAAGCCAAAGATGCCAAGGAAGCAGAAGCCATGCTGGCATCGGGTGAATTTGAATTTGCGCCGTGCCATGATTATGCTTCAGTTGGGCCGATGGCGGGAGTCATTTCCCCGAAGATGATGGTTTATATTGTAGAAGATCAGGTATTTGGTAACAAAGCCTTTTCTGGTCTGAATGAGGGGCGCGGCAAAGTCATGCGCATGGGCGCTTACAGCGACGATGTGATTCAGCGCATGCACTGGTTGAACAATATTCTCGGCCCGACGGTGGATGCCGCCCTCAAATCCAGCGGTGGAGTTGACCTGCGGTCGCTGCTTGGCAAAGCGCTACACATGGGGGATGACGGGCACAATCGGCTGGATGCAGCCTCCATTTTGTTCACCAGTCAGCTGGCTGCGCATGTGGCAAAAGTGGCCAAAAACTCAGATGTAGCTTTTGATGTCTTAAAGTTCATGGCTGAAAATGCGCTGACCATCCTCAACCCGGTCATGGCGGGCTGCAAAACAGCCTCCATGGCTTCGCACGGCGTGGAAGGCAGTACGGTGGTTTCAATTATGGCGCGTAACGGCACCGATTTTGGTTTGAAAGTCAGCGGATTGGGTGACCGCTGGTTCACTGCTCCTGCCCCGCATGTCAAAGCGTTGTACTTTGCAGGCTTCACCGAAAAAGACGCCAACCCCGATATTGGCGACAGCGTCATTACCGAGACGACCGGCATTGGCGGTTTTGCCATGGCAGCCGCCCCGGCAATTGTGACCTTTATCGGCGGCACGGCTCAGGATGCCATTCGCACCACCCTGGATATGTACGAAATCACCACGGCCGAGCACAAATACTACACCATTCCCTATCTTGATTTCCGGGGCACACCGACCGGCGTGGATATCCGCAAAGTGGTAGAAAAACAGCTGCCGCCGCGCGTTAACACGGGTGTGGCTCACAAAGACCCCGGTGTGGGACAGGTGGGGGCAGGCGTGGTGAGCATGCCGATGTCGGCTTTTGAAGATGCCCTGATTGCTTTTGCCGACAAATACGGAATTTAAACCATTCGATCACAAGCGGAGGGAAACATGGATCGCGAAAAATTTATCAAAATGATGGCGGAAGCCAAATTGTATGACCTGACTCAGGGATGCAGCATCTTCACGCCACCGTTCCCCGGCGATAAAGCCCTGGAAGTACACTTCTTCAAGCGTGTGACCGGCGCCTACGGCGGCGGGGCAGGCGCAAACGGCCAGATTTTGAACTGGTCGAACACGGTAGGTACCCATCTGGTGGGTGAAACGGCTTATCACTCCGGCGGGCGGGCTATCTCCGACATCCCGCTCAGTGATTTGTGCGGTCAGGGTGTGGTGGTGGATATTTCCGATATGGTTTCGGATTACAGCCTGTACACCCCTGAGATGATCATGAAGAAAGCCGATGTCCGTAAAGGCGATATTTTGATCATCAACACGGGTTATCACCGCTACTCCTGGGATCAGCCGGATGTAATCAATCCTAAGGCGCAGGGCGGGGTTGAATCCAAAGAATTCGGATTTCTGGTGCGCCACCCCGGCCCCTCACCGGAATTCTTCCAGTGGGCACTCGACATGAAGTTGAAGTGGATCGGTGTGGACTGCGGTTGTGCCGAACACCCCATGAATACCCCCATCCGCCGGCTGCATGAAAACGAATTCAAAAAAGCCGAAGCCAAGTTGCGCAAAGAGTACGGCAAGACGTGGGATGAAATGTTCCCCCAGGACTGGTACTATGAGATGACTCATATCACCCTGCCCAAGAATCATCTCGTATTCGTTGAGTCGATTGTCGGCGAAATTGACAAGCTCAAGAATCAGCGGGCGTGGATTGCGGTGATGCCAATTCCCTTCATGGAAGTGGAAACCGCCTGGGCGCGGGTGGTGGCTTATCAGCCGCCGGCCTGGATGGAAGAAAAAGAGTTCTATGAGGCGATGGATCGCGCTCAAATGATTGATATGACCGTGCCGTTTTCGGTGCGCTCGCCCCAGTGGGCGAACTATGAGCCGTTGACGGTCAAGTACTTCAAGCGGGTGGGCGGCGCCCATTATGGCATGGCACGCAACGGTTCCATCTGTAATGCCTCAATCCATCTGGCAACCCACATGGACGGCGAAAAGCATTTCTACCCCAACGGACGCACAATCGGTGAAGTGCCGTTAGAGGAGTGGGTCGGCCCGGGCGTGATTGCCGATATTTCCAGCATGGTCAGCAATTCCAGTGTCTATTCGCCGGAGATGATTGAAAAGGTGGTCGAGGTACGCGAAGGCGATATTTTGATCATCAAGACCGGCTGGTACAAATACGGCTGGATCAGCCCGGACTCGGATGAGTTCCGCTACATGATCAAGCACCCCGGTCCATCGGCTGACTTTGCGCAATGGGCGGCGGAAAAGAAGATTAAGTGGATTGGGGTGGACTGCGTGGCAGCCGACCACCCGATGAACACCATCCAGCGCATCTGGCATCCCAAGACCTTTGAAGAAGCCAATGAAAAACTCAAACGCGACTTTGGCAAATCATGGGATGAGATGTTCCCGCTCGACCAGTATTATCAGGATATGCACCTCAACCTGTTCCCCAAGAAGATCGTTCACGCCGAGAACCTTGGCTATCAGATTGCGGATGCGCCCAGCGGGCGTTACTACATCGGCTGCTTTGTGCAGAAGGCAATGGAAGCGGAGTCGATGTGGGGACGCTTTGTAGCCTTCAAGGAAGGATGAGTTGAAAATGGCAGCCCTCAAAAAGTTGCATTTTTTGGGGGCTGCCCCCATAATATTAATCTCCGATTAATGGTTGTGGATCAATTGGAAGTTTCCCCATTTTCTAAATTTACTAAAGGACTTGTAGGAACCCTCTCGAGGAGGTAATGATTATATGAAACCGGCTCCATTTGATTACTATGCACCAACCAGCGTTGAAGAGGCGCTGGCTACCCTGCAAAATTTAGGGTACGACGGAAAGGTGCTTGCCGGCGGCCAGAGTCTGATTCCGGCAATGAATTTCCGCATGGCGCGTCCGGCTGCACTGGTTGACCTGAATAAGGTCAAAGAATTATTTTATATCAAACCAACCGATGACGGCGGGCTGGCTATCGGCACCATGACGCGGGATAGTCTGGTGGAAAAAGACCCGCTGGTCGCCGAACGTTTCCCAATTGTTCCATTTGTGGTCAAGCACATTGCCCATCCGCAAATCCGCAATCGCGGAACATTTGGCGGGGCAATTGCCCATGCCGACCCGGCGGCGCAGATCCCGGCTTTATCGGTAGCCCTTAAAGCACGCTTTCTGGTGCGCAAACAAGGCGGTGAGCGCTGGGTCAATGCTGAGGATTTCTTCATGGGTCCGTTTATGACCGTGCTGGCACCGGAAGAAATGCTGGCGGAGGTGGTTTTGCCGCCCATGGCCAAGGGCAGCGGTGCTTCTTACCAGCAGGTTTCCCGCCAAAAGGGCGGGTATGCGCAAGCGGCAGTCATCAGCGTGGTGGTGGTGGATGAGAATAAACGCTGTAAGGATGCACGGGTGGTTTTGTTCAGTGTTGGCGAAACCCCCATTCTCTCTCAGGCGGCCAGCAAGATTCTGGTAGGAAATGTGCCGACGGCTGAGGCGATTGCCGAAGTGGCTGAGAAAATCTCCAAAGATGAAGTTGACCCCGGCACGGACATTCACGGCACCGCAGAATACCGCCGCCATCTGGTCAAAGTGCTGGTGAGGCGCGGTCTGACCGAAGCCTTCGAGCGAGCAAAGTAAAAAGGAGGATGACATGGCTCAAACAGTCAAAATTAATGTTACCGTGAACGGCAGGCAGTATGAGCGAGAGGTTGAGCCCCGTCTTCTGCTGAGCGATTTTATCCGCCACGATCTCGGGCTGACCGGCACCCACGTCGGCTGTGAACACGGTCTGTGCGGCGCATGCACCATTCTCATGGATGGGGAAGCGGTGCGCTCCTGCACCATTTTCGCCGTGCAGGCCGATGGGCATGAAATTCAAACGGTCGAATCGCTGGGCACACCGGAAAAGCTACACCCACTTCAAGAAGCTTTCATTGAAAAGCATGCTCTGCAATGCGGTTTTTGCACGCCTGGCTTTTTGATGACAATTCTGGATTATCTGGGAGACAACCCTAACCCCACTGAAGAAGAAATTCGTGAGGCGATTGATGGCAACTTCTGCCGCTGTACCGGCTATTTCAACATCATCGAGGCGGTGAAGCTGGCTGCCGAAAAGATGGCGTCTCATTAAAGGATGAAAGGAGAAGCAACCGTGGCAGGTAAATTTGTTCATCAATCCATCAAACGTATTGAAGATCCCGAGTTGATTACTGCCAATGTCCAGTTTTTGGACGACATTAATCTTCCAGGAATGCTTCATGCTGCTTTCAAGCGTTCCGACTACGCCCATGCGCGCATCAAGAGCATAGATGTCAGCGAAGCGCGTAAACTGCCGGGAGTGATTGGCGTTTACACCGCCGAAGATTTCGGCGATTACGTGAAACCCGGTCCTTTACAGGTGCCGCCCCCCACGGCGATCAAAGGCGCAACCTATGTTGCCCGCACGACCATGCCGATTGCCAAAGATAAGGTGCGTTACGCTGGCGAACCGGTGGCAATTGTGATTGCCGAATCGCGCTATATTGCCGAAGATGCCTGCGATTTGATTTATGTGGATTACGAACCGCTGGAGGCGGTGGTTGATCTGGAAAAAGCCCTGCAGCCCGGTTCACCGCTGGTGCATGACGACCTGCCTTCCAATGAGGCCGGTCATGTGCGTCAGGAACGCGGCTCGTGGGAACAGGCGGTCAAAGAAGCCGATCTGATTATCAAACGCAAGTTCTTCATCAACCGCAACGCCGGCGCGGCGATGGAAAATCGCGGCATCATTGTTCAATGGGATAAACAAGCCAAACAGATGACCATCTGGTGCGGTACGCAGTCGGTGATTGCACTGCGCAATCAGACTGCAGCACGGTTGGGGCTGTTTGAAAGCCAGGTGCGGGTAATTACCCCCAACACAGGCGGCGGTTTTGGGCCGAAAATCAACACGTCCCTGCCGGATGATGTGTTGATCACTTATCTTGCAATGAAACTGGAACGGCCGATTAAGTGGTTTGAAGACCGGCGTGAAAACTTTTTAGCCACCACCTCGGAACGCGATCAGGTTCATTACTGTGAGATCGCCGTCAAACGAGACGGTACCATTGTGGGATTGAAAGACTTTTTCTACCACAACACTGGTGCCTATAACCCGTACATGATGACCGTGCCGCTCAATTCTCAGACTCACACGGTTACCAACTACCGCGTACCCAACTTCCTGACCGAGTTTTATGTGGTTTTTACCAACCAGATGATCGTTACACCGGTGCGCGGCGCAGGACGGCAGTACGGTGTGTTTGTCATGGAACGCATGCTGGATGCGGCTGCCAAAGAACTGGGAATGAGCCCGGTCGAAATCCGCCGCAAGAATCTGCTGCCGGCCAATGCCTACCCGTACTACACCAGCATCATCGGGCAGGACTTTGTGGAAGGGGTGTTGGACAGCGGCGACTATCCCACTGCGTTTGAAAAGACTCTCGAATTGATTGAATACGATAAATTTGTCAACGAAGTACAGCCCAAACTGCGCGCTGAAGGCAGAAAGGTCGGCATAGGCGTGGCCTGCTTCAGCGAAGGCACGGGGGTCGGCCCCTACGAAGGTGCGCGGGTGACCGTGGGCGGAAACGGTAAAGTTGTGGTGACAACCGGTTACACCTCGCAAGGTCAGGCGCATTACACCACCTTTGCTCAAATCGTTGCCGATCAGCTGGGTGTGGATGTCAAAGATGTCAAGGTGATTACCGGAGATACCGGCTATTTTGGCTGGGGTGCGGGTACCTTTGCCAGCCGCGGTATTACTGTGGCCGGTACGGCCACGCATCTGGCTGCGCAGAAGGTGCGCCAGAAAGCGCTCAAATTAGCCAGCAAGATTTTGGAAGCGCCGGAAGAAGAACAGGAACTGGCTGATGGTGTGGTGCGTGTTGCCGATATCCCCTCCAAGTTCATCTCGCTCGGAGAACTGGCCATCATCGCCAACCCGATGCGCGGAACGATGGAACCGGGTGCCGAACCCGGATTGGAAGCAGTTGCCTATTATGGGCCGCCCTACGGCGCAACCGGCGCAGGCGCAGTGGGGCTGATTTTGGAAGTTGACCCGGAAACGATGCAGGTCAGTTTGGAGAAAATGGCATTTGTGCACGACTGCGGAACGCCGGTCAACCCGATGGTGGTGGACGGTCAGATCCACGGCGGTATTCAAATGGGTATTGGGGATGCCTTCTACGAAGAGCTGATTTACGATGAAAACGGACAGCTGGTCACGGCTTCTTTCATGGATTACCTCTTCCCGCAGGCAACCGATATGCCCAAGAAGCTGGTGCTGGGGCACATGGAAACCCCCTCGCCGCTCAATCCACTGGGCATCAAGGGTGTGGGAGAAGCCGGGGCGATTCCGATTCCCTCGGTATTTACCCAGGCGGTTGAAAACGCGTTGCAGGATACCGGTGTCGAGTTTGACCGCGATACGCTTTCACCGAGCCGGATTTTCACCTACGTTCAACAGGCGAAGGGCGCATGACGCCCTTCGCCACGTCTGGATCATTGATCCAAATCCAAACCCAACTTTATCACGGATGGAGGAATTCTTATAATGAAACTGGAAGGCGAGCACGTTTTTAACGGTCCCCGCGAAGCGGTCTGGGAAATGTTCTACGATCCCGAAGTATTAGCCAGTGCATTACCGGGCACACAAAAACTGGAAATGGTTGCCGAAAATGAATACGAAGGCGCCATGAATGTGAGAATAGGCCCGGTCTCCGGATCATTTACGGGTAAGCTGGTCATCTCTGATGTTGTCGAACCCGAATCCTGCACCTTGACGGTGGACGGCCGCGGAACCCCCGGCTTTGCAAAAGGGGTTGGACGTGTCCAGTTTATTGATCAGGGTGATGGCACGACCCTTTTGAAATATGAAGGTGAAATGAACATCGGCGGTTCGCTGGCGAGTGTTGGTCAGCGTATGATTGATTCGGTCGCCAAGACCATGATTCGACAGGCGTTCGAAGTGCTGGACAAAGCCCTGGAAGCCCGCCTTGCTGCCAAAGCCAGCGGCAGTGAGGTTGTTGACTTCAAACCCCCGTCCGAAACGGAATTTGCCGCTGCCGTAGCCAAAGACATGGCGGGGGGTTTAACTAAAATACCAGAGGTTCGCTTGCTCATGTACATCATCCCTCTGGTTGCTGTGTTAGTCCTTCTGGCTGTTTTATTCCGAGGTTGCAGCGGTTAATGCCGCTGAAAAACAAGAAAGGAGGTGCTTATCGAGAAGCGCAGTGTGATCTCAATCCGGACAGCGGTTCGGATGTCCGCTTAAATCCCGCAAGGAGGAGAGGACGTTTCTGAACTCTGACACGGACGGTTGTTCCGGACCCAATTCCCAACCCTCAGTTTTCAATTTATTCTATCCAAATCTTTCTTCAAGGGAGGAAGACTTCAATGGCAACTGATGTTCAAAAACCAGCAGTTCTGGGTTATCTGCCACAGGATACCCCGCCGGTTGGCCGAATGATTCTGCTGGGTTTCCAGCACGTCATTACCATGTTCCCAGCGACGGTACTGTGCGCGCTGCTGATGGGTTTTCCGGTCAGCACTGTTCTGACGGTAACCGGTTTTGGTACGGTGGTGGCGTTGATTGCCTCTAAACTGGCGATCGGCAATTACATCCCCCTGTACTATGGTTCGTCCTTCAGCTACATTGCGGCTGTTACCGCCATTACCAAACCGACTTTTGGTGTACCGGCTGACCCGGCTCTGCTTTCGATTGTGCAGACCGGTTTCATCGCTACCGGCACAATCAACATTATTGTCGGTTTGATCATCCGCCTTTCGGGCGGTAAGGAAGCCCTCGATAAAGTGCTGCCCCCCGTGGTGACCGGTTCGGTGGCCTGCACCATCGGTATCGGCCTCGGTAAAGCAGCGCTGGATATGTCCTCGGGTGTGGCGGGCGGCATTCTGACCGGCGACATGACCTGGTGGACGGTTTCGTTGATCACCCTGTTGTCTGCTTTCATCTTCTCGGTTTACCTGCAGGGCAAGGGCTTCATCGGCATGCTGCCGATTTTGCTGGCGGCGATTGTGGGCTACATTGTAGCGATCCCCTTCGGCCTGGTCAATTTCTCGCTGCTGGGTCAGTCGGCGCTGTTCCGCGCTCCGCAATTCACCTTCCCCAACTTTGCCAGCGACCTGACTCTGACGGTGATCTTCGGTGTGGGTGTCATGGCAATCGCCACCATCCCCGAATCCACCGCCCACCTGTATCAGATCAGCCTGTATGTAGACCATCTGGCGGAGGAACAGGGTCGCGAGAAACTGCGCCTCAACCGCTACATCGGCATCAACCTGATGATTGACGGTTTGAACGATCTGGTCAACGGTATCTTCGGTTCGACGGCCGGTACCAACTACGGCGAAAACAACTCGTTGATGGTGATCACCCGCAACTACTCCGGCCCGGTACTGATCACGGCAGGTTTGATCTCGGTGTTGCTGGGCTTCATCGGCCCGCTGGCGGATCTGGTTTCCACCATCCCGACTGCGGTATCCGGTGGTTTGTCCATCTACCTGTTCGGCGTGATCGGTATGCAGGGTATTGCGCTGATGCTGGCCGAGAAGGTCAACTTGTTTGATCCCAAGCAGCTGGCGATTGGTGCGACCATTCTGATCATCGGTATTGGCGGTAACATTGGCTACAATGGCGGCTTCCTGCCGATTCCGATCCTCAAGGGTCTGTTCCCCTTCGGCTGGCCTTCCATTGCAACCGGTGCGGTGGTGGGTATCATCCTGAACCTGATCACCAATGTCTGGAAACCACCGGTGGAACGCCTTAATCCCAATGCCTAGTGTGGGGTGCTGGTGGTAAAGGATGGGCTGAACAAGGCTCACTGCGTTCAGCCCAACTGCCTGGCTCCCGATGTCGTCACCCGGACATCGGGAGCCTTTTTAGAATATAATTAAAGTGAGTTCGGGATAAGGTCAAAACCTGGCATGCAATGATAATTACCCCACCTGCACCTCCCCCAAACCGCCCCTGCGATTTTGGGGGAGGTGGGAGGGGGGCGAAAATTTGAAAGTTGATGTAAAAATCAGTTTTCCTGAATTGACATTAATTACGGAAATTATGATGAGTGAAGCGGATAAAATTCTCATAACCGGTGCTGGTGGTAAAACCGGCATGGTGGTGTGTGAAGCGCTGATCGAAAAAGGCGCGACGATTCGGGCGTGGGTGCGTCAGGAGGCTTACACGCTGCCCCTCCGCCAGCTGGGGGTGGAAGACTTCATCGTTGGCGACCTGCTGGATACTTCGCTGGCGGAGCGATCCATGCGGGGTATCCGGGCGGTTTATCACATCCCGCCGAATATGAATCCAGACGAATTGCGCATAGCCGAAATTCTAATCCGTACCGCCCAATCCCGCGAGGTGATGCGGTTTGTCTATCACTCTGTGTTGCACCCCCAGGTAGAGGAAATGCCGCATCACTGGCAAAAAATGCGGGTTGAAGAGCGTTTGTTTGCCAGCGGACTGGCTTTTACCATTCTCCAACCGGCGGTTTATATGCAGAATCTGCTGGGCTACTGGCCATCCATTCAGCGGGATGGGATTTACGCCGTACCCTATTCGATAGATGCACCGCTCAGTCAGGTGCATTTGGGGGATGTGGCCGAGGCGGTGGCGAAAGTGCTTGTGGAAGAATCCCACGCTTATGCAATTTACGAGTTGTGCGGTGCGGAGGCTCTCTCAGCCAGAGAAGCAGCTCAAAGACTATCCCAACACCTTGGCAAACCGGTTGAAGCCGTAGAGGTTGACCGCGATGAATGGCAGCGTAAAATGCTGGCAGGGGGCATGTCTGAGTATGCGGTCAATACTTTGTTGAAAATGTTTCTTTATTACGAAAAATACGGCATGCGCGGCAACCCAAATGTGTTGAGGATGCTGCTGGGAAGAAATCCCACTATATTTGACGAATTCCTGGCCATGGAAATTCAATAATTTGATTGAGGAGTGGATCATGGATAAAAACAAGAGCCAGCACTACAACTTCTGCCACGAAGCCCTGCCCACTCTGTTTCACTCTCAAACCAAAGGATTTATGGAATATCTCGAACGGGATGGGTTGAAGTTCCTTAAATTCTGGTGGGATCATGTCGGGGAACGTCTGGATGATTCGAAATGTTCCTCCTTTGCCGGCGCCCAGTATGAAGTGCGCGAAGTTCCGGAAAAAAAGTCGCGGGTGGTTTTGGTGCGTTTACCCACCCCCACCGTGAATTATGAGTTTTACCTGATGGCGCTGGTGCAGACGCCCGAAAAACGCCTGCCGATGGTGCGCCTGCCCAATACCCGAGTCTTCGCTTTGGAGAAGGTTCCAACCGAAATGAGCGAAAGCGGGACGATGTTTGTTGAAATCACACCACGCTGCAGAATGTTACGGATTAAGGAAGGGCCAAAACCATCCATGCAGACCTTTTACAATACCGTTCTCAAATATGTCTGGAAAAAGGACTTTGGAGGATTGGAATGAAATTTGATTTTGGACTGGCAATCACTGCCGTGGCGATGTTGTTTTTTTATCTTCGTCTGGCAATGTTACGCGGCAAAAAACGACGGCTGGAACGCGAGCAAGCGCTCAAAGCCAAAAAGGCTGGCAAAGGCGCCAAAGTCAGTCTGCCCGACCCAAACAAACCCAGATACGAAATTCGCAGCTGGGTAATGGTGGGCGTGGCAGTGCTATTGATGCTGGTTGGTCTGGCTGCCCGTCAGACGGCTTCATTTCCGCAGGTGATGCAGGACTACTGGTGGGTGGGGACTTCTTTGGGGGCGGTATTGTTTTCTTTTTGCTTCAAATAGCCGTATGAGCGCTTTACCATCGGATTCAATTCGGATAACGATTGAATTTACCAATCTGGCAAAATATATCGCCGGTAAACCGGCGATTGAGGTGAAATTCCCGCGCGGAGTTACTTTCGGTCAAATCATCGAATGGCTGGCTGAGCAATATCCAGATATGGTTGGGATCATCATTCAGGAGGATCGAAAAGCACTCTTGAACTCCAACCTTTTCATTATTAATGGCGAAATGGCTCAACCAGCCTTTCAAATGGACGATTCACCGCAGGATGGGGATCGCCTGACGCTGGTGGCGGTTGCAACCGGCGGGTAATTTTCCGCGAGGTCACCAAATCTGGTTTAACGCAGAAAGAAGGACAGAATAATCAAAACTGCGAAGAAAGACCCCGCCAGAATTCCAATCCGTTTCAAGTCTTTAATGATGGGGGTGTAATCCGGGTTGAATTCGCCGGTGGACGAATAACGTCCGGTTGCAACCGGCGCGCTTTTGACGGTGCTTTCCCGGCTGATAGATTCGCTGCTTGAAACACGGCGTTTTTGTTTTTTACTCATTCAGAACTCCTCATCGAAAGTTATCGTTGTTCAACAAAATTGGCAGTTACCACAATCCGCTCGGTATCCACCATGTAGGGATAACAGGAAATCAGGGTCACCACCGCCTCGCGGGTGGGAGCAAGCACCTCAACGCGGGTTGGCTCCACAATTTGAGATTGCTGCACCACATAGACAAATGCCCGCTGGCTGGTGTAGATGATGATTTCGTCACCCTTTTTTAACTTATCCAGATCGCGAAAAATTTCACCAAAAACATCATTGTGGGCGGAAAGTACCAGATTACCCTTCTGTCCCGGATTGGGTGAACCGATCATCGTGCCGACCCCTTTTTTTAATTGTTCCCAGCCATCTCCCTGTACGACCGGCGCGTCCACGCCGATTGCCGGGATCTGGATGCGCACGGCCTGCTCGGGACTGGGAGTGGGTATCGGCAGACTGGCGAAAGTCTGCACCAGCGGACGCAGGTGTTCGGGAATTTCGGCATCGTTGGGGCGCACGCCGCCCGGTGAGTTGGGAGGGGTGTGACCGGAAGGCAGCACCACGGCTTGTATGAGGGGAGTGGGGGTGAAGGTAGGCTGCTGAAGGGCGGCGGCTACTTCCTCATTCAGGCTGCGAATGAGATTCATGCCGTTCAATAACACAAATGCCAGTCCAAGAACTGCGGCAATTTCAACGAACAACAGCAAACGATCCAACCAGCGGTTTCGTTTGGGGCGGGGGGCAGCCTGTTCAAAGTCGGTTTCCAACTCGTTGAGCGGTTGGGTGGTTTGGAATGCAGAAACACTCGGCTGTGGTTCAACCCTCACCACTCTGCCGGTACGGCGAAAGCGCTCCAGCCGTTGTTCGCGTTCGGCTCGTCGCTTTTCCACCAGGATTTGTCTCAATTCCTCAACGGTGAGGTCTTCAACAGATCGTCTGCGGCGCAAGGCGCTTGTTCCTTTCCTGTCCAGTCCCCAAAATTATACCTGATTTTGGCGAAGCGGCGCTTTCAAAAAACGAACCGTTTATGGTAAGATAACGTGGGTTTGGGATAAGCGCAAAACCCAACCAGCAGCGAAATGAACCCCCTCCCACCTCCCCCAATATCGCTTCAGCGATATTGGGGGAGGCGTAGGAGGGGGGCCAAAAATGCGAAATTGGATGCTGATAGGATTTATCCCGAAATGACGGTAGGATAGCCTTTATTCGGAAGGATGGATGGAAAACATGTCCGCTGCGCGCAGGTGCATTTTCATTCTGATTTTATTGGCTTTACTGGCAGCGCCTTCTGCTCAGGCTCAGAGCAGCACCCCTCTCGAAAGTCTGGTGATTCAGATTCTGCCGGAGTTTGACCGGCCGGATGTGCTGGTCATTTACCGGCTCACTCTGGCAGCCAGTGTCAGCCTGCCGGCGCAGATCAGTTTACGCATTCCGCGTGCGGCAGGCGCGCCTTACAATGTCGCCTGGGAGGACGTGGATGGTTTGCTCTATAACCTTGCCTATACTACCGAGGTGCGCGGCGAATGGCTGCAGATTACCTTCACCACCCCCTCGGCGAACTTACAGGTGGAATACTATGATCCCCGTTTGGAGCGTGAACAAACCCTGAGGAAGTTTACTTACGAATGGAATGGGGACTTCAAGGTGGAAAATCTGGTGGTTTCGGTTCAACAACCGGCCAACGCAGAAAATATGCAAGCCTATCCGGGTTTTGACGCCGGTCAGCGGTTGAGCGATGGTTTTATCTATTTCACCAACCCGGTGGGAAAAGTCGAGGCGGGAGTCACTTTCAAAG
>NZ_DAOUBL010000132.1:0-6419 GCF_034432615.1 Bellilinea sp. | reverse complement strand
CAGCAAACCGCCGACTTCAACCGCGACAAGGGCTTGAAGGTCTTCGAAAACATCCTGCAGGCTCAGCCTGAAATCAGCGGCGTCTTCGCCCACAATGACGAGATGATCCTCGGTGCCATTCAGGCCGCCGAAGCCGCCGGACGCACCGGTATCGTCTTCGTCGGCTTCGATGCCATTGACGACGCCGTACAGGCCGTCAAGGACGGCAAACTGGCCGCCACTGTTGCCCAGCAGCCAGACGTGATGGGCAAACTGGCTGTTGAAACGGCTGTCAAATACCTGAGCGGCGGTAAAGTCGAAACCTACATCCCCGTACCGCTCAATCTGGTTACCAAATAAGCGACAAACCAACGGGTTTGGGGGCGGCTGGCCCGCCCCCTGCCCGCCTTTTTTCGAGGTTGCATGACACAAGACATTCCCCGTCTCAAGCTGGAGCATATTTACAAAGCCTTTCCCGGCGTGCAGGCTGTTCAGGATGTCAGTCTGGAAGTGTACGGCGGTCAGATTCTGGCGCTGGTCGGCGAAAATGGCGCCGGTAAATCCACGCTGATGAACATTGTCAACGGCGTGGTGCAACTCGATTCGGGAAACATTTACCTGGATGGTCAGCCGGTGCAAATCACTTCGCCGCGCCGGGCATTGGAACTGGGCATCACCATGATCCATCAGGAACTGGCGCTCATTCCCGAATTGACCGTCGGACAGAACATTTATTTGGGACGGGAACCCCGCCGCCTGGGGGGTTGGATTGACTGGCCGCAGGTTTATCGGCTGGCCCAGCAAGAGCTGGACCGGCTGGGCATTGAAGTTTCGGCACGCGCCAAAGTGGCCGATTTGAGCATTGCCGAACGCCAGCTGGTTGAAATTGCCAAAGCCCTTTCCTATCAGGCGCGCCTGATTGCGCTGGATGAGCCTACCAGTTCACTGACCAGCCGCGAAACCGAAACGCTCTTCCGGCTGGTGCGCACCCTGCGTCAGGAAGGCGTTGCCCTGATCTACATCTCCCACCGGCTGGAAGAGGTCTTTGAGCTGGCTGACCGGATTGCCGTGATGCGTGACGGGCAGCTGGTAGCCGAAGGCAATGCCGCCGAATTCACCCCCAACCGGCTGGTGCAGTTGATGGTTGGACGCGAACTGACCGAATTTTTTCCAAAAAGCAATACCCAGCGCGGTGAACCGATTTTGAAGGCGGTGAATTTGCAGGCCGGCAAGGAGGTGCGCGGGGTTTCTTTTGAACTTCACCGTGGAGAAATTGTCGGCATGGCCGGACTGGTCGGCTCCGGGCGCACCAACGTTGCCCGCCTGTTGTTCGGCGCCGACCCGCTCAAAGAGGGCGAAATCTGGCTTGAAGGCAAGCCGGTGCGCCTGCGTTCCCCGCGGGATGCCATCCGGCTGGGGATCGGACTGGTGCCGGAAGATCGCAAAGCCCAGGGGGTGTTCCTCAAGCAAAGTGTACGTTACAATGCCGCCGCCGGTTTGCTTCAACGGCTTTCACGCTTCAGTTTCATCAATTTCCGCGCCGTCAATCAGATTGTGCGTGAACTGGTGGAACGTTTGCGCGTGCGCACGCCATCGCTCAACCAGCAGGTCCGCAATCTTTCGGGCGGCAATCAACAAAAAGTGATCATCGCCCGCTGGCTGGCGCTCAACCCCAAGGTGCTGATCATGGATGAGCCGACCCGCGGGGTGGATGTCGGCGCAAAGGCGGAAATCCACGCGCTGATGAACGAACTGGCCGCGCAGGGCATGGCGATTTTGATGATCTCTTCCGAATTGCCGGAAGTACTTGGGGTCAGCGACCGGATTCTGGTAATGCGCGAAGGGCGTCTGGTTGCCGAACTGAGCCGTGAGGAAGCCAGCCAGGACCGCATCATGCAGGCAGCCACCGGCCAGGCCTGATGAAGGGAAGCGAGGTGCATTGATGAAATCCAGCAATTCTTCAAACCAGCTGCTATCGTTCATCCGCCGCGCCAGCACCTACTTGATTTTGCTGGTGATTCTGGTATGGTTTGCCCTGCTCTCACCCGACTTTCTGACCGTCAACAATCTGCTCACGGTTGCCCTGCAGACCTCATTAATTGCTCTGGTTGCCATCGGCATGACCTTTACCATCATCACCGGCGGCATTGACCTGTCGGTCGGCTCAACTGCCGCGCTGGCGGGCGTACTGGCAGCCGGAGCGGCTACCCGGCTTGGGCTGGGTACCTATCCGGGCCTGCTGATCGGTCTGCTGAGCGGGGTGGGTATCGGTTTCCTCAACGGGGCGTTGATCGTCTGGGGGCGCATGCCGCCGTTTGTAGCCACACTGGCCACCATGGCAATTGGGCGCGGCCTGACTCTGGTCTATACCCAGGGACGCCCGATTGCCGGTCTGGATAAAGCCTTTACTTTTTGGGGCGGGAGCGGCTGGCTTGGTGTTCCCGTACCGGTTTGGGTGCTGCTGGTGGTTGCCGTTGTGGCACACATCATTCTCAAACAAACGCCCCTGGGTCTGCGCATTTTTGCGGTCGGCGGCGGCGAAGAAACCACCCGCCTGGCGGGCGTAAACGTTGGCCAGGTCAAATTCAGCGTGTATGTGTTCAGTGGAATCTGCGCCGCATTGAGCGGTTTGATTCTGACGGCCCGGCTGTGGTCAGCCCAGCCCAATGTGGGGATTGGCCTGGAACTGGATGCCATTGCCGCTGCCGTATTGGGGGGCAGCAGTCTGGCGGGCGGCATCGGCGGTATTCCGGGCACGCTGGCGGGGGCGTTCATCATCGGCATTCTTTCCAACGGCCTGAACCTGCTGGAGGTGCCTTCGTACAACCAGCAGGTGGTCAAGGGGGTAGTCTTTATTGTGGCCGTCATGCTGGATTACTTTATCAAACAGCGCAAAGCCCCTGCCCCTGCCGCTGCAGCAGAAGAAAGCTGATCGATTCATCCAGGCTACGTCTTCCTGTTAAACCAGAGGTACGCCCAAAGCCAACCCCTTTGACCATCGGGGATAAGAGCGGATATTGAAACTCAAGAAAGCTGACTCGCTTAACCTGAAATCCTTTTTTCCCAAATACCGGTTTTCAGGCGGGCAATCCATTCATCCACTTCATCCGAAGGCAGGTTCAACACCACCTGCCAGTAACGCAGCTGAGGGGGGCTCAGCCCGCGCCCCTTGCGGGAAAGCAAGTAAGCCCGCAAAGCATCATCCCCCCAGGTTGTCCGCAGCCAGCGGATGGCGTTCCAATTACCGCTCTCCAGAATGCGCCCGGCGATATACTCGCGGTGAGCGTCCCAATCCAGCCGGTTGAAATCCACATCCCAAAACAGGGAACGCAGGAAGTCGGGCAGGCCGATAGGGTGTGAGTTCGTCATCGTGTTCTTTAATCTATTCGTCTAATTGGGTTAACACTTATAACAGCAGTCAAGCCTTCGATAGAATCAGACTGTCTTTGAGTAGATGCTGCATCTCTTCGCTCTCCTGCGGGGTGGCGGCGATCATATCCACGGCGATCCCCAACCGCTCGGAGAAAAAAAAGAAATAAGGCCTCATCCTTTCCAGCGGATTCGGATCCTGGCTGCGGGTCAAAATCAAGATATCCGCGTCGCTCAGGCCGGTTTGTTCGCCGCGCGCCAGAGAACCGAACAGGCGGATTTCGATGATTTCAGGAAATGCGATCTGGGCTTCGCCGGCGACCTGCTGCAATTTGCGGAGAAGGTCAGCTCGATTCAACCAGATGGCTTTCACAGAACCTGAGGATGTCACCTGCCGCATTTACTGCCTCCCTCGCCTGTTTTTCCGTAAAATAATCGGCCGGTTTTCCGGCCGCAAAACCGTTGGGATAGCGGGTTGGAATATAGTATAAATCCAGAAGTCTGGCCTGATCAACAAGTCCGGCTGGTATCGGTACATGCTCCTGCAAAAGGGAAAACATCTCGGTCAGCGAATGCCCCCACAGGGTTATTCCTAATCGCAGCCCTAATGCCTTGAGGAGTTTCTCGGCAGCTTGCTGCGAAGTAAAACAGGCCCACTCGTAGTATTCGTGTTCCAAATCTAACCAGGCTCTTTGCAAATCTCTCTTACCCTGTTGATACCAGTCGTTCCACCTGTTCATAGAAAACAAGCGGCAGAGGAAGCCGCATCCTCCTTTTCTTTACAAACAACTTTATTAACCTGAGTTCGGATCATCTTATCCGCGTCCCATTTCGCATTTTTGGCCCCCTCCCACCTCCCCCAATATCGCCTATGCGATATTGGGGGAGGCGCAGAAGGGAGTTCATTATGCTACTGGTTTTTTTTCGCTTATGCCGAAGTCACGTTTATTATCTCATAATTGTTCTTCTTGTCAAACCCGTCGCAGGCGCAGTTCTCCCTCGCCGCTCAGGCGCACGCGGCGGTGACCGCCCCGCTGCTCCAGCACCTGCCCTCCCTCCACCTGCCAGTCCGGCGGCAGGCTGAATTCCGCCGTAAAGCGCGCCGGCTCAGTTTGCAACACGATTTCCTCCGCACCGCGCCGCACTTCGGTGACCTCGGCGGTCAGGTAATGCAGGGTCAGCCCCTCCCCCAGCCGCCAATCGAGCGGCAGAATCAGCCCGCGGCGCGCCTCGACTCGCACGGGATGACCGCCAAACAGATCGCTCCCCTCCAGCCGGATAGTGGTTTCAAGCGGGTCGTCCTGATAATTATTAACGAACAGAAAACGGCCGTTTTCGCCCTCGCTCAGGCGCACATCCGCCCAGTCGCTCAGTTCAAACAAACGCGGGATGTCCATCTTCAGCGCCATCTGATCCAGCACGTTCAAATCCTCCAGCGCGCTGATCGGCAGGGCAGCCCCCAGCATCATCACCCGCCCCCTGCCCAGGCTCTTGACGAAGCCAACCGTTTCTCCCTCAGCGCTGCTGGCAAAAACCTCATCAAATTCTGCACCGGCGTAGGTTTCCAGAAAATCTACCGGTACATGCGGCTGGTCAAAAATGCGGATTTCGTGCCGCTCGAACGGCGGGCGGGTGTTGACCGCACGAATGCCCAGCGCCTGCTGCAAAAGAGCCGCCGGCCGGCGCTCAAAATCTTCCACCGGCATCCGGCCGATCAGAATCAACCGGCCGCCGGCGCGCACATACTCCACCAGTTTGTGCTGCACCGCCGCCGGGCACTGCCGTTCCATCATCATCCAGCAGTGCGGCGTGCTGGAAACATCCAGTTCAGCCCGGCCGATTTCCAGCGCATCAAACGGGCGGTGCGTCAACGCCAGCCCCCGCCCAATCTGGTCGAACAAAATCACCTCGCGCTGATGGGTGATCTCATCCAGCCATGCCCGTTCCAGCGGGTGGCTGACCTCGCTCATAAAATAATCCAGCAAAAACGCCACATGGGTAGTGTACCGCGGGCGGGCAAGCAGCAAATCCTCGCCATACGCCGCCAGCACCCGCGAAAGACGGGGGTAACGGGCATAGTGGCGGCGCAGCGAGCCGTCCTTGCGCACCGGGTGGCCCCAATCGTGCCGCCGCACCGGACTGAGCAGCGCGTCGTTTTCGCCGTCAAAGAACAGGTAATGATTGACGGCGCGCATCCCATTCGAAAGACACAGGCGGGTGTGCAAATCATAAAACGAAGATTGGGCGTTCCCAAAATCGGGATTGCCGCCGGCCTGAAACTCAATCGAAAACAACGGCTGCCGCGGGTTTTGCAAAGCCCTGGTCATCTCGTTGACCAGCAGCAGCTGATGAAAATTGCCCTCACCGATGAACAGGGGATAAACATCCGTGGCGCTGACGAAGCCCTCGCTTTCCATCACCTCCACCAGCTGGGAAAGGCCGATTGGAAAAGTCTTCCCGCCGTTGGCAAAGCCGTGAATGTTGACCACCGGCGGCAGCTCCATGCCGTTGTGCCGGGCTTCCTGTTCAAGGAAGGCAGCATATTCGCGCAGGTAGGCGCGGTAAAAGCGGCGGTAATCCGCGGCTGCCTGCGGCCCGTAAGGGTGGCGCGGGTCGCTGAGCGCGTCTTTCAAAAAGGAGGACAGGTCGGCAGCCGGATACCGGCTGCGGAGTTCAGCCGCGGGGCAGATCTGTTCCAGAAAGCGGGCAAAACGCGCCAGCGTGTCGGGGTTCAGGTCAAACAGATTGCGCACCCAGTGCGGCATGCCCATTTCGTTATCCAGTTGAATGAAGAGGATCTTACCGCCGCGCGTCACCTGCCGCGGAGTGAGTACCTCGAAAACGGCGCGGTACCAGCGGCGCACGGCGGCGGAAAAATCGGGGTGCAGATAACTGGCCAGGTTTTGCACCTCCCCGCGCTGGTTCACCACCGCCGCTTGAGGATAATTTTCAAAAAACCACGGCGGAATGCCCTCGTTGATGGTTTCGGCCATGATGTAGGGGCCGGGGCGGGCGATGACGAACAACCCCATCTCCGCCGCCAGGTCCAGAAACCCGGCCAGATTGCGCAG
>NZ_DAOUBL010000131.1:0-13386 GCF_034432615.1 Bellilinea sp. | reverse complement strand
CCGATAATTTTGACGGCTCGTTGCGGGAACCGGTTGTTTTACCGGCGCGGCTGCCCAACCTGCTTTTGAACGGTTCGGCGGGAATTGCGGTGGGGATGGCAACCAATGTTCCTCCGCACAACCTGCGCGAATTGACCGATGCTTTGATCTATCTGATTGATCATTACGATCAGATGGACGAAGTCAGCATTGAAGATTTGATGCGTTTTCTGCCCGGCCCGGATTTTCCAACCGGCGGGGTGATTGTCGGGCAGGAAGCCATCCGCCAGATGTACACCACCGGGCGCGGACGGTTGACTGTGCGCGGGCAGGCGCATATCGAAGAGATGCGTGGCGGACGCTATCAGATTGTCATTACCGAAATTCCGTTTCAGGTCAACAAAACCAGTTTGATCGAGCGCATTGCCGAACTGGCGCGCGAGGGGCGCCTGGATGCCATTTCCGACCTGCGCGATGAGTCCGACCGGCGCGGGATGAGCATTGTCATCGAGCTGCGCCGCGGAGCGCAGCCGCGCAAGGTGCTCAACCAGTTGTACAAATATACACCGTTGCAGACCACTTTCGGAGCGCACTTACTGGCGCTGGTGGATAACGAACCGCGTTTGTTAACCCTCAAGCGCGCTTTACAGATTTATATCGAACATCGCATTGAAGTCATTACCCGCCGCTCTCAGTTTGAACTGGAAAAGGCGCGCCAGCGGGCGCACATTCTGGAAGGGTTGCTGATCGCGCTGGCCAATTTGGATGAGGTCATTCAAACTATCCGCCAATCGCCGGATGTGGAAACCGCCCGCGAGCGGTTGATTACGCGCTTCAAATTGACTGAAATGCAGGCGCAGGCGATTCTGGACATGCAGTTGAGAAGGCTGGCAGCCCTGGAACGCCAAAAGATCGAAGAAGAACACCGTTCCTTGCTGGAACGGATTGCCTATCTGGAAGATTTGCTGGCTTCACCCAATAAAATTCTGGACGTGATCAAAACCGACTTGCAGGATGTGAGCGCAAAGTACGCGGACGCCCGCCGCACTCTTTTGCTTGCAGAAGCCAGTGAAACTTTCAACGAAGAAGACCTCGTTGCCGATGAACACGTCTTAATCATGATTACGCAGCGCGGTTATATTAAACGCGTGGCGGCGCGCGCCTTTCGTACGCAGATGCGCGGCGGGCGTGGCGTAACCGGTCAAAACCTGAAGGAAGAAGATGAAACCCTGATGGTCATACCGGCGCGCACGCTGAATACCATCCTGTTCTTTTCGGACAAGGGGAAAGTCTATTCTGAAAAAGTGTATCAGATACCGGATGCCGGCCGCACCGACCGCGGCATTCCAATGGTCAATGTCCTTTCGCTAGGAGCGGATGAAAAAATTACCGCAGCTGTGGCTGTGACGGATTTTCAGGCAGCCCAATATTGCACCATGGCAACCGTCAAGGGACGGGTTAAACGCGTGGCGCTGGCCGAGTTTGCCAGTGTGCGCCCTTCTGGTCTGATTGCAATCGGTCTGGAAGATGGTGATGAGCTGGGTTGGGCGCGCATCACCAGCGGGAGTGACGATATTATTCTGGTTACGGCCCAGGGCAAGGCCGTGCGATTCAATGAAAACGAAGTGCGCGTCATGGGCAGGCAGGCTGCCGGCGTCAGCGGCGTTCGTTTGAGCAAAGACGATCAACTGGCGGGTATGGAGGTTGTGCAGCCCAACGCCGAATTGCTGGTGGTCACCGAGCGCGGCTTTGGCAAACGCACCCCCCTCAGCGAATATCCGCCCAAAAGCCGCAATACCGGCGGTGTGACTACCATTAACCAGAAGAATCTGCAAAAAATTGGCAAAATTGCCGCCGTGCGGGTGGTGGAAGAAAATGACGATATCACCCTGGTTTCAGCCAACGGGCTGATCATCCGCATGAAGGTGAAGGACATCAGCCGCACGGGGCGCTCGACACGCGGTGTACGGCTGATGGTTCTGGCAGATGACGACAGCGTAACTTCGGTTGCGCGGATTTCGGCGCGGGAACTGCAAAAGGCGGAAGAGGAAAAGAACGGCGAGAACGGGACGTGAGATTGTTTACACCCAGATCCGTCCGGTCAGCACCAGACAGAGTACCCCCATCACGCAGGTCATCATGAGCAGCAACAGTGCAATGACAAACCGCTGCGGCGCGGTCAGTCCTAGAAAGGTGCGCCGGGCTGCGATGGTGCGGGTTGGCTTAATTTGATCCAGTAGCGGGGTCTGTTCTTCCTCCGGTAATTCTTCGAAAGCGGAATTGCGCAGATCATCTAACATTTAAATCCTCCGGTTGAGAAGGCGCTCAAGAGAGAGGCCTCAATTTCAGGTCACCGACCGTGAAGGTTTGTTCACTGTCATCGTTCATTTTTAGGCGCAAATGTCCGAAGGGGTTGATGCCGAGCAAAATCCCTTCAAAGGTTTCTCCGCCGGGATTTTCCAGCCGCACCTTTTCCCCTTTAAAGGCCAGCCGTTGCTGCCAGCCGGTGAGGAAGGAAGGGGTGGTCAGCAAATCGCGCCAGTGAATGACCGTTTTCAGCACTTCTGCCAGTAAATGCCAGCGGTTGACGGTTGTGCCGACTGCATCCTCAACACAGGTTGCCGGGAAGAGGACTTGATCGGGGGGAGGCACTGAAGCAGGTGCAACATTGATGCCGATGCCCAGCACGACTGCCTGCAACCCATTCCCCTGCCAGAGGGACTCAGCCAGCACGCCGCACACTTTGCGCTGGTTGAGCAGCACATCGTTGGGCCACTTGATGAGGGGTTGCAAGGCGTAAATTTGCTCCAGCACCATGGCGACGCTGAGTGCACCTAACGGTGAGTAGAGCGGGAGCAGGTCGGGTTGCGGCAGGGCCGGACGCAGAATCAGGCTGAAGGCCAGGGCTGCGCCGGGCGGTGTGAACCAGGATCGGCCCAGCCGTCCGCGGCCGGCGGTTTGATGGTCGGCAACGATAAGGGCTAAATCGGGGGCTCCTTGGGCTGCCCAATCCAAAGCGTCTTGATTGGTTGAGCCGGTTTCGGGGTAGAAACGCACTTCTGGAAGCGGTAAATCTTTCAATGAATCGAATATAGCTCTTTCAGACATGCCTTAATTGTACTCGAAACAACGGTAATGACCTCAGCAAGGAGAGCGAAAAACCAGTTCCCCCTGAGCTGTCCAGTTTGGAGGGAAGAGGTATTTGATGGTGGAGTTGATTTCAATCCTTCTTTATCTCAGGTTGGGCCTTAAAAAATAAAAAAAAACAGCAGTAACCCTCCCTGCCCTGGACTGCGAAAGGGATACTGCTGTATTTGCCGTAAGATTAACGCGCGGTGACTTTGATGGTTTTGGGGCGGGCGTGTTCGGCTTTGGGGACAAACAGGGTCAACACACCATCTTTCAGACTGGCTTCAGCCTTGTTGGAATCCACCGCTTCGGGCAGGTCAATCGTCTTGCAAAAGCGTCCGCTGGGGCGTTCGGCCAGCAAATACTCGGCATTTTCCTGCCGGTCGTTTTTCAGGTTCCCTTGAATCGTAACGCGATTATCCACCACCTGAATGTTCAGGTCGTCTGCCTGGACACCGGGCAGTAAAGCAGTAATGGTATAGCCGTTTTCGGAAACCAGCACATCGGCCGGGAAGAAAACCTGCCCCTGTTCTTCCTGCCAGTCCTCTGCCATGCGTTCCATCCAGTGACGGCGAGCCATACGGCGGGCATAGGGATTGATCCAGTAAATGCTCATTTTGTTCCTCCAGTTTTGATTCATTGCCTCATCCAATGAGGTAATTTACAGCCGATTTTAGGTTTTTTTTATTGTTATTGAATCAGAGAAATGTAAAACTTTTATCAGTAAAAAAGGCTTCCAATTCAACCTTGTAAATTTGAAAGCGCAGCTTGCTGAAATTGTGGTATGATAACCGCTTGGAGCAAGAAAAAAATGGACGATCGAATCACAATTATTGAAGGACCAACCCCCGACTTTGAAACGATTGATGATGGGTGGGCGCTGGGTTTGAATGAAAGCCCATCGCTGTATGACCTGGCGCTGACCCGCCTGCGAACCTTCAACGGCGCGGCGCTGGTCGAGCGCTGCCACCGTGCCTGGTACAGGCAAAATCACATCTACCTTCATTACCGTAACCCGCTGGGCATGGAAGAACGCGTACCGATCATGGCGGCTCAGTCGGTGGAAACCGAGCAGGGACAGGTGCTACTCCTGTGGGTGCGCCGCAAACACGAGGAAACCGAGATCGAAATTGATCTTGATGACGACGAAGAGGGCGGAGAATTCGGTAACTGAACCAATCCTCACTTCACAAAAAACAACCCCGCATGAAGTCTTGCGGGGTTTCTTTTATTGAAATACTGGTGCCCCCGGCGGGAGTCGAACCCACAACCTCGGCGTTAGGAGTGCCTCGCTCTGTCCTTTTGAGCTACGGGGGCTTTGATCTTGCCGGATTATAGCATTGGCATTTCCACGATGCAAGATGACAATCTTTAACTTGATGTAAACGAACCGGCAGGCGTGGGGGGGGACACGCCTGCCGATCCTCAGGGAGGGAACTCCACCGAAGGCTTGTGTTTCAACGTGGGGGGGACACGCTGAACGGCCTTTTGGGTGGATTGACACCATCTACCAGTAAGTGTTGGTGTCATTGCTAATATACACTAATTTTGTCCAAATTGTATTAAAAATCTATAAGAGTTTTCTTATAATTCAGTCCGATTTTTCATTCCGCTTCTTTTTGAATAACCGCAGCATTTCTTTAACCTCGGCAGCGGTTGGCTGGGGTTTTTCTTCCCGCTGCGGCCGGCGCTGACTGTTGATCAACTGGCGGGCAAATTCATCACTGGGAAGAACCTGCGCTCCCCAGCGTCGGGCAGCAGCCTGAACCTCGCGGTCGGAACTGACCACTGTCCAACCGGTTGCCGATTTTCCCAGTTGTTTGAGGCGGGCGGAGATGGCTGCATCGGCAGTCATCTCCCGCACCACAAAGTGGGCGGTAACCTGTCCAAAGGACTGATGCCCGGCTTTGCCCACGGCGGCGCGGTCAAAGTACACTTCAACTTTTTGCCGCCGGGTTGAGGCAAATGCCTGCAGCAGGCGAATCAGGTGTTGTTCATCATCCGGGCTTTCCAGCCGCAGGCCGCCGATGTGCGGAATCAGGTTGTGTCCGTCAATCAGATAAGGCATTGGGTACTTCCTCTGCCCTCATTTTACTGGAAAAGTATGCTATGATTCTATCTAACGATAACCTTTACTTTCTGAATGGAAAGACGTGCCTTCCCGTTATGAGAAGCTGGAAACGCATTATTCCCTTTTTGATTCTGAATATCATCATCTCGGCGGCGACTACGCTGACCGTTTTACTGTTGTGGGATCGCAGCCTGCGCCCGGTACAGCCGCTGCCGGTCAGTGTGGGCGGCACGGGTGGTATTCCCCCTGCCGGCAATTCCATCCAGCCGGCTCTGCCTGGCGATGCCACTTTGCCTCCCGCAGATGAACCGGTCATCCTGATTGAAACCGTGATCGGCGCAGGGGATTTGCAAAACGAGGCCGTCCTCCTGAGGCGGGTGGGTGAAGGCGAATTGCTGCTGACCGGCTGGAAGATCAGCAACGGGCGCGGGGCGGAGTATGTCTTTCCCTACCTGCTGTTGAACAAAGGCGGCGCTGTGCGTTTGTACAGCCGCGCGGGCAACAATACGGTGATGGAATTGTTCTGGGGTTCAAACCAAGCTGTTTTTCGTAGCGGCGATTTGGTTTCCTTATACGACTGGCAGGGCGGCCTGCGGGCCACCTACAATGTGCCCTGAACAGGTTTCGTCAGGGTGGGCTGAAAGATGAACATCTTTGAATGGGTCGCCGAAGAAAAAATACGCTCGGCAATTGAAAGCGGTCAATGGGATAACCTGCCCGGTAAGGGTAAACCGTTGCAATGGCAGGAAAATCCTTTTGAACCGCCCGAATGGCGCATGGCTTTTTCGCTGTTGCGTCAGAACGGCTTTAGCCTGCCATGGCTGGAAGAACGAAAAGAGATTGAGGCAGAAGTACAGCAATTCCGCGCTCAACTTGCTTTAGGGCTGCGCTCTGCAAATGTAATGGAGGTAAAGGATTGGGCCAAAAGCCAAATTGACCGCTTGAACCGGCGAATTTTCCGGTACAATTTAGGGGTGCCTTTGGATCGTTTTCAGGTGACATCTTTGAATCTTGAACAGGAAGTGGAACGGGCGCAGCCTGTTTCCGATTAGAATTCATGAAAAGCAGGTAATCATGTCGCAAGCACTGTATCGAAAGTGGCGTCCACGTCTGTGGGATCAGGTCGTCGGGCAGGATCATGTAGTCCAGACTCTGCAAAATGCCATTCGCAGCGAGCGGGTGGGACATGCCTACCTGTTTGCCGGGCCGCGCGGTACCGGCAAAACCACTACTGCCCGTCTGCTGGCCAAGGCGGTCAACTGCCTCGCTGAATCACCGGCGGATCGCCCGTGTGATCGCTGCGAGCATTGTCAGGCGGTCAACAACGGCCGATTTCTTGACCTGATTGAGATTGATGCTGCTTCCAATACCAGCGTGGATGATGTGCGTGACCTGCGCGACAAGATCAATTTTGCTCCGACGCAGGGCAAATACAAAGTGTACATTATTGATGAGGTTCACATGCTCTCGACAGCGGCTTTCAACGCCTTGCTGAAAACGCTGGAAGAGCCACCGCCGCACGCCATTTTCATCCTGGCAACCACTGAGATTCATAAAATCCCTGCTACGGTGCTTTCGCGCTGCCAGCGGCATGAATTCCGGCGCATCCCCGTCCGGCTGATTGTGCAGCATCTTCAACACCTGTGCCGGCAGGAGCATGTGGATGTGGATGAGGAAACCCTGACGCTGATCGCCCGTCAGGCAACCGGCAGCCTGCGGGATGCCATTTCCCTGCTGGATCAACTGGCTTCAACTGGCGCTCCCATTCGTCTGAAAGATGCCCAGCAGGTGTTGGGGACGGCTGCCAGTCAATCGGTCATCGAACTGGTGGAAGCTTTGCTTGAACGGGATGCGGCCAATGGATTAAGCACCATTCACGCCGCGTTGGATGGTGGCAGTGATCCGCGCCAGTTTGCCCGTCAGGTGGTGGATTACTGCCGCAATTTATTGCTGGTGAGGATGGGCAATGGTGAACTGATCGAAGCCACGCCCGAACAGCAGGCGCAAATGACCAATCATGCCCGCCGTTTTACCACACAAACCCTGCTTGAAACCATTCAAGCCTTTAATGCTGCCGCTGCCGATCAGCGCAGTGCCTGGCAGCCGGCCCTGCCGCTGGAAATGGCACTGGCTCAGCTGGTCAGTGAACCGACGCCTGCCTCGCAAAGTGAGCCTGTGCATTCCGTTGAACCGGCGGTGGTCAATGTCCCTTTGCCGGTCAAAACCGAAAAGGCGCATAAAACTCCGGCTTCAAAAGAGGAAACATCCACCCAACCGGCCGGCGAGCCATCCGCACCCGATGCGCCAGCAGAGCAACAGCTTGGCGTAGTTCCTGCTCAGGCCGGGCAGGCAGATGATGATCAACCTGACCAGCCTGAAAGCGGGTCTGCTACTCAATTGCAAACCATTCTGGAGAACTGGCAGAAAATCCGTCAGCGGGTGAAAACTCAAAGCTCACCGGTGGACGGCCTGCTCAATTCCTGCAAATATGTTACCATGCGCAATGGGGTGCTGCAATTGGGGTTTGGCAGTGAGGTGCTCAAAACCATGATGGAAAAAGGCAACAACCTCAAGATTACCCGAAAAGCCATTCAGGATGTGCTGGGGGTCGAGGTTCAAATTGCCTGTGTGGTGGTGCAGGGCAAGGGCAGTAACCTGCAGTTGGATGGCGATA
The DNA here is from genome assembly GCF_034432615.1 of Bellilinea sp. GTDB lineage: Bacteria > Chloroflexota > Anaerolineae > Anaerolineales > Anaerolineaceae > Bellilinea. The sequence goes on along the minus strand of NZ_DAOUBL010000131.1, from coordinate 5,533 downwards.
TCGAAGCGGATGGGATGGTCAGTACAGCCTTACGCCTTGGTGGAAAAATTGTGCATAAAGAGTGATTAAAATTTCGGGTAAAAGAGGTTAAGGAGGCAGGAATGGCAAAAGGAAAAGGAATCAATCGCGGTGCTGTGCCCGCAGGTGGGATGGGCGGCGGAATGATGGCGCAGATTCGCAAACTTCAGGAACAAATGGAAGCCGCGCAGGCCCAATTAGAAGTGGAAACGGTCACCGCCTCGGTGGGGGGTGGGGCAGTCAAGGTGACCATGACCGGCGCACAGGTGTGCAAAGGGATTGAGATTGCCCCCGATCTGCTCAAAGACGCCGATGTGGAAATGCTGCAAGATTTGTTGCTCAGCGGTGTCAATCTGGCGTTGGAACAGTCGCGCAAACTGGCGGAAGAACGCATGGGGCCGCTGGCGGGCGGGCTGTCTGGTTTGGGACTCTGATGGTGCGTTTGGAATGCCAATCTTACCGGATGCTGTCCAAAATTTGACTCTGGCTTTTGAGCGTCTGCCCGGAATTGGGCCAAAGACCGCTTCACGGCTGACCTTTTATCTGCTACGGGCACCGGAAGAAATTTCGCGCACGCTGGCTGAGGCCCTGCTGGCGTTGAAAAGTGACACCGGCTTGTGTCAGGTGTGCTTCAACATTACCCGCGCCGGCCAGGAAATTTGTGATATCTGTGCCAGTTCACAACGCGATGAGGGGGTGATCTGTGTTGTGGAAGAACCGCTGGATGTGCTGGCGCTGGAACGCACCGCCGGTTATTTTGGCCGTTACCATGTCTTGCACGGGGTGCTTTCTCCCATTGAAGGGATTGGGCCGGATGACTTGAAAATCAAACCGCTGCTGGAAAGGGTGAGGAGCGGAAAGGTCAAGGAAGTGATTCTGGCGACCAATCCCAGCATGGAAGGGGACGCTACTGCGCTGTACATTCAGCAGCAACTGGCAAAAAGTGGCGTGCGCATCACCCGTCTGGCGCGCGGTTTGCCGGTAGGGGGCGATCTGGAATACGCCGATCAGAACACCTTGCTGCGCGCTTTGGCGGGCCGACAGGAACTGGGTTCCTGAGAGGGTCTGCAATCCAACCCCTGAGGGGTATACATTTTCATTTTGAATTAATACTAATAGGATAAACTTTATTCTATTCTATCTACCCATACGGACAATTTGGTCCTCCAAAAAGGAGAACAAAAATGAAAAAATCTGTATCCATCTTGTTTTTGCTGTTCGTACTGATGGTTGGTTCTGCCTGTGCGCCGAATGCCGCAGAGGTGTCAACCCCCACCCTGGAAAGCAGCTCCCCAACGCCCTTGCCCACCATGCCGGCTACCCCTGAGCCGACGGTGGAACTCACCGAGCCTCAAGTAACCGAAACAGCCGTAAGTGAAACAGGCAATGGCGAGCAGAACCAAACCGTCATTTACAAAATTGTACCGGGTGAATCCCGTGTAACCTATGAGGTTGGTGAAACTTTTATCAACCAAAATAACCGCTTTGCAGTGGCAGTGGGCGTAACCACCGAAGTGCGTGGCGAGGTGTACGCCAATCTCTCCAACCCGCCGGAAAGCAGCATCGGTGTGATTGAGGTGGATATCAGCCAGTTTAAGTCCGACTCGTCCCGCCGGGATGGGGTGATTCGTAATCAATGGCTGGAATCGGCGCGCTACCCGATTGCCCGTTTCGAGCCGCTGCGGGTGGAGGGGTTGCCCCAGGCATACAGTGAGGCGACGCCATACGCCTTTCGGGTGATTGGCAACCTGACCGTCAAGGATGTAACCCGCGAGGTGGCCTTTGACATCACCGCTCAATTGAGCGGCGACACCCTGACCGGTACAGCGACCACCACCCTTTTAATGAGTGATTTTGGGGTTGGCCCAATTTCGATTTTGGGTGTGCTGAATACTGAGGATGAGGTAAAACTAACCTTCGATTTTGTTGCCCGCCCTTAAGGCATACTGGCAGGTCTTAAGTAAAACGGGATGGAAGGCCACGCTTCCATCCCGTTTTTGATGGGCAGGTTTGTGCCGCTTACGGCTATAATCAAATCAGTTCACCTGACGGAGGAGAAAACGATGGACAAATACCGCGTTAAACCGGAACAGAAGATTCGATTGAAGGATTGGGATGCGGATGAAACTGACTCGTTCGATGGCGGCAAAGATGAAGGCAGAGAACGGCTGCAGGAACTGAACCGCGAGCTGGAAACTTTGCAGGAACTGTTATACGCCGAACACAAACACAAGGTGCTGATTGTGCTGCAAGGGATGGATACCAGCGGCAAGGACGGCGTCATCCGCCACGTGTTCGATGGAGTCAATCCCCAGGGGGTGCGGGTTGCCAATTTTAAGGTGCCAACGCCGGAGGAATTGGACCATGATTATCTCTGGCGGGTACACCGACAGACGCCCGCCAGGGGTGAGATTGTCATCTTCAATCGCAGCCATTATGAGGATGTGCTGGTCGTCAGGGTGCACGGGCTGGTGCCGGAAGATGTCTGGAAACGCCGCTACGCCCATATCAACGATTTTGAACGTTTGCTGGCCGATGAAGGTACGCTGATTCTCAAGTTCTTCCTGCACATTGATATGGACGAACAGAAAAAACGTCTGCAGGCGCGTCTGGATGACCCGACCAAACACTGGAAGTTCAATGTGGGCGACTTGAAAGAACGCGCTCGCTGGGCGGAATATATGCAGGCTTATGAGGATGTGCTGAACAAAACCAGCACCGACTACGCGCCCTGGTACATTGTGCCTTCCAACAAGAAGTGGTACCGCAATCTGGTGATTGCCAGTGTGCTGGTTGATGCGCTCAAGGGGCTGAATATGCGGTATCCCGCTCCTCAAGAAGATTTGAGCAAGGTTGTGATCGAATAAGAACCTGGCGGCGAGGGGATACATCGGTGTTATATTTAGTTTCTACGCCAATTGGAAATTTGGGAGATATCAGCCAGCGTGCGCTGGATACCCTGAATCAGGTGGATTACGTGGTCAGTGAGGATACCCGCAAGACGGGCATGCTGCTCAAACATTTCGGCATTTCCAAGCGACAGATATCCTTCCGCGAAGATAACGAAGAACGTGCCCTGCCCCGCCTGCTGGATTTATTGAAAGAAGGGTATTCGCTGGCGTTGGTGACGGATGCCGGTACACCGGCAATTTCTGACCCGGGTTATCTCCTGGTGCGCCGGGTGATTGAAGCCGGCCTTCCGCTGACGGTCATACCCGGACCAACCGCGCTGATCGCCGCGCTGGTGCTTTCCGGTCTACCGGTGCACAGCTTTACTTTTCGCGGCTTTCCGCCGCGAAAGAGCGGGGCGCGTCGGCGTTTTCTGGCAGTGGATCAGGACAGCCCGCATACGCTGATTTTTTATGAAAGTCCCTACCGTCTGCAAGCCTTTTTAGCGGATGCTTTGCAGGTGTTCGGTAACCGCCCGGCAGCCGTTGCTAATGATCTGACCAAGATGTTTGAAGCGGTTTACCGCGGTACGCTGGCTGACCTGATTGAGGTGTTCAAGAAAGAGCCAATCCGCGGTGAGTATGTGGTGGTGATTGCCGGTAAATTCACCGGACCGCAAACGGCGTGAAGCGGGTGTGGGTGTCGAAATAGTCTTCGTTTTCAGCCCGCTTGAGGGCATTGACGATCTGATAGGTAAGAGGCGTCATAATCGCTTCAATACCGACCTTGAAGATGTAGTTGGTGAAGGTCAAGGTGGCAAATAATTCCCATGGGAAGACCCCCGCCAGCGTGGCAACGAAGATGAAAATCAGGGTGTCCACCCCCTCGCCCACCAGCGTGCTGCCGATGGTGCGCATCCACAAAAACCGCCCGCGGGTTATCACTTTCATGCGCGCCAGAACGATGGAGTTGCTGAAGGAGCCAGCCAGATAGGCCACCAGCGAGGCCAGCACAATTCCGCCGCTGCTGATGCCGCCGAGGATGGCTTCGTAGGCTTGCTGTCCGGCATACTCCTGCCAGGTGGCTTCACCCGGCATAACTCGCACCAGCCAGAGGACAAAGGCGGTCAGCGCCAGCATGGCAAAACCGGTCCAGATCACGCGGCGGGCGCGCCGAAAACCGTACACTTCGGTCAGCACATCCCCAAAAATGTAGGAGATGGGAAAGAGGATGGTTCCACCATCGAACGCCAGACGCAAACCGAAGATAGAAACCCCCCAATCAATAATTTTGGCTGACGAGGCAATGTTGCTGATAATCAGCACGGTGACGAACAAAGCCATTACCCAATCAAAATAACGATAAGTCCGGTTGGTTTCGTTTTGCATAAAATCCTTCTGGTTTCACCTGCTCATGAACGGATTTCGTCAGGATTTCCATTGCCTGACGCCGGTAATTCTACCATTTATGGGTAAAATTAAGAGAGAAAGGAGATCAACCCATGGAACTGGAATTGGTCAGCATTGAAAAACCGGAAGAGATCAATTTTGTATTGGGACAGTCGCACTTCATCAAGACCGTAGAGGATATTCACGAAGCGCTGGTTGGTACGGTGCCAGGCATCCGCTTTGGGCTGGCCTTTTGCGAGGCTTCTGGCAAGTGCCTGATTCGCTGGAGCGGAACAGATGAACAGATGATTGAACTGGCGCAGAAGAATGCTCAAAAAATTGGCGCCGGCCATTCTTTTATCCTCTTCCTCGGCAGCGGATATTACCCGATTAATGTGCTGAACGCGCTGCGCACTGTGCCGGAAGTGTGCCGGATTTTCTGCGCTACTGCCAATCCAACCCAGGTGATTGTTGCCCATAGCGATCAGGGGCGCGGTATTTTGGGTGTGATTGACGGTTTCAGCCCGAAGGGGATTGAAGGGGAAGAGGATATTGCATGGCGTAAAAACTTTTTGCGGCAAATTGGGTATAAGGCATAAGTCATTCCATTTCTGTAATCGGGAACCGGCGCAGGCTGAAAACCGTCCTGTTTTATATACAGAATTTCACGAAAAGTTAAAAGGATGATGGAAACAATGAAAAAGATGATTGCCGCCCTATTTGCCCTGTTTTTGCTGGCAGGCTGCGGGGGATTGTTCCAGCCGATGCCAACACCGGATGAAGATACCATTGCCACTCAGGTGGCCGCTATCCTGACCACCATGCCAACCGCAACCGAAGATGCGGTACTTCAACCCACCCAGCCTCTGCCGACCATTCCCCCTACCGAAACTCCGCTTTTACCTACGGAAACTGCCGAGCCGACTCAGGTTCAGCCCTCACCGACCGAACCGCCAGCCCTGCCTACCGAAACACCCTTGCCGACTCCTACAGCAACCCTTCAGCCGACGGCGACAATTGCTTTCACGCCTTCACCAAACGATCCGGTGGCGCGTTTGGGGCCAGCCAGCTGGACAGATAACATGGATAAGGATAATAACTGGCCAATGGGAAGTGACAAATTCACCGAAATTTCCTTCAGTGATGGGGTGATGTTCTTGACCGGCCTGACCACCACGGATGGCTGGCGTCTGACATGGCCGGAACTGACCAATTTTTATCTGGAAATGACCTTTCAG
>NZ_DAOUBL010000130.1:0-38853 GCF_034432615.1 Bellilinea sp. | reverse complement strand
AGTTTCTGCACGTCGCGCGCCTGCTCCTCGTGGGTTATTTTCTGCTGAATGCTGCTGGGTTTTCATTTCTGCCAGTGCTTTTTTTAGCAGAGGGATCTGATTTTCCATTTCAGCAATCAGGCTATCCGCTCCATCCAAATCACCATTGGCTGCTTGCATATCCAGCTGGTGGGCAAGGCGGGTCAGTTTGACGGCTTCAAAATTGGCGGCCACACCTTTCAGGTTGTGAGCATGGAGTTTTATGGTGGCTGCATTTTGAGAATGTAACGCATCTTTCAATTCATCCAGTTTTGTTTCGCATTGCTGAATGAACTCTTCAAACGTGGCCAGAAAGAAGTCTAAATCATCGCCAAAACGCGGCAGAATTTTTTCGATGTATTGCGGATCGCCTAAGGACTGGGTATTCTTCCGGAAGGCCCGGCTGAGAAATTCATCCTCTTCAGAAAGGTTTCCTTCGGCGTTTGTTTCGTAAGATGTTTGTTGAGGAGTAACAGGGATTTGTTCGGTTTTGGGTAAAAAGCCATTGGAGTCGGTATCCAGGGACGGGAAGTACGCTGCAAATTCCGAAGAAAGGTCTGCTGGAATCGGTTCGGTTGGCTCATCAACCGCTGTGGATTGAAGCGGTTCTGCTTGAGAACGTTTTTGTCCCCAGTGTTCAATTGCGTTGAAAAGCTCGCGGGGCTTAATCGGTTTGGAAAGGTAGGCGTCCATCCCACTGGCGAGACAGCGTTCCACGTCTCCGGCGAGCGCGCGGGCGGTCATTGCAATGATGGGGGTATGGTTAACAGCACCTTCCCTCGAGCGAATCCGCAGGGTTGCCTCATAACCATCCATTTCGGGCATCTGGATGTCCATCAGGATCAGGTCGTAATTCTTCTGTGCGGTTTTTTCCATTGCAATGCGGCCATTTTCGGCTTCTTCCACCGTGTGCCCAAATTTGGTCAGCAAATTGACCACTACTTTGCGATTGACCGGATTGTCTTCAACGAGAAGGATATGGCGGGGAATGGAACTCCGTAATCCGAAAGCAGTTGGACGGCTTTCGGCGGGTGGTTTTACGGCGGATTCGACGGGCTGTGTGATGGAAAGGGCGGCTAGCAAAGCATTGTAAAGCGCCTGTTGACGAACAGGTTTGATCAGTGTTGCCGTACAACCGATACGGTGACAGTCTTCCTGGGAAACGTGAGTGCCAAGTGTGGTCAAAACCAGGATCTTAAGGTTGTTGTTGAGTAATGGTTCAATAGCCGCAGGCAGGCTGGGTTGGCCATTGACCAGGAGAAGCCGGTAATCTATCATAGCCAGTTGCACCGGGGCGCGATTGTTATCGGCAGATTGCAGCATACCAATAAACGATTCGCGATCCTCACATTCGCTGACCGCAAACCCCACTTTTTCCAGTTCCATCCGCAGGGATTGACGGCTGGAAGCATTTGGATCGGCAAGCAGGACATGTTTTCGGTGAGAAAGCGCAATCAGTTCGCGCGGCTGTTGTTCCGGAACTTCCTGACGGTAAAAGACGGCGCTGAAGGAAAAGGTGCTGCCGCTGCCCGGTTCACTGATCAGGGAGATTTTCCCGCCCATCAGTTCAACCAGCTGGGTGGAGATAGCCAGCCCAAGCCCCGAACCGCCATATTTACGGGTCGTTGACATATCCGCCTGCGTAAAGCGTTCAAAAATATGCGCCTGACGGTCTAAAGGAATGCCAATGCCGGTATCGCGCACCGAGAAGCTAATGGTGGCCTGCGAGCTGGTTTGAGCAATGGGTTGAACGGTGATGACAATTTCCCCCTGCTCGGTAAATTTTACAGCATTACCAACCAGATTATTCAACACCTGACGCAGACGGTTGGGATCCCCGCGCAGCAGGACGGGGGTTTGCGGGTCAATCAGGCAAACCAGTTCCAACCCTTTGGCGGCGGCGCGCTGCGAGAAATTGACAGCCACATTTTCAACGATGGTACGCAAGTTGAAGTCGGTGGTTTCCAATTCCATCTTTCCGGCTTCAATTTTCGACAGATCGAGAATATCACTGATCAGGTTAAGCAGCGACTCGGCGCTTTCCAGTGCTGCATTGAGATATTCGCTTTGTTCGGAGTTGAGCGGTGTATCCAAAGCGAGGTTCAGCATGCCGATCAAACCATTGAGCGGTGTGCGAATCTCATGACTCATGTTTGCCAGAAACTCACTTTTAGCCAGATCGGCTTCTTCGGCTTTCTGGCGGGCGCGTACCAGTTCGGTGATGTTGTGATACAGGTTGAGAACGCCAACTTCCTGCCCGTTAACGATGACCGGCACGCCGAAGATTTCCACATCAATCAATTCGCCGCGGCGGGTCTGGCGTTTGCTGACGCTGTGAATCAGTTCGCCCTGGCGCACACGACGGCTGAATTCAAAAGCGCCATCGCGAAATTCTCTGGAGGTGATGATCTCATCCAGTTTTCCGCCAAGTACTTCTGCCTGTGTGTAACCGAAAAGCCGCTCAAATGCCGGATTGCAGGCGACGATGTGGCCGTTTAAATCGAGGGTAACAATGGCTACCGGGCTATTCTGGAAGATGCTTTCAAAATATTGTTTCTGTCGTTGAATTTCTGCCTCAGCTTTTTTGCGCTGGGCAATATCATGGAAGATATAGATGATACCTTGCTGATTTTCACCATCCTGGAAGGGGAAACCGGTTACTTCAAACCAGCCATACAAAGACGGCATGGGAATGACCTGAGTTTTGGTGAGAGCCTTTTTTTGCACCGGTTCGATGACTCCCGGAAAAACTTCTTCGATATTTTTACCGATCAAATCGGCATATGAGGTTTTCAGGGTTTGGGTAGTGGCGCGGTTGCAGCGGATGATCTTGCCGTTCGAATCGGTCAGTAAGATCAGGTCGGAGATGGCATCGAAGGTTGCTTCCCATTCCTTCTTTGCGCGTATGATGTTGGCTTCGGCCTGATGCCGCTCCAAAATTTCCCGCTGAGAGACTTCCTTGATCGCGTAAAGTTCGCTTGTCCGTTGAGCGAGTTCGCCCTTGAGACGCTGGCCCTGACGGATGGCACTGATTTGCTGATAAGTATTGACGATATTCAAAAGGACGATGAACGCCGAGAAAAGGTCAACCAGCCATAAAACCGGTTCGTTGAATTGAGCCGTCAGGAAGTTGTTTGGTGTCAGTACCTCCCCTGCCGAAAGCAGCCAGATTGCAGTGATCAGGAAGGGAAAGATCAATCCCAAAATTGCTCCAACCATTGGAAATATGGCTGGGATGAATTCTTGTAGAGGAATTTTGGGGTTTTTATCTGAGAGCATCATATTTCTTTGGAAATTGCAAGGAAGTTGTTCATCCAATTTCCTTGACTAAAATTATAATTGACCCCGGCAACAAATGCTATTATAATCTTGTGCTTTGTTGATACGGATTGAAGGATTGCGTCTGAATGTAAAGGCGTTTTGAGAACAAATGAATATTGAGGATCAAACCGGTACTACTGTACTTCGTCGAGAAACAGAAGTCAAGCCTAAAAAAAGCTGGCGCACGTGGCTGATTGGCAGACCCTTACCAACCGCAGATGCCCCTCACCAGACCATTGGGGTTTTGATTGGTTTGGCTGTCTTTGCTTCCGATGCACTTTCCTCAACGGCTTATGCCACCCAGGAAATGCTGGTTATCTTGATGATACTGGGTGAAAGAGCCTATGATTATGTGTTTCCTCTGGCAATAGGCATTGTCCTTTTATTAACGATAGTAACGCTGTCTTACGAGCAAACTGTCCATGCTTATCCCAATGGGGGAGGCGCATACACTGTTTCGCGGGACAATTTAGGGGTATTGCCCTCAAAAATTGCCGCTGCCGCGTTGCTGACAGATTATATCCTGACTGTATCAGTTTCAATTTCATCAGGTGTTGCCCAAATTGTGTCAGCGATTCCAGAATTATTTCCATATCGGGTTTGGGTAGCAATAGGTTTTATTTTTTTCATCATGGTGATGAATTTGAGGGGGGTAAAAGAATCAGGACGTGCATTTGCTGTTCCCACTTATTTCTTCGTCGTCATGATGTACCTGACCGTGATTGTGGGGTTGATTCGGTACTTCGGCGGAACTTTGGGATTGGTGGCAAATCCACCGCCAATTGAAGTATTTCATGGAACGGCAGGAGTTGGTATCTTTCTGATTTTAAGAGCATTTTCAAGCGGAACAGCGGCCTTAACCGGAATTGAAGCCATTTCAAATGGTATCCCTGCCTTTAAAGAGCCCCGTTCAAAAAATGCTGGCACAACCCTGATCATTATGTCTATCATATTGGGTTCGTTGATGCTCGGTATTTCTTTTCTTGCTGGGCATATAAGAGCAGTACCTTCTGAGATTGAAACGGTCATTTCCCAATTAGCCAGAACCGCCTTTGATGGACGGGGTGTTTTCTATAGTGGCGTTATCTTAGCAACAACTGTCATTCTCATCATGGCTGCCAATACAGCATTTGCCGACTTTCCTCGATTAAGTGCGATTGCGGCTACGGATGGATTATTACCCCGCCAGTTGACCTATCGCGGCAGCCGCCTGGTTTATTCACGCGGCATTGTGTTGCTGGCAATGCTGGCAACCTTGTTGATTGTTATTTTTCAAGCCTCGGTCACACGATTAATTCCGCTTTATGCAGTGGGCGTTTTTCTTTCCTTTACTTTGTCACAGGCTGGCATGGCGCACCGCTGGTGGAAGATAGGCAGGTTGAAAGAGGGGGAAACCTTAAAGGAACGTGGCTCTGTATTGCGTTATGACCCTAACTGGCTGATAAAAATGCTGATTAACGGGTTTGGCGCATTTTGTACCGGCGTGGTGATGCTTGTATTCGCTGCCACCAAGTTTGTGGATGGCGCGTGGGTTGTGATTGTCATTATTCCGACACTGGTGGTGATTTTCAGCGCAATCCAACGGCATTACCGCCATCTGGCAGCCAGATTATCGCTGGAAAATTATGGCGGGTTGCCGCGGATAGCCCGCCATCGGGTGATCATCCCGATTAGTGGGGTTCACCGCGGAACGCTGGCTGCACTGCGCTACGCCCGCACACTTTCCGAAGATATTACCGCCGTGCATGTTTCGATTGACCCACAGGAAGCCGAAAAGGTGCGGCAGAAGTGGGAAACCTGGGGAGATGGAAGACGGCTGGTAATTCTGGAGTCGCCCTATCGTTTATTTATTGAACCGCTGTTAGAATACATTGATGAAATTGAATCGCAGCGTCAGCCGAATGAAATCATCACCATTGTCGTGCCGGAATTTGTGCCGCGTCACTGGTGGGCAGGCTTGCTGCATACCCAAACTGCGCTCACTTTGCGGATGGCGCTGCTCTTTCACAAGGATATTGTGATCACAAGTGTTCCCTATCAGGTGGATTGATGAAAACAGAAGTAGAACAAAAGCAAAAAAGGATGCAAATTGTTGTAGTTGGCTGCGGCCGCCTCGGCTCTGCACTGGCATACCGCCTGTTCCGCGCCGGTCATCTGGTGGCCGTGATTGATTCATCGCCAACCTCGTTCAATAATTTGCCGCCCGATTTTACCGGCCGCATTCATGAAGGGGATGCCCTCTCTCAGGATGTATTGGTGCGGGCCGGCATTGAACAGGCTGACGCGCTGGCAGCCGTTACCAGCTCCGATGCCATCAATGCTGTTGTTGCGCGGGTAGCCCGCGAGGTTTATCATGTACCCAATGTAGTGGCTCGTAATTATGATCCCCGCTGCCGGGTGCTCTTTGAAGAATTGGATTTGCAAGTCATCAGTTCAACCAGCTGGGGTGCGCAGCGCATTGAGGAAATGCTGTATGATTCCGGCATTCATACCGTTTTTTCGGCAGGCAATGGCGAAGTGGAAGTGTATGAATTTGTCATTCCGGAGAGGTGGGAAGGCAAAACGCTGGAAGAATTACTGCCGGACGAAGAATGCCTGCCGATTTCGGTTACTCGCGCCGGACGGGCAATGCTGCCCCAATCCGGTTTGACTATCAAGGGCGGCGATATCATCCATGTGAGTGCGACTTTCAACGGCAGTAATTGCTTGCGCCAAAAGTTGTTGGAGCAAAAGGAGTAGCCAGATGTACGTGATCATTGCAGGCGGCGGGAGAACTGGCGCGCAACTGGCGCGAATTCTGGTTGCCCAAAATCATTTTGTCCAATTGATTGATTCGCGTCCCGAAGTACTGGCGCGGTTGCACAAGGAATTGCCCACCGAGGCAATCTTTGAGGGTCGGCCGATCGATCCGCTGGTGTTGGAAAAGGCGGGCGCAGAAAAGGCGGATGTCCTGGCAGCCTGTACAACTGAGGACGAGGTCAATCTGGCAATCTGTTTCATGGCGCGCAGCCGCTACAAAGTCCCCCGCACCATTGCACGCATCAATAATCCACGTAATGCGTGGCTGTTTGACCACAAGTTTCATGTAGATGTAGCGGTCAATCAGGCTGAAATTATGGCGTCCATCATCGAAGAAGAGATGTCGCTCGGCGACATGATGACCCTGATCAAGCTGCGGCGGGGAAATTACTCTCTTGTTGAGGAGAAAGTTCCTGCGGATGCACCTGCATTAGGGATTGCGATAAAAGACCTCAATTTACCCGAACACTGCGTTATTGCGGCCATCATCCGCCATGGTGAGGTGATTGTGCCGCGCGGCATCACCACTTTTGAACCGGGTGACGAGGTTCTGGCTGTGGCAGATCCGGAAGGTGCCCGGCAGCTGGCCAAAATGCTTTCGCCGAACAAGGTTGGGAATGGCCGGACTGGGAATGGGGTTTGACCGCTGCTCAAGCATAGAGTATAATTTAATTCTACATTCTGCTATCACCTGTGCACTGCGGAAATCGCCAAGCATATCGAAATCAGTTTGGCAATTTGCGCAGGACACAGTGGCTAAAACCAATGATGAAAGGAAAATGATATGCCCAAACGGACATACCAACCCAAAATTCGCCGCCGTGTTCGCGTGCATGGCTTCCGTGCGCGGATGGCAACCGCTGATGGACGGCAGGTGTTGAAACGCCGCCGCCTGCGCGGCCGCTACCGCCTGACGGTGACTGCCAACAGCCATGTCAAAAAGGTACGCTGGTAGTCTGTGTTTTCTCTGCAGGTGATGCCCTCTGGGGGCAGCCTGCCGTTCATTGATTTTCAATGGACGGGTTCATGGGTGAAGCGCAAATTCAGGTTAAGACGGACGAGCGATTTCAAGCGGGTGCGACAAACCGGCAGGGTATTCACGCACCCGTTCCTTGTGTTAACCGTCTTGCCCAATGAAAACAGCGGTATCCGAATTGGCATTACCGCCAGCAAGGCAGTGGGCAGCGCTGTGCAGCGCAACCGCGCAAAGCGGCGTTTGCGGGCAGTGGCAGATTCCATGCTTTCCAAATTGCCCGCCGGATGGGACATGGTGTTGATTGCCCGCAAACCCGTACTGACCGCCGATTTTGTGGAATTAAGGGAAGCGGTGATTGGGCTGATTGAACGGGCCGGTTTGCTACCGGACAGTAGAAAAGAATTCGATGATCGAACATGATTATTCTCACGAACCCCGCTTACGGGATTTGCCGTTCAATTTCAAAACGGCTCCCCGCTGGGTATTGCTGGGTTTGATCCGCCTGTATCAGAAATTCGTTTCTCCCGCTTTGCCGGCCAATACTTGCCGTTTTTACCCAACCTGTTCGCACTATGGTTATCAAGCCATTTACAAACACGGTGCGATTAAGGGTTTGTTTATGGCAGTTTGGCGGGTGCTCCGCTGCAATCCTTTTAACCCCGGCGGATATGATCCTGTCCCGTAAAGTCTACCTGAGCAAATGGATACTTACACGAAAAGATCTATGAAAAATTCGAAAATCCTGTTGATTGCGTTGTTTCTTTTGGGGGGTGTGTTGTTAGCATCCTGTGGTGCGCCCCTTTCCGGGTCGAGCTGGCCGGGGGTGAGCTCGAACGGTGATACGGTGTATGTTGCCTATATGCAGCACGTTTACGCGGTTCGTGCTGCGGATGGCAGTATGATCTGGCGTTTTCCAGAAAAAGCCGGAAGACAAATGTTTTTTGCTGCGCCGGTCCTCGCCGATGACCAGCTGCTTGTTGGTGATTATGAGAATGTCCTGCACAGCCTGGATCCCAACACGGGTGTGGAGAAGTGGCTCTTTGCGCAGGCTCAGGCCGATTGGATTGCCAGTCCGCTGGTGGTGGGAGATGTAATCCTTGCTCCCAATGCCGACCATTTTTTATATGCCCTTTCTAAAAATGGCTCACTGTTATGGAAATTTGAAACCGGACGGGCATTATGGGCGCAGCCGGTCAGTGATGGGGAAACCGTTTATCAGGCATCCATGGATCACAAGGTGTACGCAATCAACATTCGGGATGGCCAGAAGCTCTGGTCGGTGGACGTGGGGGGAGCGGTAATTTATTCCCCAGCCCTGGATGCAGAAGAAGGTACCCTTTATCTTACCACGCTGGCGCGCAATTTGATGGCGATCAACACGCGGGATGGTTCGATCCGCTGGCAGCGAAAATTTGAAGGCGGGATGTGGACTCAGCCAGCCTTAAAAGATGGTCGGCTTTTTTTGGGAGATTTACAGGGAATGGTATATGCCATTTCTGCCGCAGATGGAACGGAAGTCTGGTCGCAAAAAGTAGATCAGCCAGTGACCGGTAAGGCAGCCGTTCTGGATAGTCGGGTGGTGTTTCCAACCGAAGATGGAAGTCTGATTGCCATGTCGCTGGAGGGAGAACGATTGTGGAGCCGAACATTTGAAGGCAAATTGTATACTGGACCGGTAGTTATCGGTGACCGTCTGGCAGTCGGTATAGCCGGCGGAAAAGAATTTTTGAAAATGGTCTCGCTGGATGGGCAAGACCTCTGGACGTTTGTTCCACCAAAATAAGTGAGGTAAAAGACATGTGGGACGCTTTGATTATCACGCCGTTTATCAATACCCTGCTGTTCATCTACAATATTGTAGGACAGAACTTTGGGATTGCGATCATCCTGTTCACGCTGCTGATTCGGGTAATCACCCATCCCTTGATGGTTCGTCAAATCAAGGGAGCGCAGGCGATGCAGGAACTTCAAAAAAATGAGAAGTGGCTCAAGATTCAGGAGAAGTACAAAGGTGATCGCGAAAAACTGGCGCAGGAACAAATGGCGCTTTACAAAGAACTGGGCATCAATCCGTTTGCTTCCTGTCTGCCGACCCTGATCCAGCTGCCGATTATTTTCGGTTTGTATCAGGCGATTATTTCTGCTCTGGCCAGCACTCCGCTGGATTTGCTGCGTTTAATTCGTCATATCTATCCCGGACTGTTGCAAGTTGAATCGCTGATCCCGCTGAATTCACGCTTCCTGTGGATGGATTTGGGTCAACCAGAGCGGCTATTCATTCCAGGTTTGAGTTTTGGCATCCCGGTGCTGGTCGTTGTGGTTGTGATCACGACCTATATCCAGGGAAAGTTGATTGCCACTCCTTCAGCCAACCCTAAAGATCAAACGGCCGCGATGTCGAATATGATGAATCTGTACATGCCGGTTTTCATGGGCTATCTGGCCTATACGCTGGCCTCTGGTTTGGCGTTGTATTTCGTCGCCTCGAATCTGATTGGTATCCTTCAGTATGCGATGTTGGGCAAGGTCAATTGGGGAAATGTGTTCCCATTTTTGAACAAGCAGCCAGCCGCGGCGGGAAGCGGCGGGAAAAAATCCTATTCCAAATAAGGCATCATTCTCCCTGTTGTATTGGAAAAGGGAAGATTTGAGGAATCTATGAATCACGAGAAAACCACCCTTGAAATCATTGCTCCAACTGTGGAAGAAGCGGTTGCCAAAGGATTGACTCAACTGGGTTTACGGGAAGAAGAGGTTGAAGTTGAAGTGCTGGACGCCGGCAGCCGTGGATTTCTCGGTTTAGGCAGCCGGCAGGCGCGTGTTCGATTGTGGATCAGAGAAAAAGAGGGAATTCAAAATTCCACCACCCTTGAAAATGAGCAAAAGCGAGCTCTGCAAATCGAAAAAAAGCGAACCTCATCTTCGGCTACACCTCAATCAACTCCTATGGAGGCAGATTCGCAAGAAAAGTTTATTTTGCAGACTGCCGAACAAATTACGGGAGAGCTGCTGCAAAAAATGCACCTCAAAGCCCGCCTGAGAGCTACCATGCTCCCTCCGGAGGATGAGAACGATCAGCCGACCGTGATGGTTGAGGTGCAGGGTGAAGATTTAAGTATTCTAATTGGCCGTCGTTCGGAAACATTGAATGCCTTGCAGTATATCACCAGTCTGATCTTAAGCAAGGAGGTCGGCAAGTGGGTGCCGTTGATCATTGATGTTCAGGGTTACCGTGCGCGTCGTGAACGTCAGTTGAAAGTGTTGGCGCGCCGGAGTGCCGAACAGGTTGTGCACACTGGCAGGAAAATTACACTGGAACCCATGCCAGCTAACGAACGGCGTGTGATTCACCTTGAGTTGCGCGATCACCCGGACGTAACCACAGAAAGTGTTGGCGAGGAACCTAACCGTAAAGTCACGATCTTTCTCAAAAAGCATCATTCTTGAAATCTCGGTAAAAACAGGACTTTTCAATCAAAATATTGAAAAGCCTGTTTTCTTTATGGAGATATTGTGACGATCTGGCAGTTCCTCATCTCCACACATGCAGATGGTTTGCTGGGTTACCTGGTTGTTATTTTAACGATTTCAGTATTTAATCTGTTTTGGTTTCGCAAAATAGAGCATTACCCTCCCGCAAGAACAAAGCCGGCGGTATCGGTACTTATTCCGGCGCGCAACGAGGAAGCGAACATTGCTGTCTGCCTTGAAACGGTGTTGGAGCAGGATTATCCCATATTGGAGATATTGGTGCTGGATGACCAGTCCACCGACCGCACTGCAGAGATAGTGCGCCAGTACTGTCAACAGGATAGCCGTCTGGCTTTAATTGAGGGAAAACCACTGCCTGCCGGATGGTTGGGAAAACACTGGGCCTGTCAACAACTCGCTGAGCAGAGCAAGGGTGAACTGCTCCTTTTTTTAGATGCGGATACCCGCCTTCACCCCCATGCCTTAAGATATGCGGTTAATGCGCTATTGCAGGAAGCGGTTAATTTGTTGAGCGTTGTGCCCAAAGAGATTGTCAAGAGCTGGGGGGAGCGGCTGATTCAACCGTTTTTTCTTTGGGCTGTTTATACGGTTTTGCCGTTAGGTATTGCCAACAAGGCCCAACTGGAGTGGCTGACCTTCACGATTGGTCAGTTTATGCTGTTTGACCGCCGCGCTTATTTTGCCATCGGCGGACATGCAGCCGTTCGCAATGATGCGGTGGATGACCTGGCGCTGGGTCGCAGAACCGTGCAGCACGGTTTTCGCTGGTGGCTGGCAGATGGGACTTCACAGGTGGAATGCCGGATGTATCATTCGTTGAAGCAGGTGATCGAAGGCTTTAGTAAAAATTATTTTGCTGCATTTCGGTATAATCTGGTCTCGTACGGCTTTGTTTTCACATGGTTGACGTTGGTGTATTGGGAACCGCTGATTGTACTTCTTTTGAATGGAGCGGGCGTTGGGGTTGATTATTTCCCCACCCAAAAAGCCTTGCTGGCTGTGGGGCTTTCGTTGTTGATTTGGATTCTGGTGTATGCCCGCTTAAAATTCCCGGTTTTTCTGGCTGTTTTTTATCCCTTTACCATTCTTTCTAATTCCCTGATTGCAGTGCGGTCATTTTACCTGACCTTGAAGGGTACTTCCACCTGGAAAGACCGCCGCATGGAAAGACCAAAAATCCGCTTTTTCTGACGGAGGAGATCTTATGAAAGCCGTGGACATTATCATCAAAAAACGTGACCGGAAAGTGTTGAGCCGGGAGGAAATCGAGTTTTTTGTGCAAGGGTTTACCCGCGGAGAAATTCCGGATTATCAGGTGGCAGCCTGGGCAATGGCGGTCATGTTAAATGGGATGACGGAACAGGAGACCACTGATTTGACTCTGGCAATGGCCTATTCCGGGGAGGTGCTGGACTTGTCGGAGGTTGTACCCATAGCGGTGGACAAGCACTCGACCGGAGGGGTAGGGGATAAAACCACACTGGTGGTCGAACCGCTGGTGGCAGCGTGCGGTTTGCCGGTTGGCAAAATGTCCGGGCGCGGACTGGGCTTCAGCGGCGGCACGCTGGACAAGATTGAGTCGATTCGCGGCTTCCGTACCGATTTGAGCAAAGAGGAGTTTATCCATCATTTGCGAACCTACGGGCTGGTGCTGACCGGTCAAACCGGAGATTTGGCTCCAGCGGATGGTAAACTGTATGCTTTGCGGGATGTAACCGGTACAGTCCCATCGATTCCCTTAATTGCATCTTCAATCATGAGTAAAAAAATTGCCGGGGGAGCACAGGCCATTGTGCTTGACGTAAAGGTGGGGGTAGGTGCGTTTATGGAAACGCTGGAAGATGCTCGTCAGCTGGCAGAGTTAATGGTAGCGATTGCCCGTCTTTCAGGCCGTAAGGCGGTGGCGGTCTTGTCGGATATGAATCAACCGCTGGGATACGCGGTGGGCAATGCGCTGGAATTGCGTGAAGCGATAGATACCCTGCATGGCAATGGCCCGGAAGATTTCTACGAACACTGCATGGAAATTGCCAGCCACATGCTGGTGATTGGCGGAAAGGCTCAAGATTTGCGCGAAGGGCGTGACCTTGCAGAAGAGGCTTTGCGTGAAGGACGGGCATGGCAGAAATTCCGGACTCTCGTTCAGGCTCAGGGCGGGGATGTCAGTATGGTGGATCATCCGGAGAAGCTGCCAGTCGCTCCTTTTATCGAGGAGGTGTATGCCGGTCAGGAAGGGTACCTGTCTGCAATCAATGCGCGTGAAGTGGGGGAGACCTCGGTGGATTTAGGGGCCGGCAGGGCCAAGAAAGGCGACCCAATTGATCATGCTGTTGGACTTGTTGTTCATCATAAAGTGGGAGACTTTGTCCACAAAGGGGATCTGTTGTTTACCATCCATGCCAGTGACCGCTCAAAACTGATGCAGGCTAAAGAGCGGTTACTGGCAGCGCTCAGTTGGAGTATTGCTCCTGTTCAGCCGCTTCCATTATTTTATGGCGTCATTCAGTAAGTCATTTTGCCTGTCCTGCAATGAAGCTAAACCGATTTGAGGCGATTTTTACCGTTATCGTCATTGCCGTTCATCTGCTGGTTATCCTGGCACCGATGAACAACCTGCTGGATAGGTGGTTTACTACCGATGATGCTTTTTATTACTTTCAGGTAGCGCGCAATATCAGCGAGGGACGGGGCTCCAGTCTGGATGGTTTCAATCTCTCGAATGGTTATCATCCCTTGTGGATGGGGGTTTTAATTCCCTTTTTTGCGCTGGCACGCTTTGACCTGTTTGTGCCTTTGCGGCTGGTGGTTTTCCTGTCGGTATTGATTTCGCTGGCAACCGGAATTTTGCTGTATCGCTTTCTTTCTCGTTCTGTAAATCCGGGCCTTGCGAAGCTGGCTGCGGTTTTCTGGGTGCTTTTTCCTCCCATCCACCGTTCGGTAACTCAACTGGGGATGGAATCAGCGCTTAATGCTTTGTGCGTGATTGTCCTCATTCACCAAACCAGCCTGCTGCTGGAAAAGCCCATTTCCGACGAAAAGTGGCGTGACCGCTTTATTTTGGGGGTAATGGCTTGCTTTGCCTTGTTTGCGCGGCTGGATAATGTGTTTTTGGTTTTGACAATTGGCTTAGTCCTTGTGTTTCGCTCCCAGAGAAAATTCATTTTTTGGCTCGCCTATTTACTTGTTGGGTTGATTTCTATTTACCTTGCATTTTTCACCCGGATCGGGTTCCCCCGCTTTTTGACGGACTTTCAATCCACACTCTATGCTATGGTTGGGATTGGCGTGCCAATTAAGCTCCTCTTTGCTTTTGCGGGAGGGATGTTTATTCCTGTGTGGAATGGAATTCGCAAGGAATTGATTCGGGTGGTTATGGTCAGTTTCACTTCTACCGGATTGATCGGAGTGATTTTGTTGATATTGAATGCCGTAGAGGTGGTTGGAAGCTACCCTCGCCTGGTTGTTTTGCTGGATGTCTTCTTCAGTGTTTTATTATTCTTACCCGTCCGTTGGTTAGCGGTTCGACTGGTGGAAAAGGATAAGGGCGATGAAACCTCACCTTTGCGTGAATTTTCTCGAAATTTTTGTGATTGGTTCAGGCGTGGAGCCGGCTATGCTCTGCCCGTTGTGATTTTGCTGATTTTTTACCTGCTGCTTAACCTGTACTGGTTTGGCACTCCCACACCGGTCAGTGGTCAAATCAAACACTGGTGGGGCACGATTCCCGATGTGGTATATGGAAAACCGGTAAATTCCATGCCTGCCTTATTTGGATTTTTTGAAAATAGTGGTCAAAGTCCTTGGTGGTTGCTCTTCCTGCCGGTGTCCGTTATTTTGGATACATTATTGGGCGGACTGGAAGGACAAACCACGAGCGTGTGGTTGAAAAACGGTTTAATGCTCGGCTGGTTGGCCTTGCTGCTGGCGGGTCTGTGGCTAAGGATAAAGAAGCGTGGTATCGATGCGCAGACTTTAATGATTTTTCCATTGTTGACTGCTTGTCTGCTTCAAATCTTATATTACACCGGTAGTTATTACGTTAATCATCGCCCATGGTATTGGGTCAATCATTTAATTCTCGGTGTACTTTTGTATTCCTTTTCACTGGATGGTTGGAATTCATTGGTTTCTGCGACGGAAAACAAATCAGTCCGTTTGCCTGCTTTCAGCACTGTAGTGATGGTGGCTGTGGGGCTTTGGGGGAGTATCTATCTCTTGAGTTCCTTTGCTTTACAAAAAGATGATAAAACAGCTTATTACCTTGAAGAAGTGGAACGGTTGCAACAACATACCCCTGCAGGGGTCAGAATTGGAATGCCGGGTGGCGGTACAACGGCTTATTTTATTCGCGGGCGCACCATTGTCAATCTGGATGGTTTGATCAACAGTTTTGATTATTTTCAGCACCTCAAGAGTGGGCAAGGTCGGGATTATCTGGATCAAATGGGCTTAGATTATGTATTTGGTAACCCGGGTATGATCGAGGATTCTGCCCCGTATTACCAGCTGCTGGAGGGGCGGCTCGAACCTGAGGCGGATATTCTGGATTTCAGACTGTACCGCTACCGCTTACCCTAAAATTGTGGGCTGAAGAGCACTTGCCATTCGTTCAATTTCATGGCATAATTTTACCAACTTGTAAAAGCGATGATGGAAACGAGTAAGTTTGTGCGCAGCCACAGCGAACCCGGGCGGGTGTGAGCCGGGTGCACAGCGACAGACTGAAAATCCTTCCGGAGCTGCAAACTGAACACAGGTTCGCCTGTCAGTAGGGGCGCCGGCTTCGCCAGCCGTTAGCATGGGCGCGAATATATCCTGAAAAAGGCGTATTCGGCAGAGAGCCTGCTTTTTAGGCAGGAAACAGGGTGGTACCGCGAGAAAACCCCTCTCGTCCCTGTGTGGACAGAGGGTTTATGTCTTAAATTCAAGTATTTGAGGAGTGAGCATGTTTCGACCGGTTTCTCCAAAACTCAATATCGTGCTGATGGAAGAGGGTGTGCTACGATTCTGGAAAAAGAATCAGATTTTCCGTAAATCACTGGAACAGCGGGAAGGCTGCCCGGAATACGTGTTTTATGAAGGCCCACCAACGGCGAATGGTAAACCGGGCGTTCATCATGTGCTTGCGCGTGCCTTTAAGGATGTCTTTCCCCGCTATAAAACGATGCAGGGCTTTCATGTCAACCGACGCGGCGGTTGGGATACCCACGGCCTGCCGGTGGAAATTGAAGTAGAGAAGAAACTCGGTTTTACCAATAAACAGCAAATTGAAGATTTCGGGATTGCCCGTTTCAATGAACTTTGTCGGGAATCGGCTTTCTCCTATATTCAGGAATGGGAGAAACTGACCGACAGGATTGCCTTTTGGGTAGATTTGGAAACGGCTTACATCACCTATACCAATGATTATATTGAGTCGGTGTGGTGGATCTTGAAGAACTTTTGGGAAAAGGGATTGCTGTATCAGGGGTTCAAGGTCGTACCCTATTGCCCGCGCTGCGGTACACCCCTTTCCGATCACGAAGTTGCTCAGGGGTATGATGAAGCAACGGATCCATCGGTATTTATACGGCTGCCACTGGTTGATGAGCCTGATACATCGCTGCTGGTATGGACGACAACACCATGGACATTACCTGCAAACGTGGCGGTAGCCGCACATCCAGAGGAAACCTATGTAGTGATCGAAAGAGATTTGGAAGAAGGTGGAAGTGAGAAATTAATCCTGGCCGAAGCCTTGCTGGAAAAAGTTTTTGATGGTCAACCATATCGTCTTGTAAAGAAGATGAAGGGTAAAAGCTTAAGAGGCAAGCGTTATCAACCCTTGTTTACTTTTGTGCCGCCGGATAAACCGGCTCATTATGTGGTGCTGGGTGACTTCGTGACGACTGAGGATGGAACGGGTCTGGTTCACATGGCACCGGCGTTCGGCGCCGAAGATATGAGCGCGGCGCTGGAATTTGACCTGCCGATCCTGATGACGGTTGCTCCGGATGGTACTTTTATCTCAGATGTGCGCCCATGGGCGGGCGTATTCGTCAAGGATGCGGATCCTCTGATCACCGAAGACCTGCGGCAGCGTGGGCTCCTCTTCCGTTCGGGTACGTATACCCACACTTACCCCTTCTGCTGGCGCTGTGATACGCCGTTGCTGTACTATGCCCGGCCTACGTGGTACATTCGCACCAGCCAGTTCAAGGAACGAATGGTTGAATTGAATGAACAGATTAACTGGTATCCGGGGCACATAAAAAGCGGCCGGTTTGGCAACTGGCTGGCAAATAACATTGATTGGGCGCTGGGACGTGAGCGGTACTGGGGCACTCCCTTGCCAGTCTGGGAATGTGAGCAGTGCAAGCATCAGGAGTGCATCGGATCGGTGTCTGAGTTGAGTCAAAAAACGGGGCGCGACCTCTCCGGATTGGATTTGCACCGCCCTCATGTGGATGAAGTTTTCTACTCATGTCCGCAGTGTGGTGGTAAAATGCGGCGCGTTCCGGAGTTGATTGACGTGTGGTTTGACTCGGGTTCAATGCCTTATGCTCAATGGCATTACCCCTTTGAGAATCAGGAGATTTTTGCCCGACAATACCCGGCTGATTACATTTGTGAGGCGGTGGATCAAACCCGTGGATGGTTTTACTCATTGCACGCTATCAGCACACTGCTCAACGATCAGGTTAGTTTCAAAAATGTGATCTGCCTTGGTTTGATTCTGGACGGCAAGGGCGAGAAGATGTCCAAATCGCGCGGCAACGTGGCTGACCCGTGGGATGTATTGAACAAACATGGTGCCGATGCCATGCGCTGGTATCTCTACACGGCCAGCCCGCCCGGGCAAGAGCGGCGATATTCTTCTGAGCTGGTTTCGGAAGTGGTACGCAACTTTACGTTGACGCTTTGGAATACCTACTCTTTCTTTGTGACTTACGCCAATCTGGATGGCTGGAAACCGGATGCTTCGGTTGTGCCGCAGTACAGTGATTTGGACCGCTGGCTGCGCTCCAGCCTGCATACGCTGGTACGGGATGTGACCGCGGCAATGGAAAATTACGATGTTTTGGGGGCTACCCGTCCCATTGAAACCTTTGTGGATCAATTATCCAACTGGTATTTGCGGCGTTCGCGGCGGCGGTTTTGGAAGAGTGAATCGGATGAGGATAAACGGGCAGCCTATGCCACGTTATACGAAGCGCTGGTGACCATTTCTAAGCTGCTTGCCCCTACCATGCCCTTCATGGCAGAAGAGTTGTATCAAAATCTGGTGCGGAGCGTGGACGAAACAACGCCGGAATCGGTGCATCTGGCACGCTGGCCGGAGTATGACCCGCTTGTGATTGATGAACGGTTAAACCGCGAAATGGCATTGGTGATGAAACTGGCATCGGTGGGCCATGCAGCACGCAACAAGGCTAATCGTAAGGTGCGCCAGCCTTTGGCGGAAGCAGCTTTTTCGGTTGGAACGGCTGAAGAAATGCGAGTAGTTGAAACGTACGCTGATTTGCTGGAAGATGAATTGAATGTCAAAAAAGTGCGCGTGTTGGATACCACTGCTGAGGCGGTAGCCTACTCACTCAACCCGCTGCCAAAGCAATTAGGGCAAAAGTACGGTAGTAAATTCCCGGCAATCCGCAAGGCATTACTGGAAATGGATGCCGAATCTGCCGCTAAAAAATTGCTTACCGGCCAGTCGCTTGATGTAGAGGTTGATGGAGAAACTTTCACCATTTTACCGGAAGAGGTGGAAGTTCGGGCAACAGCACGCGAGGGCTTTGCAGTTGCCAGCGAGGGGGCTTATCTGGCCGCATTGGTTACAGACTTAACGCCGGAATTGGTCAAGGAAGGCCTGGCAAGGGAGTTTGTGCGCCGGGTTCAAGATTTACGTAAACAGGCTGATCTGGATATTTCAGACCGCATCCGCTTGTATTACACTGCCACACCCTTGCTGACCGAGGCTGTGGAGGAATTTTCCAATTACATTCAAGCCGAAACTTTGTGTGTTGAGATGGTCAATTCACAGCCAAACGAAAATCTGCCCACTACACAGGATAACTTTGATGGACAGGAAGTTCGCATTTCCTTGAAAAGGGTTGAATAGGAAAGTAGAAGCGTTGCAAAGGGGCTGTCCAAAAAGTAAGGGGACAGCCTCTTTTTTTTGCTGGTCAAAACGGGTCTATTTGACCTCTTTTTCCATACCCATCGGGCTACCTGATCGTTCTTTCCAGACAGCCCCTTTTAAATAAACCGTACAAAAACTTTACAAACCCGGTCGAGTTGGTACAATAGAGTTGATGAAATCGAAACGTTTCAGTTTTAAGTGGATCTGGTTGCTGTGGCTGGCAGCGATTCCATTATTCGTGTGGTCGCTCAAAACAACCCCTTTAAAAGAAATTTACCGCCTGCTTGGCAACCTTCACCTCGCCCAAATTCTGGTTTTGGCGGGCGTCAATCTCTTGATTTTGCTGGTGATTTCATTCCGTTGGCAAATCATTTTGCACGCTATGGGAGAAAAAATCCCTTTGAACAGGGTCTTGAGTTATCGGCTGACCAGTTTCGGGGTCAGTTATTTTACACCCGGACCGCAATTCGGTGGCGAGCCGGCACAGGTGGCTCTCTTGACCCGCAATCATGCTGTACAAACGGTCAGCGCGGTTTCGAGTGTCTATCTGGATAAATTATTGGAATTGCTGGTTAATTTGCTGGTAATTGTGGGGGGAATGTTCTTTGCTTTGAGTACAGATTTTGGGCATGCTGTCCTCAATCGCAATGACTGGATACCCGTTCTTGGGCTTGGGTTGATTCCTGCGGCTCATCTGGTTGCGTTGAGAACAAAACATTACCCTCTTCAATGGCTGGCAGAAAAGAGTGGGTCGCTCCAGTCAATGCGCACATGGATTAGAAAGCTGGGCAATCTGGCGGCTGAGGCTGAATACCAAATTGCGGCTTTGCTGGAAAGAAATCCAAAGAGCTTGCTGCTGGCAATTTTGGTTTCTTTTCTCTCGTGGGCGGGGATGATTTTTGAGTATTTTATCGCTGTTCGGTTTCTGGGAATGCAAATCAGCGATGCGCAAATCATCTTTGCGTTTGTGCTTTCGCGGCTCGCCTTCCTGGCGCCAATGCCGGGCGGCTTAGGGGTTTTGGAAGCCAGTCAGGTCTTTGCCATGCAGGCAATGGGGCTGCCCGCAGCGTCGGGATTGGCATTGAGTTTGTGGATGCGCGCGCGGGATGTGCTGATTGGTTTAGCGGGTTTGGGGCTGGGCGGCTGGACTCTGGCTCGCCCGCTTGGCTCGCTTCAAAAGGAAGTCTGATTTTGGGAAATGGAGTAGCTGCTATGAAAAAACGTGCTGGAATTGACTGGCTTGGAGGTTTAATTATTTTATTGACGGCTGCAACCGCGGGAATTCACATTTCCTTGCTGTTTCCAGATGTGGTCTTTATCCTGAATGGTCTGGGTTTCCTTTCTCTGGCAGCTGCTTACTTTTTGCCAATTCCGTTATTCGTGCAGCGGAGAAAATGGGTTGCCTGGGCGTATGTGGGCTATACCCTCGTAACCATTCTTTTATGGGTTGCCATTGGTGAGCGATCTACGCTTGGGTATTTGACCAAAGCCATTGAGATAGCCCTTTTGATCAGCGTGTGGTTGGATTATCGCCGCAGGTGAAGCGGTAGCCGTCAATCACTTTACTTGCCGAGGTGTTGTCATGGAAGAACCCTTAATCTTAAATCAAATTGTGTGCGCTCGAGTACCTACCGCAGTCGGAGAATTCCAGCTGTGCCTTTACACCAATAACCGGGACGATAAGGAACATCTGGCACTGATTCGCGGGGATGTGTTCGGACGCGAAAATGTGCCCGTTCGCATTCATTCAGAATGTTTTACGGGGGATGTGTTGGGATCGCGACGCTGTGACTGCGGTGAGCAGCTCCATCATGCCATGGAGTATATCGCATTGGAAGATTGCGGCGTGATCGTTTATTTGCGGCAGGAAGGGCGCGGAATTGGTTTGATGGAAAAGCTGCGCGCTTACAACCTGCAAGATCAGGGGTTGGATACGGTGGATGCCAATCTAGCACTGGGGCATCCGGAAGATCAACGCGAATACAGTATGGCAGCGGCTATTTTGAAGGATTTGGGTGTGCGTTCGGTGCGGCTTTTGACCAATAATCCGGACAAAATTGCCAATCTGGAGAGCCACGGCATTCATGTGGTTGAGCGAATCCCGCTTATCCCCACCATATATCCGGACAATGCAGCTTACTTGATGACCAAAATCAAACGCATGAATCACCTGCTGGATGTTGAAGTCCTCCAGTTCGTCCATTCTGAATCGAACCGTAATGGAAAACATTGAGGAGAATGAACTTCAAATTATTGATTGGCTGAACCAGCATAAAACCAATGTCGTAAGCAAAGGGAAACCGCTGGTTACGCTGAGTTATGCGCAGTCACTGGATGGAAGTTTGACTGTCCGACGCGGTATGCCGGTAGGTTTAAGCGGGCCGCAATCCCAGCGTCTCACCCATTGTTTGCGCGCCAATCATGATGGCATCCTGATAGGAATTGGTACCGTACTTTCAGATGACCCACAATTGACCGTGCGTCTGGTAAGCGGCAGGAACCCGCAACCGATTGTGCTGGATTCGCGTTTGCGCATCCCACTGGAATGTCAATTGCTGCGCCGCCAGCAAAACAAAGCCTGGGTAGCCTGTGCAAAGACAGCCGAAGAAAACCGCCAGAGCTCCTTGTTGAAACAGGGCGTCGAGTTGATTCGATTACCGCGGCGCGGAGACCGCGGATTGGACTTACCAGCCTTGCTTGAAGAATTATGGCGACGTGGAATTGAATCGGTCATGGTGGAAGGTGGAGCAAAGGTTTTGACCTCTTTCCTCACTGAAAGGCTGGCGGATGTGGCTGTCATCACCATTGTTCCGCGCTGGCTGGGGGGGGTGAATGTCATCAGCCGTCAGCGAGCAATGGATCATTTACCTTCACTTTCCAATGCCCGTTACACTGTATTTGGCAGGGATGTGGTTGTTTTCGGCGTTTTGGAATGGATGGAGCGCTAAATGAAGCGGCAGGTACTGGTTCATCGGGGTGTTCGTAAAATCGAGATTATTGAGGAAGAGTGTCCTCCACCTGCGGAGGATGAGGTGCTGATTCAAACACGCTTTAGCGGCATCAGCGCGGGTACCGAGGCTATGATCTATCAGGGTTTATTTCCCGATCAACTTGCTTTGGATGAGAATTTGCCCGCCCTGGCTGGAGAATTCAAGTACCCTTTTCGTTATGGATATTGCTGTATCGGTCAGATTGTGGATATTGGGAAGAACATCCAGCCCACGTGGAGGGGGAAACGGGTGTTTGCGTTTTATCCCCATGCCAGTCATTTCTCTGTCCCGTTGAGTTCCTTAATTCCCTTACCGGACACATTGCGTGATGAAGATGCGGTTTTCCTGCCCAATATGGAAACAGCGGTCAATTTTTTGCAAGATGGCAGACCGATTTTGGGTGAGGCTGTGATTGTATTTGGGCTGGGCATGGTTGGACTGCTGACCTGCGCCTTGTTAGGGCAGTTTCCTCTCGGTTTTTTGGGGGGAGCAGACCTTTTTCCCCAGCGCCGTCAGATTGCCCTCAGCCTTGGAGCTGACATTGCGCTTAACCCGGCTGAATTTTCACAGCCTGGGTCACTTCGCCGGGCTTTCATTTCGGCTGGCTTGCCACACGGCGGTGCGGATTTGGTTTATGAACTCAGCGGCGTGCCTGATGCGATCAACCAGGCGATTGAAGTGTGTGGTTTCTACAGCCGTATACTGATTGGTTCCTGGTATGGTAAGAAGATTGCCGCCGTGGACTTTGGCGGTCATTTTCACCGCAACCGTATCGGTATTTTTTCCAGTCAGGTCAGCAGGATAGATCCCTCTTTGAGTGGGCGTTGGGATAAACAGCGCCGCTTCGAGGTGGTTTTTGAACAACTGGAAAGAATCAAACCGGGCAATTGGATCAGCCACCTTTTTCCACTTTCCGAGGCTAATCAGGTATTTGATCTTCTGGTGGATTCTCCGCATGAAGTGCTGCAGGCTGTATTCAGTTATCTTTGAATTTGTCCTGTTGCCGTAAGGGTGGGGTATGAGGCTGAAGAATCTCGTTGTTGAATCTTGCGAATCGTCTGTTCGTAAAGCGGGCGGATTTGTTCAATTAATTGACGGGTGATGTCTTCCGGGCGGCGATAGTCAGCCAGCGGACGGGTATCCATCAACGGTAAGATATCCACGCGCACATCCACAGGCCATTGGGTGGGGAAGAACTCCCGCATGAGAATTTGCAGTGTGGCAGCCAGCCGGCGTTGATCTTCAACCCTGCGGCGCAGCAAGGTGAGCGGATGGCGCACGGAAGGAGCCGCGATAACTCCGCTGACCAGCACGGGCAGTACCGGCAAGCCGGGAATTAGACGAACAAATAAACCGGTGCTGATGGACCATTCGTTCAGTGATTCCAGCGCACCCGGCAGGATTTTGGGGTCAGGCTCAATTTTGCCTGCGGGAAAGGTCAGTACTGCCCCGCCGGCCCGCAAATGAGCAGCGGTTTGGCGGATGACTTCGCCGCGGTGTTGTTCGGCCTCGGGGACAAAGAACAAATAACCAGCCGTGGCCGGCAGAGCCCTCAGGAAAGGACGCTCTGCTGCCAGTATGCGCAAATCCGGACGGCGCAAGGCAGCAAACAGGGCAAGGGTATCTGCCATGCCGGGGTGGTTGGAAAGGATCAACACCGCTCCATTCTGAGGCAGGTTTTCCTGCCCGCTTATGGTCAGTGATCGGACGTATTCGGGCAGTATGCGCTGCGAGCCGCCGGTCAAGCCGCTTTCGGCAACGCCTCTGTCGAAATCCAGAACATGCCGCGCAAATTTACGCGCAGGGTAGTCAAACAAGCGCTTTGCCAGCCAGCGCCCGAACCGCCATTTCTGAATGCCAAACGAGACCAACATGTCTTCGATGTTGATTTCAACCAAAGCCTGTTCACTGGCGTCATAATCCGCTGAGTTCATGTTAAGATTATAGTAGATTTAAACCCTGTTTTGGGCTTATGCCAATTTTTGTAAAAGGAGTTTTACCATGTACCGGGTCGGCGTTCAGCGTGAATTCATTGCCCAGCATTATCTGATCGGCGGAGATTGGGGTGCAGAAAACCAGCTGCATTCCCACCCATACCGTCTTGAACTGGAATTAAGCGGCAGACAATTGGATCAGCATCAGTATCTGGTGGATATTGTTGCCATTGAGGATACGCTTGACCGTCTGATTGGTTATTTTCGCGACCACACGCTGAATGATTTGCCGGAATTTGCGGGTGTGAACCCCTCTCTGGAGCATTTTGCGCGGTTATTGTGCGAATCGCTGGCAGAGCAGTTTTTAGCTGGCCCGGTTGAACGGATTTCGGTTAAATTGTGGGAAAATGCAGTTGCCTGGGCGGGCTATGAGGTGGGGCGTTAGGTGAGAGTGGGGCTGGTCATCTACGGTGATTTGAATACCCTTTCGGGAGGGTATTTGTATGACCGTAAACTGGTGTCGTTTCTTCAAAGCCAGGGAGATAATGTGGAAATCATCTCCCTGCCATGGCGCAATTATCCGCGCCACTGGATGCACAACTTAAACCCTGCCCTGCGGGAGCGCCTGCGCGATTTGCGGGTGGATGTTTTGCTTCAGGATGAACTCAATCATCCATCTTTGTTTATCCTTAATCATCAATTGAGAAAGGATGTACCCTATGCGCTGGTGAGCATCGTACATCATCTGCGCTGCATGGAAGAGCATCCGCGGGTTTTGAGGTGGTTGTACCGGCAGGTGGAACGACGTTATCTGAATTCGGTAGATGGGTTTATTTGCAACAGCCAGACAACGCTGCAATCGGTGAGCAACCTGCTGAAAGCGGAAAAGCCGGCTGTGGTTGCTACACCGGGCGGCGATGCGTTAAGCGCGGAAGGAGTAGAAACCAAATTCAATGCGCATAGCCAAAATAATGATCTTCACTTCATCTTTGTGGGAAATTGGATTCCCCGTAAAGGGCTGCATACGCTCTTAGGGGCATTACAAGATTTGACATCCTTTCATTGGCAACTCTCTCTGGTGGGCAGAACTAACCTGCAACCATCCTATGAGAAGAAAATTCGACAAATGATCGAATCTGGCGGGCTGGGTCAGCGCGTAAGAATTTACGGCGCGGTTTCGGATGATGAACTGGTCAAAATTTGGCAGACCGCGGATGTTTTGGTCGTGCCCTCCCAATACGAAGGATTTGGCATTGTGTATTTGGAAGCGCAGCGGTTTGGGGTTATTCCCGTAGCAGGACAATCCGGCGCAGCAAGTGAGATCATTCAGTCAGGCGTCAATGGTTTTCTTGTTCCACCCGAATCACCGGCTGCGTTGAAGAAAGTGCTACTGGAATTATTAAGCGATGCGGATTTGAGGGTGGCACTCAGCAAGGCGGCGCGGAGACGTTACGAGGAGTTTCCCACCTGGCAGGAGAGCATGGCAACTGCACGCCGCTTTCTCATCGGGCATTTTTTGCATTGAAAGGAAAGGTCGGAATAATGGAATTCTCCTTTACCCGCTATTTATCTTCTAAAAGATCGGTGGATGACCGGGCGCTTAATCGGCGGGTGTGGGAAGCGCTGAAAAACGAAATTCATCAAACAGCTCAGAAAGAAAAAGTCAGGGTGCTTGAATTGGGTATGGGAATCGGAACGATGTTCCAGCGGTCATTGGAATGGGGTTTGTTGAACCATGCGGAATATACGGGAATTGATGCAGAAGGCGAGAATATTGAGACTGCCCGTAAAATCATTCCAAAATGGGGGAATGCGGGCGGCTGGAATATTCATCCAATCGAGGAGCGCCAAACCCATGAGGATACCCAGGGGGTTGCCTACCGGTTTATAAAAGCGGATTTATACGACTTCCTTCGGCAACCACAATGGCAGAAATACTTCGATGTGGTGATTGCCAATGCTGTGCTGGATCTGGTGGATTTGGAAAGCGTTCTGCCGATGATCAGGTCATGTTTGAGGCAAGATGGACTGGGTTACTTTTCGATTAACTTCGATGGAACCACAGCCTTTGAACCGGTGATTGACGCAGAATTGGATGCGCAGATCATCCGCTATTATCACCAAAGCATGGATGAGCGGCTTGTGAACGGTAAGCCGACAGGTGGGAGCTGCACCGGCCGGCGTCTTTTTCATGCGTTGAAACGAGCCAATTTTGAAGTTGTGGAAATTGGGTCATCGGATTGGGTAGTTTTTCCGCTCGCGCGTCATTACCCGGCAGATGAGGCTTATTTTTTGCATTTCATCCTGCACTTTTTTGAGGAAACCATTCCAAAATACCACCAAATCAATCTGATTGCTTTTGAAAACTGGCTCAGGGCTCGCCGTTCTCAAATCGAGAGGGGTGAGTTGATGTTTTTAGCTCATCAATTCGATTATCTTGTAAAGAAATCCTGATGTTTGCGAATCTGCCTTCCGCTCGTGGAAGTTATCTTCTGGTGTTGCGAATACACCAGTGGATTGAACTGTCCGTTGGCAGGTTGGGTTCGTTTTCTTTTCCAGATGGGATATATGTGTATTGTGGTTCGGCATTGGGCAGCGGGGGCATTCGCGGGCGATTGAAGCATCACTTGAAAATCCATACTTCACCGCGCTGGCATTTCGACTATCTGCGTCCGCATGGTGAAATTATGGAAATAGTCTATTTGGCGGCAGAAGAACGTTTGGAGTGCCGCTGGAGCCAATTCTTTTTGAATCAACCGTCTGCCTTTATAGCAGCGGCAGGTTTTGGCGCCGGTGATTGTCTGAATGGATGTACCGCCCACTTAATCGGCTTTCCCGAACATCAAATTTCACAAATTTTAAGAAATTTCACCCTTGCGTGGAACTGCCAACGCCTACCCATCCAATAAAAAATGTGGTATAAGTTGATTAACCCTGCTGTGTTCGTGATGCAGCACGACCGGTTTTGAGCCAACACCAATAAAGAGGGTTCCACTATCACTGGAGTGACGCGATAGACTTCGGTCAAGGCGGATCTCGGTGGAGGATCCCAAACCTGCGAATGCAGGTTCAAAACTACGCAGCACACGGCACGGCGGGGGGTTTTTTTATCTCCTGCCGGAATACGGTATGGAGATTTTTTGTTGACATCCCTTCTCAATCGGGCTACACTATGGATAGTTCAATCGCCAAGGAGATAAGAAGATGGCTGCCCGATATCAACTGGTACTCAAATCTGGGCCGAATGCTGGTCTTACCTACCCTTTGGAAGGGGATTTAATTTCCATTGGGAGAGATGCCAGCAACATGCTGGTCGTCAACGATCCCGAAGTTTCGCGCCGACATGCCCGTATTTACCGGCAGGGGGAGCGGTATTTTATTGAGGATCTTGGATCAACCAACGGGACGGCAGTCAACGGTATGAGGTTGCAGGCTGCCCACGCTCTGCAGGCGGGGGAACTGATCACCTTAGGGGAGAATACTCACCTTCTGTTTGAGGCGAGCGAGCTTGATCCGGATGCAACCATAGCAGCCGTCCGCAGTTCGTTGATGGAGGAAGAGGCTGAACCTGCCCCGGCATATGAGCCGGTGATGACTTCCCCCCCGCAGATGCCGGGCGGTTTCAGCGGTCAGGTCGCCCAACCGGCCGCAGGGGTGAAAAACGTCAAACCTGCCAGGATGAAACTTTCTCCACTGGTCATCGTATTAATCATACTTGTGGTGGTGCTTGCCTGCGGCTGCCTTGCATTTGCAATTTTTGATGCTTTGAATTTGTATTGCACTGCCCCATTCAATACAATTACCAATTTGTTTATACCGGGTGCGTGTCCTCCCTGATAGAGAGGTGTTTAATTCTTCAGCCTTTTCCAGAATGGTTGGGAAGGGCCTTGCGAAGATTTAATGGCTTGCTCTGGTACAATTGATTTAGAGCCTGATAATGGATTTTGGTCAATGAACGACTCGTTGCAACCCTCAACCTCCCCGCGTTGGAGCGGCACAACCAAACTGGTGGTAGCCCTGACGACGGTTGCCATTCTGGCAGGTTTATTAATCCGCTTCCGCCAGATTGTCGGGCTGTTGCTGGTTGCCTTCATTCTGGCCTACCTGCTCTACCCAATAACGAATTTACTCCACCAAAAATTACGGCTCTCATGGCGGTTGGCCGCTTTGATTGTGTTTGTGCTGGTGCTGTTGGGGTTGTTATCCCTGCTGACCGTCAGCGGATTGGCGCTTTTTGAACAGGTGCAAAATCTGGTACGGTTTTTGGATACCCGCATCCGTGATTTGCCGAAAATTATTGCCGATCTAACCGCGCACCCGATTGAAATTGGCATCTTCCAAATTGATCTGGCGCAGTACGACCTTCCCAGTCTGGCAAGTCAGCTGCTGGGAATGGTGCAGCCAATTCTTTCAAACCTGACAACAATCATTGGAAAACTGGCTGCCAGCGCGGCAACAACCATTGGATGGTTGTTTTTTTCGGTTTTAATTGCTTACTTCATCCTCAATGACTCGGGTGGCGTTCGAGAGCGTTTGATCAATTTACAGATTCCG
Organism: Bellilinea sp.; assembly: GCF_034432615.1. Classification (GTDB taxonomy): domain Bacteria; phylum Chloroflexota; class Anaerolineae; order Anaerolineales; family Anaerolineaceae; genus Bellilinea. The sequence goes on along the minus strand of NZ_DAOUBL010000130.1, from coordinate 10,650 downwards.
GGTTACAGTGAAGATGTAGCCCGCTTTGGCAGAGAATTGAACCGCATCTGGAACGCATTTTTACGCGGGCAGATGATTATTTTTGTTATCACCGTGCTTGTTTATATTCCTCTTTTGGGTGGATTGGGGGTGAGCTTTTATGTGGGCCTTGCCTTGCTGGCAGGGCTTGCCCGCTTTGTCCCTTATATCGGACCGTGGGTTACGTGGATTACCTATGGCCTGGTTTCGTATTTACAGGGGAGTACCATCTTTGGCGTTGAACCATGGCTGTATGTGATCATTGTTTTGGGTTCAGCCATTGTGATTGATTTTATGCTGGATAATTTTTTAGTCCCGCGTTTGATGGGCAGCGCTTTGAATATTCACCCGGCTGCAATCATGGTTGCAGCATTGATTTTTGCCAATCTGTTCGGCCTGATTGGGGTATTGCTGGCCGCGCCGGTAACTGCCACCGTAAAACTGATTGCCAATTATGTTTTCCGTAAAATGTTCGATCTCGACCCATGGGAAGGTATGGAAAAAATTGCCGACCGCGAACCAAACGCCATGGCAAAGTGGATCAGTCAGTGGTTTGGCAATTTATTTGCGCGGATCAATCGGCGGTTTCAAAAACAGTTTCCCAATGGTATCCCGATAATCAACTGGCTTGAGGAGTTCCGCAACTGGCTGGGACGTGCCTTGCAAAAGAACATCCCACCGCAAAAAAAACCGAACTCCCGCAAGTGAAATAAACGACCTGCAGGTTCTAAAAACTAATCAACAAGGAGAGATGAAATGAGCAGTGCCATGGATCCGAAAACCGAAACAATTGCCGAAACCGAAAACTACATGGCGTGGCAGGCTGAAGAACCGGATGGGGAAACCACCTACCATCTGGAATTAAATAATGTAACTCTGCACTTTTTCACGGAGGAGTGGGAGGAATTCTTGCAGCTGGCGCGGGCTATTATCCGCGATGCAGACGGGCGATAGTTAATACCTGCCGCGGGGTTGGGATTCGACCGCGGCGGTCAATTCCTCATCGCTTGCCGGCGTAACACGCACCACAGCAGCTTTGTATTCGGGAATCTTTGCCTGCGGATCCACCGCATCGGTTGTCAACAAATTGGCGGCGGCTTCCCGAAAATGGAAAGGAATGAAAACTACCCCAATGTTGGTTTTGGTGGTAACTTTTGCCCTTAAGACGATCGAACCGCGTCGTGAGGTAACCCGCACGGGACTGCCATCCCTCACACCTAAACGGGCTGCATCGGCCGGGTGAATGTCCATCAGGGCTTCGGGGAATAAATCATCCATCCAGGAATGGCGGGTGAGTGTGCCGCCGTGCCAGTGTTCCAACACCCGCCCGGTGCTTAAAACCAACGGATATTCTTCATCCGGCATTTCGGCGTTGGGGGTATATTCAAGGGGGTGGAACTTTGCCCTACCCCGCGGAAAACGCTCGCCGTACAGGTAGGGGGTGCCGGAGTGATCCAGCGTTGGTACCGGGGTTTGCAAGCCGACTTTTTCAATTCGATCATAACGAATTCCGGCATAATCCGGCACGTAACGCGCCATCTCTTCCAGAATTTCAGAAGGGTGACGGTAGTTCCAGTAGGCTGAGTGCGCACGGTTCAAACGATTTTCAACCCGTTTGGCGAGGTCGCAGATGATTTCCCAGTCCGGGCGGGATTGACCCCGCGGAGGAATCACTTGCCGTACGCGCTGAACGCGCCGGTCGGTGTTGGTGAAAGTTCCGTCCTTTTCTGCCCATGAGGTTGCCGGCAGAAATACATCCGCAAATGCGCCGGATTCGTTGATGAACAGGTCTTGCGCTACCAGAAATTCCAATTCCTCCATTTTCTTGCGGGTGTGGTTGAGATTGGGTTCGGACATCATCGGGTTTTCGCCCATGATGTACAGGGCGCGTACTCCGCCGGGATGTACTGCTGCCAGAATCTCGGTGGTGGTCAAACCCCGCTGGCGGTTAAGACCACCCGGCTCAATGTGCCAGGCTTCTTCCCAGCGGCGGGCGTTTTCTTCGTTGTCCACAGCCTGATAGCCGGGGTAATGCCATGGCATGGCGCCTGAGTCGGAAGCGCCTTGCACATTGTTTTGACCGCGCAGGGGGTTCAGGCCAGTCCCTTTACGCCCAACCTGACCGGTTAACAGGGCCAGATTGATCAAACTCAACGCGTTAGCCGTGCCATGTGTGGATTCGGGAATGCCAAGCGCCCAAAATATTGCGCCGTTGCGGGCAGTGGCATACATGCGGGCGGCCTCAATGATCAATTGACGGTCAACCCCCGAAATCTGCTCGGCAAATTCAGGGGTGAATTTTTCCATCGAGGCTGCAAAGGCTTCAAAATTTTCGGTGCGTTGCTCAATGAACTGGCGGTTATACAGGTTTTCTTTGAGGATGACGTGTGCCATTGCCGAGAAGACCGGCACATCGCTTCCCGGCCGTATGGGCAGGTAAAGCGTGGCGTAGTTCACCATCTCGATGCGGCGCGGGTCAACCACAATCAATTTAGCCCCATATTTTTGCACAGCGGCTTTCATTTGCAAGGCAATGATGGGGTGATTCTCGGTTGGATTCGATCCGGTCAGGATAAAAACATCGCAATCTTTTACTTCGGCTGCCGTATTGCTCATGGCTGCCGAGCCGATGGCCATTTGCAGGGCAACCACACTGGCGGCGTGGCACAAGCGGGTGCAGTGATCCACGTTGTTGGTGCGAAAAACCGCGCGAAAGAACTTTTGCAGCAGGTAGTTATCTTCATTGGTAGCTTTTGCGCAGCAATACACTGCCATGGCATTCGAGCCGTCGCACTGGTAAATTTCCACCAGCCGATCGGCAGTATAATCCAACGCTTCATCCCAGCTGACCTCACGCCATTCTGAGCGGTCGAAGGCCTGGGTGCGTTGTCCGGGTTTTTGTGGCTGCTTGCGAATCAGAGGGGTGGTGATGCGCTCTTGATTGTAAATAAAATCAAAACCAAAGCGGCCTTTAACGCACAAATTGCCGTGGTTAACGACCGAATTAAACGGTGAGGTGACTTTGTAGATAAAATCATCGCGCACATGCAGTTCCAAATTGCAGCCAACGCCGCAGTAAGGGCAGGTCGTTGGGACAACTTTTTCTGCTTTCAGCATGGCAACCTCCAATCGGATTTGACCGCAAAACCGTTATTCCGTACGAGCAGCGGCTTCTTCCCGCCTTTTGCGGCGCTGACGCTGACTGCGTGTCAGGTTCATGATGTCGTCGGGAGTGTAGCCCATTTCCAGCAACCATTGACGCTTGGGTTTCAGTGCGCCGGTGGGGCATACTCCCACACACTGCCCGCAAAACACACAGCTTGATTCCGGCATGGAAATTTCGTAAAAAGTGCTGATCTGGGTTTCATACCCGCGCCCGGAGAAGTTAATGGCAAATGTGTATTGGGCATCTTCCGCACAAACCTGAACACAGCGCCAGCACAGGATACATTTGGCGTAATCGCGAATGTACATCGGGTTATCGTCAATGACAGGCGGATGCCTGACTTCAGCATCCGGGAAGCGGTGGGAATCAGAATGATATTGCTGGAGCATGGTTTGAATTTCGGGCGCTTCGCTTAAATCCACACTGGATGCCAGCATTTCCAGAATGGTGCGGCGCGAGCGCAGGACGCGTTCGCTGCGGGTATAAATAACCATACCGTCGTGCACCTGTGCAACACAGGCCGGCTGGAGCGTACGCGCTCCCTCCACTTCAACCACACAAATTCGGCACAAGCCGTTGGCGGTACAGTAATCGTGATAACAAATCGTTGGGATGTCTATTCCCGCCTGTCGGGCTGCCTGCAAAATGGTGCTGCCCGCCTGCACCTGCAGGGTTTGCTGGTCAATGGTAATGCGGATGGTTTCACTCATTGGATTACCCTCCCGTGCTTTTCAGACGGGTTGAAAGAGGTGAGGAAAATGTTTCATTGCGCTCAGGATGGCGGAGGCGGCGGTTTGCCCCAATCCACACAGAGAGGAGTCGGTCATCGTCCAGCCCACATCTTGCAGGCGTTCCCAGTCATCTTTTTGAACCTCACCTCTGGCGATGCGTTCCATAATTTCAAATTGCCGCTGTGTGCCTATTTGACAGGGATAGCACTTACCGCAGGATTCCTCAACGAAGAAGCGCGCCAGGTGCAGGCAAATGTCGCGAAGGTCGCGGGTTTCATCGAATACGGTGATCACACCGGAACCGAGGGGTAAACCGGCTTCTTTCAAGTCCTCAAAGGTCAAGCGCACATTCAGGTGATCCGGTGTGGCAAAGGCACCGGCTGCCCCTCCAAACAGAGCCGCCTGAAAACGGTGACCGGGACGGACGCCGCCCGCTAAATCATACAGCAAGTGATGAAACGGCACGCCAAAAGGGATTTCATACAAACCGGGACGCACTACGTCGCCGGAAAGGCAGAACAATTTGCTGCCGGGTGATTTTTCAGTGCCTAATTTACGGTAGTGGGCGGACCCTTTGCGAATGATAATCGGGACATTGGCAAGGGTTTCTACATTGTTGATGACCGTAGGTTTACCAAACAGCCCATAAGTGGTTGGAAAGGGAGGTTTTAACCTTGGGAAGCCGCGTTTACCTTCGATGGATTCAAACAATGCGGTTTCTTCACCACAGATGTAAGCGCCCGCACCACGCCGAATTTCAATTTCAAAATTGAAGTCGCTATCCAGAACGTTATTGCCCAGAAAGCCGGCTTGGTGGGCATCTTCTACAGCTTTGTTCATTGCCTGGTAGGGCAGCAGGTATTCGCCCCGAATGTAGACATACCCTTTCTGTGCGCCAATGGCATAAGCGGCGATGAGAATGCCTTCCAGTATACTGTGCGGATCATCTTCCATCAGGACGCGATCCTTGAAAGTGCCGGGTTCGGCTTCGTCGGCATTGCAGACGACATATTTGACCTCTCCAGGAGCGTTTGCAGCGGCCTCCCATTTCAAGCCGGTCGGAAAGGCTGCGCCGCCGCGTCCAACCAGTCCAGCGGCTTTGATTTCCTCAATGACCTGTCGCGGCGGCATGTTGAGGGCCTTACGAAGTGCCTGATAGCCGCCCAAATCCAGATATTCGGATAGCTCGACCGTATGTCCCAAACCACAATTTGCGGTAAGGATGGAAACGGTCCCACCCAGCATGCTGGAGGGACGTTCTCCCTTACCACTGACCAGCTCCTGCCAGGTTTGCCGGTTGGCTCTGGCAACTGGCTGGCCTTGAATGAGGACGGCCGGAGCGTGTTCGCACAATCCCAGACAAGGCGCCATCTCAACGGTAAGGGATAGAGGTGAATCGATGGCTGGAGCACTCTCTTGCTGAAAACGAATTTGTTTGAATAACGCTTCGGAACCGGCCAGTGCGCAAGCCGGGTCGTTACAAATGTGAATGACGGTTTTACCGACTGGCTGGCTATAAAACAGCGAATAAAATTCAATGACGCCGTAAACATCGGCAAGCGGTACATTCAAAGCCTGCCCGATGGCTTTCGCAGCGGCCTGGGGAATGTAACCGTAAAGTTGCTGGGCATCGTGAAGGGCAGGTAACAGGGCAGTTCGTCCCTGTGGTTGATATTCTTCCAAACGTTGGAGAAGCGGACTTAAATCCAGATTGGACATTGGTTCTCCTTGTTGGCGGCAGGTTTAAGAAAGTGGAGCGGGTTACGGTGAAGTTGGCAGGGAGTACAGGCCAGATAATTCCTACCAAACAGGTTATAATTATTATACATGAAGTTGACGGTTGTAGTTCAAGCAGGTGGTCAATCCAGACGAATGGGGAGCAACAAAGCTTTATTGCCTTTCTTGGGCAAGCCGTTGATTCAGCGTGTCATTGACCGCCTCAGACCGGTTGCTGAGGAAATTCTGATCACATCCAACCGACCTGAAGACTTTGAATTTCTCAACCTGCCGGTGTTTAGCGATTTTCTCCCCGGTTATGGAGCGCTGGGTGGCCTGCTAACGGCGCTGACGATTTCCAGCTCACCTGTGACTGCGGTGGTTGCCTGTGATATGCCGTTCGTCAGCGCGGATTTGCTGACCTATCAGGCCGAAGTATTGGTCAGTGGCCATTGGGATGCAGTTGTTCCTAAAAGCGAAGTCGGTTTTGAACCGCTCCATGCCGTATACCGCACCCAAAACTGTCGGCAAGCAGTGCGGCAGGCGATCGAAAAGGGAGAAAGAAAAATGATTGCCTGGTTCCCCGCCACAAAAGTATACTTTATTGAAAAAGAGGAACTCGCTCAATTTGATCCCCATGGGCGAATTTTCTTGAATGTCAACACGCAGGCGGAATTTCACGCCGCTGAACAAGTGGCTCAGGCTGAAACTGGATAAACGGATGGTTGTTGCTCGGTGATGCTTTCGGGAAAGGTTATGCCGACCCGCTGGGGGTGGGTATAAAGGTTAAATTGATTGCGGCGGGCATAGCCGATCAGCGTGATCCCGTATTGTTCGGCGAGTTGAATGGAAAGTGATGTTGGGGAAGTGCGCGAGATCAAAATAGCGGCTCCTATCCGGGCGGCCTTTTGCAGCATCTCCGAACTGATGCGGCCGGTAGTCAGTAAAATCCGACGGGTGGGTTGAAGGGATTGCCTTATCAATTTGCCGGCAATTTTATCCAGTGTGTTATGCCGGCCAATATCTTCGGCAATGGCCATGATTGCTTCGCCATCCGTCAACATTGAGCAGTGCACCCCGCGTGTTTGGCTATATAGGGTCTGTGAATCGAACATCTGCTCCATCCATCCTAACAATTTTTCTGCCGGAAATACATCACCGTTGGTGATGGGTTGGGTGCGTTGCTGGGCAGTTTCGCTGGTCATTCCGCCAGTGCAGCCGGAGGTTTTGCGCCAGTGGAGGGGTTTTTCAACCGGGTGGTTCAGCCATACATCCACATTATCGCCATGATTGCAAGGGCGAAGAATTTCAATTTCCTGGATGCTTTGAATAATTCCTTCGTTGAACAGGAAACCGACGGCTAAATCTTCCAGTTCCATAGGGGTACACATCCATGAAAGCCAGAAGATTCCATTGACCGTCAGGCTGACACTGGCTTCGGAAATAACACGGCCTTCCTCAACCAGAGAGGTGACCCCATTTCGATATTGAACATAACGTACCGGCTGTACGGAGGTTGGTTTCGTCATTCGGATACCTGTACCTGTTACAAACAATAAATACTGGACTGGTGTTCTCTTATTTTACTTGATTATTTGAAATCTGTGCGAAGCCCGAATTCTTGGTAGAATTGGACATGCCATGAGGAAGGTTTGGGTTCAGTTTTCTGGCTGTCTGCCGATTAAATTTCTTCTGCCATTCTTTATTCTGGTCAGTTTAGCTGCCTGTAATTTCCCATTGGGCAGCCCCGCACCCTTCTTTGACCCGACTTCCTTTGCCCAAACAGCAGAATTTCAACTGACACAAATTGCCGCAAATGTGGCGACCATGGTAGGTGCCAACCTCACCCAACCGGCCGTAACACCTACACCTATCGTCATCACGCTTACCCCTTCACCAATCCTTTCCTTTACTGCCGCACCCCCCGAATCTTCCTGTGATCGGGCTGGCGCAGGGGCAATTCTGGATGTTACTTACCCGGATGACTCCCGTTTGCTGCCGGGACAGCCGTTCACCAAAATCTGGCGGCTGGTCAACCGCGGCTCCTGTCCGTGGAACAGGGATTATCAGGTGGTGTGGTTTTCCGGCGACCGATTGGGGACAAGTTCCTCGCAGCCTTTACCCGGCAAGGTTGACCCCGGTGAGAGCGTGGATATTGCAGTGGACATGCTGGCTCCCCAACAACCCGGTTTATATACCAGTTACTGGATGCTGCGAAATCCGGAAGGGAAACTGTTTGGGATTGGGCCGGGCGGAAATGCTCCGTTTTGGGTGCGGATTCAAGTCGTTGCGGTGTATACCCCGACGCCAACTTCAACTCCGACCATGACACCCACTCCGATGATTCTGGCAAGCGGCAGGTTCGAACTGCAGCCGGGGCTGGGTGTTGATCTTGACAGCGGAGAGGTGACGGATGATGAGGGGGTGGATTTGAGACTGATCCAATCGGAAGAAGGCAGCTTCTGGTTTGAAGTGGATGAGAATGCCGGCCTGATGATTTTTGGGGAGGTAGCGCCTTCCTTGAACGATTGCCGCAGTGCTATTTTCTCAAGCACCCGGATCAGTGTGGAATCTTTGTCGGAAGGACTCAACCTGTGTTATCGAACCAATGAAGGTCTGCCCGGAAGTATGAGAATGGTATCTGTATCCCAAGCGCCACTGGTCATGCGATTCGATTTTGTAACATGGTTAATCCCATGATTTTATCCCCAAAACTAATGCGGAGAACATGATGAACAGCCTGGATGATTTTAAAAAATTTTCTCAATTCGATCCTCAAAATATGCTGGGGGAGATCAATGGTTTACCCTCCCAGCTGGAGCAGGCCTGGGAACTGGGTAATCAACTTCCCGTTCCACCGGTTGGTGAAATTCGGCAGGTGTTAATTGCCGGGATGGGGGGGTCGGCCATTGGCGCGGATCTGCTGGGGGCCTACCTCGAACCACTCGGCCGGGCAGTTTTTGTGGTTCAGCGGGATTACACCCTACCGGCGTGGGCAAAATCAAAATCTACTCTGGTCATTGCCTCGAGCCATTCCGGGAACACGGAAGAAACCCTTTCGGTTTTTGAACAGGCCATTGAAGCAGGTTGTTCGGTGGCAGCCATTTGTACCGGTGGCAAACTGGCTGAATTGGCGCAAAACAAAGGGATTCCCCTGTGGCAGTTTAAGCACGAGGGACAGCCGCGGGCGGCAGTCGGATTCTCTTTTGGGTTGTTGTTGGCCATGTTGAGCCGTTTGAATTTATTGCCCGACCCGGCGGATGAGTTGAAAGATGCGATCCGGGCGATGCGCGATCAGCAAAAGAGCTTGCTGGCGGAAATTCCTGTCACCAGCAACCCGGCAAAACGATTGGCCGGTCAACTGATAAACCGCTGGGTGGTGATCATGGGATCGGGGTTTCTGGCTCCAGTTGCCCGGCGCTGGAAAGGTCAGATCAGCGAGATTGCCAAGACCTGGGCGCAGTTTGAATTTCTACCGGAGGCTGATCACAATACGCTTGCTGGCGTGGAAAATCCGGCCGAGATGCTCAGTAAGACGATGATCATCTTTCTGCGGGCAAAACTGGATCATCCCCAAAACCAGCTTCGCAGTGACCTGACCCGTCAAACCTTCATGCTGGCCGGTTTGGGAACCGATTATTTTGAAGCCAAAGGTGAAACCCGCCTTGCCCAAATGTGGACAACCCTCCATTTTGGGGATTATGCTTCGTATTATCTGGCGATGGCTTATGGTATTGATCCAACCCCTGTGCCGGCAATCGAATCGCTGAAACTGGCAATGAAGCACGCTTCCCTTCAAAAGTAATCCTTAGCGGTTCAAGCCGAAATGGAAGGTACATGAAACTGGATAAGCGGCTGCTTGGTCTGCTGGCGGCAGAACGCTGGTACCTGATCCTGATTGGAATTTTCAGCCTTGCCGCGGCGGTGTTGATTATCCTGCAGGCGCGTTTGTTGAGCGGGATATTAAATGCTGTCTTTTTGGAAGGTGCGGATTTAGTCAAAGTAACGCCGTTGCTGACCGGTCTGCTGCTGGTGGGCATATTGCGGGCAGGCGCAGGGGGAGGGATGGAAGTCATCTCCGGCTGGCTGGCAGTGAATGTCAAGGACAAAATCCGCCGCAGGCTGTTTGACAGGCTGCTGGCAGCCGGTCCGGTCTTCATCCAGCGCGAAAACAGCGGCGAAGTGAGTAATACTTTGACCAACGGCGTCGAAGCATTGGATGCCTATTATTCGCAGTATCTTCCCCAACTGGCAATTTCCGCTATTACGCCGCTGGCAATTCTGCTGGCTGTTTTTCCGCTGGATTGGCTTTCAGGGCTGGTGTTTTTGCTTACTGCTCCGCTGATTCCCTTTTTCATGGTTTTGATCGGCAAGGGCTCAGAAAGTGTAACCCGCCGGCAATGGCAAGCGCTGAGTCGCATGAGCGCGTTCTTTCTGGATACCTTGCAAGGATTGAAGGAACTCAAACAGTGGAATCGTTCTCAGGAGCATACCCATCGGATTGGTAAAGTTGCGGAAGATTACCGCCGCACGACGATGAGCGTTTTGCGGGTCACGTTCCTTTCAGCATTGGTGCTGGAACTGGCGGCAACCATCAGCACTGCGGTCATTGCGGTTCAAATTGGACTGCGTCTGCTGTATGGCTTGATGGAGTTTCAACAAGCCTTTGTGGTTTTACTGCTGGCACCGGAGTTTTATCAGCCGTTACGTTTACTGGGCCAGCGTTTTCATGCCGGCATGAGCGGAGTCAGCGCGGCCAGCCGTATTTTTGCGCTGGTTGACTCCTTGCCAGTTCAAAGCGGCGAATCTGCCAAGGCCGTACCTGCTTTCAGGAAGGGCGATTTCATCCGCTTTGAAAATGTATCCTTTCAATTCAGCGGGCGCGATGCGGCGGCATTAAAAGAGATCAATTTCGAACTAAAGCATGGCGAGGTGCTGGCACTGGTGGGCAGCAGCGGAAGCGGAAAAACGACCATTGCCAATTTGATGATGGGCTTTATCCTGCCTCAAAAAGGACAT